>NZ_BLKW01000002.1:1040426-1387234 GCF_010723305.1 Mycobacterium botniense | reverse complement strand
GCAGCAGCGGTTTTAGCTAATATCGAAGCCCGTCTTCCAGATGCCGTGACCTATTCGGTACGGTTCGGCAAGCCGGTGGTGCTGCCCGCGAAGGTGGGACTGTACGTCGATCCGGTCGAAGACGGCTGGGATCTCGCGCTGCGCCACATCACCGCAGGGTACCCCCACCTGACTGGCACAATCCGCGCACTGTAGCTGCTTTGACGTCTCAGGCGAACCCACCAGGGCCGCGGTTCAGGCAGCCGCCGCGATAACACGGTGACGTTCGGTGAGCACCCTTAGCCCATGCGAACCGGCTGCTGCCGCCAAGAAAACCGCCAACAGCCACAAGGGTGGGGCGGCGAGTTCCCAGACGAACACCGCGGCCCACAACGGTGCGCGCTGAGTGACCGCAAGCACTCCGGCAGCGCCTGCCAAAGAGATTGCCGGAACGTGGATATCGGCGCCCGCCAAGGTGTTGACCGTCAGCACGAACACCGATCCTGTGGCAGCGCCGGTGGCCAGTGAGGGAGTCAGCATCCCGCCAGCGGCGCCGGCGCGCAGAAACAGTGCCGTCAGGGCCGGTTTTAAAACCAGGATCACGGCCGCCGCTGTCAGGGTCATGCCGCTGGTGAGACTCACTGTCAGGATGCTTTTACCGTTGCCGGGGAGCTCGGGCCACCATTGTGAGCAGATACCGATCAGCAAACCGGCGGCGGCGATCGCCGGAACCAGTACCCACGACCGCATCGGGTTGCTGGCCAGTGCCATGAGCCGGTTGAACCCCAACCCCACGACGAGAGTCAGCGGCGCCAGGGCAAGGGCATGAGCGGCCAGCAGTGGCGAGGAGGCCGCGGTTGGCCAGGCCAGGGTGGGTTTGTCATGCGTCGCGGCGGAACCGATCGCAACCGCCACGCTCGACGTGACCAGTGCCGCACCCACCGCACGCGGATGCCAGGTTTTCAGCACGATCCGCGCACTGAAGAGCGCCCCGCCCACCGGCACGGCATACACCGCACCGAGTCCTGCGCCGGCTGCGCAGGCCAGGAGGATCTCGCGGTCTCGCGGCGGCAGCCGTTTGAGCCACCCAATGCCGAGATCGGCGAGAGCCGCGGCAAATTGCCGGGGGGCCCCCTCGCGGCCCAGTGATGCGCCAGATCCGACCAGGACCACCTGTAAGAGGGCGTCGATACCGAACGGCAGCAGCGGTATCCGATCGCGGTCCACAATAGCTTGAATCAGGGGCCGGACATCGGTCCTGGATCGCAGCATCCACCAGCCCAAGCCCGCCAGTGCGCCACCGACCATCGGTCCCACGGCACGGCGAAACCGACTGCTGCCTCTGACCCCGGACAGCAGCGATCCGAAGCTGTAGTGGTAGGTGAGGTGTTCAACGAATCGCAGGGCCAGACTGGTCGATAGGCCCGCGACCCCGGCGAGCAATCCGACAATCAGGAGTGCGGTGACGAAATCGAGGTTACGGCGGGCCACGGGATGAATGTATGCCCATCCGCAATCCAGCCGCGCCCCGGTTCAGTCGGGCCGATTTCCAGCGGCCGGGACGTCGGGGTTCTCAGCCGGGCCTGCGGGTGGCGGTCATTCCGATATCGGCGTCAGTGGTGTCCGTTTCGCCGGGTGTGCCCCTAAGGCCGTGCCAGAACAGGTTGATCATCAGCTCAGCCGCCTCCTCGACGTCGGTTTCTCCGGTGCTCAGCCTGGTGGCCACTGCCTCGCCGGCACCCACCAACGCCACAGCCATCGTGTCGAAATCGGTGTCCGGGTGGGGGTTTCGGGTGCCTTCCCGCAGCAGTGCGGCAACCAACTCGATGATCCGCTCCCGTCCTTCGCGTACGGTATGCGCGAACGCCGTTGAACTGGTGGCCTGCGTGTACATCACGATCCACGACGCCCGGTTGGCGTCAATGTAGCGCAGGAATGAGGAGATCGTGTTGCGCAGCAGGTCTTTTGGACTCTGGTCGGGTCGGATGTCGGCACGCACCGCGTCGATGAACCGAGCCAGCTCGCGGTTCAGACACGCACCGAACAACTCCTCCTTGGAGCCGTAATAGAGGTACAGCATCGGCTTGGAGATCTGTGCCTTGGCGGCAATGGTGTCCATCGATGTTTCGTGGTAGCCGTTGGCCGAGAACATCTCTACGGCAGCGTCAAGCATCTGCTGTTCACGTACAGCACGGGGCAGCCGTTTGGTACCACCTGCCATGCCGTGTCCTTCTCCCAGCCGCCTTGCTGTGTGCGCTTAAACGGTATCTGACTTCAGGGTAAACACGCCGCTCGTGCCGCTCACGTGCTACCTCCCGCACCTGGGGTCTGGCCCCTTCATCGCCGCCACGCGCGCGAGCTTGGCGTCGATCGCCGGCATCGTCAACTCGCCTGCGGCCAGCGCCTTCTCCAACCGGTCCAGCACCGCCGGCACCTGCTCGGTGGTGACCCACAGGGCGGTGTCGGTGCCAGCCTGTAAAGTGCGCAGCACCGCTTCCGCTATCCCATAGTGGTCGGCGATGGCGGCCATGCTGGACAGATCGTCACTGAACACCGGTCCGTTGAAGGGCGGGCCGCCGTAGCCGCTGCCGTCGCGGAGCAGCTGTACCGCGGCGGCGCTGAGGCTGGCGGGCTCATTGCCGGTCAGACCGGGCACTTGCACATGACCGATCATCACGCCAACCGGGGTCGCGGCCACCAGCGTCCGGTACGGCACCAGATCACTGACTTTCAAAACGTCCAGCGGCGGGGTGGTAACCGCGCCGGTGTGCGAATCACCGGAGCCGTGCCCGTGGCCGGGGAAATGCTTGAGCACAGGTAACAGCCCGGCATCGCGTAATCCGCGGGCATAAGCGCCGGCGTAGGCGGTCACCACTGCCGGATCCGAGCCGAACGATCGGTCACCGATCACGGTGTCAGCCGGCGCGTCGCTCACGTCGACCACGGGAGCGAAATCGATGGTGACCCCGAGCTCGCGGATTTTGCGGCCGCGGTCGCGGGCGAGGCGGTAGACCTCGTCCGGGGTGTGGGTCTGCGCCAACACTCGCGGTGGAGGAGCGGAGCCGATCATTGGCGACAGCCGCGACACCCGGCCACCTTCTTCATCAACGCTTACCGCCAGCGGCAGTGGGCCAGCCTTGGCGGCGATGTCGGCCAATGAGCCGTCGCTGAGCATCGTGAGGTCAGTCCAGCTCCCGATGAAAATGCCGCCCACGTGATAGCCGGTGACGACACCCCGGGCGTCGCTGGCGTCCCGCACCCCGACCATCAGTAGCTGCGCCAACTTGTCACGGGCTGACAGGCCCGTAGCTTCTCCACACAGCGGCGGCGCCGGCCGGGCTGCCGGCTGACGAGCCGGGGGCGACGGCGACTGCCCTGCGGGCAGGGTCGGGTGCGGGTGCGAGAAGCACGCCGTCACCAGCAGAGATGCCGCCGCCAGCACGACCGCGATGCGCGCGAATACCATCGGCCCATGCTGTCACGACGCCGATGTCGGCTGACACGACCCCACCCGGGGCGGGGCACAGCGCGAGCATGGCGGGTGGCACGGCTCACCACGTCCGCAGGGCGTTGGTGGCGGGCGACGACCGACGTTGCCGCAACGGTGACAAACGCTGCCGAGACGAACGCGACCACAACCAACGCGACCACAACCAAGAAGCCCTCGCTACGGCGGCTGGTTCCGTACGCGGCGAGCAGCGTCGTCGTAGGCGCGATTCTCGGCGCCGTCGCGATGTTCGGTGGGACATTCGTCGTGCAGCACCATGGCCGAGCGCCGCAACCGCCGCGTGACCCTAACCCGTCGATATCGCACCTGGTGCAGTACGGAAATCGCTGTTATCACGGGCACTGCCTGCCGTGCGCCAGCAAGCAGGAGTGCTTGAATAAGCTGCCGCCGCAGCTGCGGCCCTAGGTCCGAAACCGCGGGCGCCGCGCGGTGTCCCCGTTGTGGGCCTGATGGGCTGTCGGGCAGATTCGCTCCCGCGGTGCGCGATTGCCGATCTGCTAGGTTGGCGACAAACCACGACCGCAACCAAGGAGCCATCGATGAACCGGTTCGTTGCGCCCGCCGCCGCCAGCATCGTGGTTGGTTTGTTGCTGGGCGCGGCCGCGATCTTCGGGGTCACCCTGATGGTGGAACAAAACACGAAGCCGCCGCTGCCCGGCGGCGATCCCGCGTCCTCGGTGCTCAACCGGGTCGAGTACGGCACCCGTAGCTAGCCTGAGCACCCCGGCCCTCACCTCCTGCTCGCGGGAGGAACTTGCCATGACACCGCTGCCGCGCCGCCAGTTGTGGGTGGTCGCGGCTGTCGCGTTGGCGCTGGCCCTCGCGCAATCCCCGGGCCGGATCTCGTCGGACACCAAACTCGACCTCACCGCCAACCCGCTGCGCTTCCTGGCCCGCGCCACCAACCTGTGGAACAGCGAACTGCCGTTCGGCCAAGCGCAGAACCAGGCCTACGGCTATCTGTTTCCGCACGGCACGTTTTTCCTGATCGGCCACCTCGTGGGGCTACCGGGTTGGGTCACCCAGCGGCTGTGGTGGGCGCTGCTGCTGACGGTTGGGTTCTGGGGCGTGCTGCGGGTCGCTGAAGCGTTGGGCATCGGCAGCCCCACGTCGCGCGTGATCGCCGCAGCGGCGTTCGCGCTGTCGCCGCGGGTGTTGTCCACGCTCGGATCGATCTCGTCGGAAACCCTGCCGATGATGCTGGCGCCGTGGGTGCTGCTGCCGACCATCGTGGCGTTGCGCGGCGAGGCGGGCCGATCGGTGCGAGTGCTGGGCGCGCAAGCTGGGCTTGCGGTGGCGCTGATGGGAGCCGTCAACGCCATCGCAACACTAGCGGGATGCCTGCCCGCGGTGATCTGGTGGGCCTGCCACAGACCGAATCGGCGGTGGTGGTGCTACACGGGGTGGTGGCTGCTGGCTCTTCTGCTGGCAATGGCGTGGTGGCTGGTGCCGTTGCTGCTGCTGGCGCGGATCAGCCCACCGTTTCTGGACTTCATCGAATCCTCGGGCGTCACCACACAATGGACGTCGTTGGTCGAGGTGCTTCGCGGCACTGCCGGTTGGACACCGTTCGTGGCGCCCAACGCCACCGCGGGGGCGCCGCTGGTGACCACGTCGGTGGCCATTGTGGGGACCTGCCTGGTCGCCGCCGCCGGGCTGGCGGGCCTGGCCATGCTCTCCGCGCGCGGCGTACCCGGGAGCGGGCGGTTGGTGACGATGCTGCTGGTCGGGCTGGTCTTGCTGGCCGTCGGCTACTCGGGACATCCGGGATCACCGCTGGCGCAGCAGGTTCAGTCGTTTCTCGATGCCGGCGGTGCGCCGCTCCGTAATGTCCACAAGCTGGAGCCAGTGATCCGTATCCCGTTGGTGCTGGGACTGGCCCAGCTGCTGGGCCGCATACCACTACCGGCCAGCGCGCCGGCACCGGTGTGGCTTCGTGCTTTCGCCCATCCCGAACGTGACAAGCGGGTTGCGGTCGGCATCGTCGTGCTGACCGCACTGATGGTCAGCACGTCGCTGGCGTGGACCGGCCGGCTCGCCCCGCCGGGCACGTTCACCGCCATACCCGCGTACTGGCATGAGGCCGCCGCCTGGCTGGCTGAGCACAATACCGGTAACCCGGTTCCCGGACGGGTGCTCGTTATCCCGGGAGCGCCGTTCGCCACCCAGGTGTGGGGCACCAGCCACGACGAACCATTGCAGGTGCTGGGCCCCGGTCCGTGGGGGGTGCGTGACTCTATCCCGCTGACACCCCCCCAAACCATCCGGGCGCTCGATTCCGTGCAGCGCCTTCTTGCCGCTGGCCGACCCTCAGCCGGTCTGGCCGATACACTGGCCCGGCAAGGCATTTCGTATCTGGTGCTGCGTAACGATCTAGACCCGGAGAAATCGCGTTCAGCGCGCCCGATCCTGGTACATCGCGCTGTCAGTGGTTCGCCGGGACTACAGAAAGTGGCGCAGTTCGGGGCGCCGGTCGGCCCGGGTTCGTTACCGGGCTTCGTCACCGACAGCGGTCTGCGACCGCGGTATCCGGCGGTGGAGATCTACCGGGTGAGTGTCCACGGCGATCCTGCGGCGCCGTATTTCGTCAACACCGATCAGCTCGCACGCATCGACGGCGGCCCGGAGGTGCTGCTGCGCCTCGACGAACATCGCCGTCTGCTGGGCGAAGCTCCGCTGGGCCCGGTGCTGTTGACCGCCGACGCCCGCCGCGCCGGTCTGTCCGCCCCCCTGGTCACCGTCACCGACACTCCGCTGGCCCGGGAGACCGACTACGGGCGGGTCGACGACCATTCCTCGGCGATCCGTGCCGCCGGCGATCCACGACATACGTTCAACCGGGTGCCCGACTACCCCGTCCCGGGCGCCGACATGGTCGTCGGCGGGTGGATGGGCGGACGGCTCACCGCGTCCAGCTCGTCGTCGGATGCCACCGCGTTGCCCGATGTCGCGCCCGCGGCCTCACCTGCCGCCGCCATCGACGGCGATCCGGGCACCGCCTGGGTGTCTAACGCGCTGCAGTCCGCCGTGGGTCAATGGCTGCAAGTGGATTTCGACCACCCGGTGACCAATGCCGTCATCACCCTCACACCCAGCGCCACCGCCGTCGGCGCCCAGATCCGCCGAATCCAGATCGCCACCATCAACGGCACCACAACGCTGCAGTTCGACGAACCCGGCAAGCCGCTCACCGCAGCCCTGCCCTACGGGGAAACCCCGTGGGTGCGCATCACCGCGATCGGCGCCGACGACGGCTCCGCCGGTGTGCAATTCGGTATCACCGACCTGGCGATCACCCAATACGACGCCTCCGGCTTCGCCCACCCGGTCGATCTGCGGCACACCGTGCTGGTGCCGGGTCCCCCGCCCGGTTCGACTGTCGCCCAATGGGATCTGGGACCTGAGCTGGTGGGCAGACCCGGCTGCGCCCAAGGGCTCGACACCGTGCGCTGCGCCGCCTCGATGGCCCTCGCCCCCGAAGAGCCGGCCACGTTCAGCCGCACACTGACCGTGCCCCGCCCGGTCGAGGTGACTCCGACGGTGTGGGTGCGGGCCCGGCAGGGCCCCAAACTGGCTGACCTGATCGCCCAGCCGGGCACCACCCGGGCCCGCGGTGACTCCGACCTGGTCGATGTCCTCGGCTCGGCATACGCGGCCACCGACGGGGATCCGACCACCGCATGGACGGCGCCGCAGCGGGTCGTGCAGCACAAGACCGCGCCGACCCTGACCCTTAGCCTGCCCGGGCCTGCCGAAGTGACCGGGCTGCGGCTCACCCCCAGCGCATCAGCGGTGCCCGCGCACCCGAGCGTGGTCGCGGTCGACCTCGGTGACGGCCCGCAGGTTCGGCAGCTGAACCCGAGCAGTGACGGACCCGGGCGGCCCCAAACGCTGCGGCTCAAACCCCGGCTCACCGACACCGTCACCGTGAGCTTGCTCGACTGGGACGATGTGATCGACCGCACCGCTCTGGGCTTCGATCAGCTCAAACCACCAGGACTGGCCGAGGTCGCGGTGCTCGGCCGCGACGGCACACCGGTGGGTGTTGCCGACGCAGCCCGCAATCGGTCCCGCGAGATCACCGTGGACTGCGCCCACGGCCCCGTCATCGCGGTCGCGGGCCGATTCGTGCACACCTCGATCACCACGACTGTGGGCGCGTTGCTGGACGGCGAACCGGTTGCCGCCCAGGTGTGCGATCGCCGGCCGATCATGTTGCCGACGGGTCAGCAGGAGCTGTTGATCAGCCCCGGCGAGCAGTTCGTCGTCGACGGAGCCCAGCTGTCTGCCCCGCAGGCCGCTGCGCTGCCGGGCGCCACCGACACGGCGCCGGTACCCGCCGCAACAGGGGTTTGGGGCCCGGCCCGCCGCCAGGTGCACATGCAAGCGGCCCCGGCGTCTCGGGTCCTGGTGGTGCCCGAAAGCATCAACCCCGGCTGGGTGGGGCGGGCCGGCGACGGGACCCGGTTAACACCTGTCGCGGTCAACGGCTGGCAGCAGGGGTGGGTGGTGCCCGCAGGGAAATCCGGGACGATCACGCTGACCTACGCCCCCAACCCGCTTTACCGCGTCGGCCTGGCGGCTGGCCTGCTACTGCTGCCGCTGTTGGCGCTGCTGGCATGGTGGCCGGCACGGCGAACCCCTGACCAGCCGGCCGCGCTCCCCTGGGCGACCGGGCCATGGGCGGCGGCAGCGCTGCTGGCCGCAGGGGCGGTGATCGCTGGCGCAGCGGGGATAGCGGTCTTCGGCGCTGCGCTCGGTGTGCGCTACGCGCTGCGCGGCCGACAGCGGTTGCGTGACGCGATCACCGTGGGGTTGAGCGCGGGCGGGCTGATCCTGGCCGGGGCGGCGTTGTCCCGCCATCCGTGGCGCTCAGTCGACGGCTATGCCGGGCATTCGGCGGCTGTGCAGCTGCTGGCGCTGGTCTCGCTGGCCGCGGTGGCCGCGTCGGCGACCACACGCGCCGAGAAAATGACCGCGAAGCGAGGCTAGCCGCAGATGCCGGGATCCGGCCAGTGGCCGAGCACTCGCCGGCCGGACCGGTACGACCTTGCGCATGCTGCGATCGCGGCGCCGACTGACTTGTGCATCGGTAACGGACGGTGTTACCTAACTCTGAGCAATGTCAGCTGGCGAGATGGTGGCATGGCGGTGGCGGGCGAATTCCGGGTTGACCTGGAGGCGTTGGTGTGCTCGGCGGCGCATGTCAGCGGGCAGGGGGAGGACTTGGCGGCGGCGCATCTCACGTCGGATAACGCGATCGAGGCCGCGCAGTCCGGTTGGGTGGGGGCGTCGGCGGCGGCGCTGGCCGCCCGCATGGACCGGTGGGGGCAGAGCTCGCGGCGGCTGCTGACCGACGTCGGTGCGCACGCGCTGGATCTGCACAATGACGCCATCGATTTCGCGGCGATGGAGCGTGAGAACGCCCAGCGGTTGCGTGCGGTCGGCGGGGATGCCGATCGGGTGGCCGGTGTGGGCCGGGGGTGAGCCGTGGCGCTGACGGTGGCCGATATTGATCGGTGGAGCTCGGATGCGGTGCGGGCGGTGTTTCACGCGGCCACCGCGCGCGGGCAGGCCACCGTGGAGGTGTCGCGTCAGCTGTCCTCGTTGGCGGTGTTTGACACCTGGGAGGGCCAAACCGCTGCGGCCCGCAAACACCACAATGCGCTGATCCGCCAGGACCTTGATGCGCATGGCAACGAGGCGCTGGCGGTGGGCGCCGCGGCGGGCAAAGCCGCCGACGGCATCGATAAGGTGCAGGGCGAGTTGCGCCGGTTGCGCGCTGATGCCGCCGAGATGGGTCTATGGATCGATCCGCTGGCCAACACGGTGGTGGCCGGGTCGGGTTTCCGCGGCGACGACAAGCAGCTGGCCGCAGCGCAAGCCCAGCTGCAGCCACGGCTGAACGCGATCGTGGCCGAGGCGACCGCGGTCGACGCGGATTTGGCGGCGGCGATCAACATGGCCGACGGCGATGCTCCCATCCCGGCCGGCCCCCACGAGAATCGCCCCGAGATTCAAGAGGCGCTGTCTAAACCCCTGCCCGAGGATCCGCAGCAGTTCACCGCGCTGTGGAATCAGCTGACCCCGGAAGAAAAAGACTGGCTCTACGCCCAAGACCACAACATCGGCAACCATCCCGGGATGCCCTGCGATCCCCCGGACCACCTCGGCTACGACCACTACAACCGGCTCAATCTTGATGACCAGCTGGCGCGCGCCCGGGCCGCCGCCGCGCAAGCCGACGCGCTGCAAGCCCAGCACCCCGACTGGGCGCAGGGCAAAAATATTCCGCCTCCCAACGAGCCGGGCGCGATCTTTACCGACCGGCTGGCCTATGAGGCCTGGCAGCGGCGCTACGACGCCGCCCGAAACGCCGCGAAAAACCTGCCCGATCTGCAGGCGGTCGACAAAGCCCTCAAAGCCGGCCCGGATCGCAAACTGATGCTGCTGGACACCCAAACCGGCAAACAAGTCCACGCCGCGATCGCCGTCGGGGACCCCGACACCGCCACCCACGTGTCGGTCACCGCCCCCGGGCTCAACACCACCGTGCACGGCAGCATCGAGACCATGGCCGACGAAGCAAATCGCCTCAGGGGCGAAACGCTTCGCCAGCTGAGCCTCACCCCCGGCCACGGGAACGACAGCGTGTCGGCGATCGCCTGGATCGGCTATGACGCCCCGCAGGTGCCCGGCTTCGATAACACCGGTGAGTCCCTGGCCGGCGCGTGGGATGTCAGCCACGACACCCTGGCCCGCGCCGGCGCGCATGACCTGGCCCGCTTCTACGACGGGATACAAGCCTCCCACCAGGGCGGGCGGGCCGATCTGACCGCGATCGGGCACTCCTACGGCTCGCTCACGACCGGGCTGGCGTTGCAGCAGCCCGGTGAGCACGGGGTGTCGCGGGCGCTGTTTTACGGCTCACCCGGCGTCGAAGCATCCACGCCGGCCCAGTTGCACCTGCAACCGGGCCAGGTGTTCGCCATGGAAACCCCCGACGATCTCATCCAGTGGACCTACGACGGCCCGCGTATCGCCCATGATGTGGCCCCGTTTTTGCCGCCGCCGTTCAACACCATCGCCGAAGGTATCGTCGGCGGCGCCGACGCCACCGGCGCCGGGCATTTCGGGCCCAACCCGGCCACCAACCCCGCCTTCACCCGCCTGGCCACCGGCGCCACCACCGTTCCCGACGGCCACGGCGGCACCCTGCAGCTGGAGGGCGCGCACGGCCACGGCGACTACCCGCGTTTTCCCGACGACGGGGGGATCCGGACCACCAACTACAACATCGCCGCCGTGGTGGCCGGGCTGGGTGATAAGGCGGTTGCCGGCCAGTGAAGAAACCCGCTGACCCTCCCCCGCGCCGGCGACACCACAGATTGCTGGGTGCCGCCCTATTCACCACCACCCTCACCGCCGCAGGATGTCACGTGACAGGACCTTATGACCACACCCCACCCTCGGTGGCCGCCAAGGCCCTCGAGGTGCTCAAATCCCTGCCTTCGCTGCAGGACACCCAAGCCCAGGTGCAAGCCGCCATCGATGAGATCAAAACGGCCGCCAGCACACTCATCCCCGCCATCAGCTGGGAAACCCTCAACGAAGGCTCGGGCAGCAGTACCTGCGCGCGGCCCTACGAACAAAGCGACGGGCGGGAATACTTTTTCCCCCGCGCGGTCGCGGAGAATGTCGTAGTGTCTGAGCAGGACTGGGCCAAAATTCAGGAGGCCGCCAAACAGGCGGCCGCCAAACTGGAGGCCACCGAGGTTCAGGTCATGCAAAACGGGCCGGCAAACCATGATGTGGGTTTTTACGGTCCGGCCGGGCTGTTCATCAAGGTCGGCTACCGGGGCAACCTGGTGGTCTCCGGTTCCACCGGCTGCCGGCTACCCCGCGACCAGAAATAACGCCAGTAGCGGCGGCTCGATGAACCCAGCCGTACGGGATGTGGCCTGCGGCGTGAGGCCCGCCGCGACGGTTGTTTGGCGCAACAGCGCGGCTGAACCAGCGGGCGCATCGGCCGCACCGGGTTCAGCCGGTTGGCCTGCGCGTTTGAAGCTGGTTGACTGGATAGGAGGAGGTGGTATCAAGGCCGCTGCCCGAGGAGTTGCGCCATGGAATGGTTCAGCGCACCCGAATACTGGTTGGGAAGACTGGCCCTGGAACGGGGCGTCGCGGCGATTTATTTGATCGCATTCGTCGCCGCCGCGAGACAATTTCGGCCACTCATCGGCGAACACGGCATGCTGCCGGTGCCGCGGTTTTTAGCCCGGGAATCCTTCTGGGAGGCGCCGAGCCTTTTTCATTTCCACTATTCGGATCGGCTGTTCGCGACGGTTTGCTGGGTGGGGGCGGTGACAAGCGGCGCGATCGTCGCCGGGCTGGCCGACCTGGTGCCGCTATGGGCCGCCATGCTGATGTGGCTGCTGCTCTGGGTGCTCTACTTGTCGATTGTCGCCGTCGGGCAGACGTGGTATTCGTTCGGCTGGGAGTCCTTACTGCTCGAGACGGGCTTCCTGGCGATATTTCTCGGCAACGAGCGCACAGCCCCACCGGTGCTGACGATGTGGCTGGCGCGGTTTCTGCTGTTCCGGCTCGAGTTCGGGGCAGGGCTGATCAAACTGCGCGGTGACTCGTGCTGGCGTAACCTCACCTGTTTGTACTACCACCACGAGACTCAGCCGATGCCGGGTCCGCTGAGCTGGTTCTTCCACCACCTGCCCAAACCCCTCCACCGTGTCGAGGCAGCGGTCAACCACTTCGCCCAACTCATCGTGCCTTTCGGATTGTTCGCACCGCAGCCGATCGCCAGCCTGGCAGCGGCAATTGTTGTCATTACCCAGTTCTGGCTGGTGATCTCCGGCAACTTCGCCTGGCTGAATTGGCTGACGATCATCCTCGCCTGCAGCGTATTCGACCGCTCATCGCTCGCGGCAGTTCTGCCCGTGCCCAACCCACCCGCACTGGCCGGGCCACCCTCCTGGTTTGCCGCCCTGGTGATTGGCTTCACGGTGCTGGTGGCATTCCTGAGCTACTGGCCCGTGCGGAACCTGATCTCCCGCAATCAGCGGATGAACATGTCGTTCAACCCGTTTCACCTGGTCAACACCTATGGAGCATTCGGCAGTGTGGGCCGCATCCGCCGCGAGGTGGTGATCGAAGGCACCGACGACGACGAGATCACCGACCAGACGGTGTGGAAAGAATACGAGTTCAAAGGCAAACCCGGCGCGGTACGCCGACTGCCACGGCAATGGGCGCCCTATCATCTGCGTCTGGACTGGCTGATGTGGTTTGCCGCGATCTCACCGCTCTACGCGTACCAGTGGATGACCCCGTTTTTGTTGCGGCTGCTGCGAAATGACCGGGACACACTGCGGCTGTTGCGGCACAATCCATTCCCCGAATCCCCGCCGCGGTTTGTGCGTGCACAGCTCTACCACTATCGGTTCACTACGTGGCGGGAACTGTGGCGAGAGCACGCGTGGTGGCATCGCACGCTGATCGGTCAGTATGCCCCACCTATTACGCTCGAAAAAGAGCCGTCGCAGCCCGCCTCAGGCGACTAGGCGCGATTCGACCCAAATATCTGTGGGCGGGCAGGCCCACTGAGCCCTCCTACAGGGCCTCCTGCAGTTGACCGAGCCTTTCAGTAAGGCGAAGGTTTTCCGAGTAGTCGACCGGACAGGAGATTATCGACACCCCGTCGTCACTGAGGGCTGCTTTCAGCGTCGGCAACAACTCGTCGGCACTGGTAATCCGATATCCCTTGGCGCCGAAGCTTTCTGCGTAACTTATCATGTTGGGGTTGCCGAAGCGAACATAGTGGTGTTCACCGAGTTCGAGATCCATCTTCCATTCGATGAGGCCGTAACCGCCGTCTTCCCAGATCAACACCACCAGCGGTATCTGCTCCCGGACGGCGGTCTCGATCTCCTGCGAGTTCATCAGAAACGCCCCATCACCCACCACCGCGAGCACCTTGGCCTCGGGACGCGCCAGCTTTACGCCGAGTGCTCCTGGTAAGGCAAAACCCATGGCGGACAATCCATTCGATACCAGGCAGGTGTTGCGTTCGTAGGTTGGGTATAACCGCGCCATCCACATTTTGGTAGCGCCGGTGTCCACGAGCACGATGTCGCTGCGCCCCAGCGCAGCACGCGTATCAGCGACCACCCGCTGCGGTGCCAGCGGAAACCGTGCATCTTGTTGTCCGCGAGTCAATTCTTCGGCGAGTGAGTCGCGGCCAGGCGTGATCACGTCGAGGCTGAAGCGGTGGCCCGTCAGCGCATCGGTGAGTGCATTCAGCGAGGCACTGATATCACCGATGATGCCCACCGCGACCGGATAGTGCATATCCACTTCAGCCGGGAAGCGATGCACATGGATGATCTTTTTGTCGGCGTGGGGATTGATCTGGATCGGGTCGAACTCTTGTAGCTCGTAGCCGACCGCGATGATGGCGTCGGCGTTGTCGAATCCGAAGTTGACGTAATCGCGCCGCATGAATCCGATGGTCCCGATGCTGTTGGGATGGTCGTCGGGTATCACCCCTTTGCCATGAAAAGTGTTGGCGACCGGTATCCGGAGTTGCTCGGAGAATCGGATCAAGGCCGCGGTCGCGTTACCCCGCGCGGCGCCATGTCCGGCCAGCACAACCGGACGCCGGGCGGTGCGCAAGACATCGACCGCCCTCGCGATTTGCCCCGCGGACGGCGCCTCTGGGCGCACAACGTTGCGCGGTAATGGCGTGAGGTTATAGTCGGCGGTGTCGGTATCGATATGCTCAGGCACCGCCAGGTAAACGGCGGCCGGGCGCTCGGTCTCGGCGAGCTTGAAGGCCTTGCGGACCATCTCCGGTATCGCTTGCGCGGTGGGCACGCCAGCAGACCAGCGGGTGATCGGGGCAAACATCGATACCAAGTCGACGTATTGATGCGACTCTTTGTACTGGCGATCGTGGCCGACCTGGGCGGAGATCGCGACCATTGGGGTGCTGTTGGTGCTGGCGTCGGCCACCCCCAATTGCATATTGATAGCACCTGGGCCCAGTGTGGCCGAGACCACTGCCGCGCGGCCGGTGACGCGCCCGTACATCTCGGCCATGAACGCCGCCGCCTGCTCGTGGCGGGTCAAGACATAGCGGATATTCGATGCGGCCAGCGCCTGCAGGAAGCGGATGTTCTCCTCGCCGGGCAGCCCGAACACGACGGTAACGCCTTCGGATTCGAGGCACCTCACCATTAGCTGGGCGGGCGTACTCATCAGCACCTCCGTCTCAAATTGTGCCCAGATCTGTTTACTCAGGCCACGATAGTGGCACGCTGGTTAGCGATCGTGATTCTTAAACCACTCACCGAAGGATGTCAGCATGCCGATCGCCACGATCAACCCGGCCACCGGGGAAACGGTCAAGACCTTCGCACCGGCAACTTCCGGGGAAATTGATTCCGCGATAGCCCATGCCTATCAGCGCTTCGCCGACTACCGGCGCACCAGCTTCGCGCAGCGCGCGCAGTGGGCGCATGCCACCGCAGCGCTGCTGGAGGCCGAAGCGGAGCAGACCGCGGCGATGATAACCCTGGAGATGGGTAAGACGCTGACATCAGCAAAGGCTGAGGTTCTTAAGTGCGCCAAGGGTTTTCGATATTATGCCGATCACGCTGAAGCGCTGTTGGCCGACGAACCCGCGGACGCCGCCGCGGTGGGTGCGGCCAAAGCGTACGCCCGCTACCAGCCACTCGGGGTCGTGCTCGCCGTCATGCCGTGGAACTTCCCGCTTTGGCAGGCGGTCCGGTTTGCTGCTCCGGCGCTGATGGCCGGTAACGTCGGCCTGCTCAAACACGCCTCCAACGTGCCGCAGTGCGCGCTGTACCTCGCTGACGTGATCACCCGGGGCGGTTTCCCGCCAGACTGTTTTACCGCTTTGCTGGTGCCATCGACGGCGGTGGAAGACATCCTGCGCGACCGCCGCGTGGCCGCCGCCACGCTGACGGGCAGCGAACCGGCCGGCCGGTCAGTCGCCGCCATCGCTGGCGACGAAGTCAAGCCGACCGTGCTCGAGCTCGGCGGCAGCGACCCGTTCATCGTGATGCCGTCGGCGGACCTGGAAGCCGCGGTGAATACGGCGGTCACCGCCCGGGTGCAAAACAACGGCCAATCCTGCATCGCAGCAAAGCGATTCATCGCACACCGCGACATCTACGACGAGTTCGTGGACAAGTTCGTCGAAAAGATGGCCGCACTGCGCGTCGGCGACCCGACTGACCCCGATACCGATGTGGGCCCGCTGGCCACCGAACAGGGCCGAGCTGAGGTCGAGCACTTGGTCGACCAAGCGGCCGCGGCCGGTGCGGTGATCCGCTGCGGCGGTAAACGCCTGGACCGTCCCGGATGGTTCTACCCGCCAACGGTGATCACCGATATCAGCCCCGATATGCCGATATTTTGCGAAGAGGTGTTCGGTCCGGTGGCGGCGGTGTACCGGGCCAGCGACATCGACGAAGCAATCGAGATCGCCAACGCCACCTCTTTCGGGCTGGGTTCCAACGCCTGGACTACCGACACGGCCGAACAACAGCGTTTCATCGATGAGATCGAGGCGGGTCAGGTCTTCATCAACGGAATGACGGTGTCCTACCCCGAACTGCCGTTCGGCGGTGTCAAACGTTCCGGCTACGGCCGCGAGCTCTCGGCGCACGGGATCCGCGCGTTCTGCAACGTCAAGACGGTATGGATGGGCCGGGACTGACCCGCCGAGAAACGCTCCCTTTTTTTTCTCGGATCCTTTGACCGAGGCCCAGAGCCGGTGCGGCTATAGGTCGGCACTACGCCGAGGCGGCCAACGTCCGTTGGTCCTCGACGGCGAAGGTGTCCTCCAGCTGCAACGGTGAGTAGTCGAGGTCGATCTCACCGACCGGGCGCCCGCGGGCGCTGCTGATCGTCCCGAAGCGTCGCATCCCCTTGTCGGTGGCGTAGGCCGTGAACTCGTCAACCGACAAACCGAACGGCATGTCATCGCCGTAGAGCGCAAACCCCTCTTCAATGAGGCGCTGTGCCAGCGGGATCAGCTCGTTCATCCGCATTTCGAACACCGTCCAGTTGGCATCGTCGGCGGCGACGTGGCGACGGCACGTGAAGGTGCCCCACGCCATGTGTCGCCGCTCATCATCACCGATGCGCCGGACCAGCTCCTGCATCCCGGGCAGGATACCGCGCTCCACACAGATTTTGTGCCAGGCATAGTATCCCGTCAACGCCAACATTCCTTCGACGACGTGGTTGTAGGTCACCGACGCGCGAACCTGGGCAACGGGCGACGGATCGGTCAACAGCGCCTCGAGCGACTCGGGTAATTCGTCGTTGAACATTCGCCGGTATGCCGGAAGTTCCTCGAGATAGCTGTGCAAGTCGTCATCGGCCCCGACCGCGTCCAGCCACAAGCGGAACACCTGCACGTGTTTGGCCTCCTCAAAAGCGAACTGGGTCAAGTACATCTCGTCACCCAGCCGGCCTTCCGCGCGCATAGCAGCCATGAACGGCTGGATGTCCTGGGTGACCGCTTCTTCGCCGGCGATGAACTCCGCGCACAGCCGGGTGGCGTAATCGCGTTCCCGGTCGGAGAGCATCTGCCAGTCCTCGCCGTCCCGGGAAAAATCGATATCGGCCGGATTCCAGAATTTCGCGTTACCACCCGCGAACAGCTTCAGCGGCAAGCTGTCCCAGTTAAGCCCATCCGCGCCGAGCGAGCCGTAACGTGTCCGTGTCATGTGACCTCCTTCAGGTCGTACCGGTGGGCGGGGGGACCGCTCGTGCTCGGCACCGCGGCAAAAGCGGCCGCCAGCACGGCGACAAGCCTGCGCACGGCCAGCGCCGGTTGCTCGGGTGTGGGTTCATCGAGCCCGAGGATCGGGTCCATACCGCGCACATAGGGAGCCAGCGCTAAATGCGGAAAGATCAACAGCAGCAACGACAGCAAGGCGTCGGTGTCGCAATCCTGCCGCAGGTCGCCCCGTACGTGCGCATCGCGCACCAGCGGCCGCAACACCTCCAGGTAATGACGGTGGATCACAGTTCGCACACTGATGCGGGCCTCGGTGTCGACCTCCAAACTCGCTGCGGCATGAAGTGAGCGTTCCCGTGGATGGTCGGCGAAATAGGCGACCCAGGCGTCGAGCAGGTCGGTGAGAAATTCGAAGAACGGCCTGCTCGGGTCGAGTTCACGGATGCGCGCCTCCATGTGACCGCGCACCCGCTGGCTGGCGATATCAGCAATGAACGCGTAGAGGTCACGCTTGTCCGCGAAGTACTGAAACAGGCTGCCTTTGGCCACGCCGGCGCGCCGGGCGATCACGTTCAGGCTGCCGCGGGAGAACCCGTGCGCCGCGAATTCGGCCTCCGCGGCTTCCACCACCGCTGCCCGACGGGCCGGGTTGATCCGGGCCCACGTCACCGTCGGCATCCACGACCTCCTCGTCGATGACCACTGGTCATCCTAGTGTGAGTCAATTCACTCTTCAAGGTTTTGCCGGGCCGGCGATACGCCGCCGAAACGGCTGGGCATGCGGGTCCCCGGCACCGGGCGCGCCACGCTAACCAATTCAGCCGGCTTCGGCATTCCGCCGACGCGGACCCGCGAGCGTCCTAGCATCGGCTGCGTGTCACAGGTAAATACCGCACGGGGACCGATCGATACCGCCGACCTCGGTGTCACTCTCATGCATGAGCACGTGTTCATCATGACCACCGAGATCATGCAGAACTATCCAGAAGAGTGGGGTGATGAGGCCAAGCGCGAAGCCGACGCCATCAAACGGCTCAACGAGCTCAAGGCCCGCGGAGTGGACACCATCGTCGACCTGACCGTGATCGGACTGGGCCGCTATATTCCGCGCATCGCCCGGATCGCACAGGCCACGGAGTTGAACATCATCGTCGCCACCGGGTTGTACACCTACAACGACGTGCCGTTTCGCTTCCACTACACCGGACCGGGAACCCAGCTCGATGGCCCGGAGATCATGACCGACATGTTCGTGCGCGATATCGAGCAAGGCATCGCCGACACCGGCATCAGGGCAGCGATCCTCAAGTGCGCCACCGACGAACCCGGTGTCACCGCCGGTGTGGAGCGGGTGCTGCGCGCGGTCGCGCAAGCCCACAAGCGCACCGGCGTGCCCATCTCCACGCACACTCACGCCGGTCTGCGGCGCGGCCTGGACCAACAACGGATTTTCGCCGAGGAGGGTGTTGACCTGTCCCGAGTGATCATCGGGCATTCCGGCGACACCACCGATCTCGACTACCTCGAAGAACTCATCGCCAACGGCTCCTACATCGGCATGGACCGGTTCGGTATTGACGTGATCCTTCCGTTCGAGGACCGGGTCAACACGGTGGCCCGGATGTGCGAGCGGGGGCATGCCGACAAGATGGTGCTTTCCCACGATGCGAACTGCTATTTCGACGCGCTGCCCGAGGAACTGCTGCCGGTGGCGGCGCCCAATTGGCATTACCTGCACATCCACAATGACGTCATCCCCGCACTCAAAGAGCGCGGGGTCACCGACGATCAGCTCCACACCATGCTCGTCGACAACCCGCGGCGCATTTTCGAACGCCAGGGCGCCTACACGTGAGCGGCCAAAGTCAGCGCCCTCACGGCGCAATGGCGTTCTCTTGCGCCTCTCTGGCGTCCGCCTCTGGTGCAGACATTGACTGGTGTCTGCGGAACTCCCAGCGGCGCAACGCTTCCCGGCATGGCGACTCGACAAGGGCATAGCTGACCGCAGCGATTGCGATACTGAAGACCAGCGTCAACGCGAAAACGATAGGCATGCCACCACTGAACGCGAATCGCCCGATCACCGGGAACACCATCGTCAGTGCCGCCAAATGCCAGATGAACACACCGTAGGACCACCGCCCCAGCGTCACCATGCCGGGCGACGCCAGCAGCCGATGGCCGGTCCCGGGCCGCTCCAGCACCAACGGTGCGACCAGGGCGAACGCCACCACGGCGCCCATCGCCGTTTTCACCGCGAACTGGGTCGCGGTGCTGGGCACCAGACCCGCAGGACCCGCCAGTGGGGAGGCCGCCACCAGATAAGCGATCACCGCGGCCCCACCCATCACCACGCGCCGCCGCGCCAAGCGATGCGGGAACCCGACAGGGCTGTAGGTCCACTCCGCCAGCAGCATCCCCGCGGCGAACCAGGAGAAAAACGCCGGTGGCCAGGTCAGCGGGTTCTGCCCGGACGGCGACCCGAACGGGACCCAGCCCCAGGCCCAGCTCGCGACCGCGACAGCGGTGATCGCCGGTACCCGGGCATGCACCGGAATCTGGCGCGCGGCCAAAGCAAGAACAGGTAATGCCAGATAGAAGCTGACTTCGACGCACAGACTCCACATCTGCGTCAGACCGGCGGTCAGGGTGAGCGGGACATAGATCTGGGTGAGCGACAGGTTCGCCAGCCACACCGTCAGGCTGGCGTGGTCAGCATCAGGCAGCAGGCTGAGGATCACGATGACGGCCACCACGTAGGCCGGCAGGATGCGCACCGCCCGCGAGCGCACATAGCGGCCGGTGGCCGGCCGTGAACCAAAGCCTCGGACGGCCGCGGCGTGCCCGCGCCATAACAAAAATCCCGACAACGTGAAGAAAACCGCCACAGCAAGGTCGAAACGCCCGAACAGCCGGCCGGTGACACCGGTGGAATGGCCGGTCTGAAACGCGACGTGGGTAACGACCACCCCGATGGCCGCGCAGGCGCGCATCCCTTCGACTGCGGGCAGGAAGCCGCGGGCGCCCCCGACCGGCGGGCCATCGGTCACGACCACAGTCTGCCGTGCGCTACGAGCGGACAAACCGGTACCTCCACAGAGCTCACCGCAGGCATGGTGACGGGTCCGGCGGTTGGCTGCCAAACCGGCACTCGATCCAGTAAACGGTCGCCTTAAATTCGCTTGTTAGGGTCAAACGGGTTTCGCCTCGCTGCCACCTCGCATGGTCGCGACGAGAAGCTGGGCGGTCACCGACCAGAAGGAGGTCACGGCAACGTGAACCGAGCAGTCATGTTGCGGATCGCCGCGTGCGGAATTATGGGACTCGGGGCCGCCCTGCTCATCGCCGCAGTCTTGCTGTGGACCTATACCACCAGCAAAATCACCAAGATCCCGCTCGACATCGACACCACACTGATCAGCGACGGCAGCGGAACCGCTCTCGACCCCGCCTCGTTATCCAGCGACCATTTCGTCGTCGACAAAAATGTGCCGTTGGTATCGCAACAGCAGATCACCGTCGAATCCCCGGCCAACGCCGATGTCGTCACCCTGCAGGTCGGAACGTCGGTCCGGCGCACCGATAAGCAGAAGGACACCGGTCTGCTGCTGGCCATGGTCGACACGGTCACGCTCAACCGTAAAACGGCGATGGCGGTGTCCGACGAAACCCACCCCGGCGGGGCCGTGCAGAAGCCACGCACCGTCGGCGACGAGAATCCGCCCACCAACATCGCGCTGCCGCACGAAGGGCTGGACTATCGGTTCCCCTTCCACACCCAGAAAAAGACTTACCCGTACTTCGATCCCATCGCGCAGAAGGCTTTCGACGCCAACTACGAGGGCGAAGACGACGTCAACGGCTTGACCACCTACCGCTTCAGTCAAAACGTCGGCTACGACGCCGACGGCAAACTGGTCGACCCGGTCAAATATCCGTCGCTGTACGCCCACGACGAGGACGGCAAAGTCACCGCATCCGCAGCGATGTGGGGGATCGGCGGCGACGACCCGGACGAGAAGATCACCATGACCCGCTACTACGCCGCGCAGCGGACCTTCTGGGTAGACCCGGTGTCCGGCACCATCGTCAAAGAAGAGGTGCACGCCAACCACTACTTCGCCCGCGATCCGCTGAAGCCGGAGGTGGCGGTGGCCGACTACAAGGTCACCACCAACGAAGACACTGTCGAATCCCAGGTCAATGCCGCACGCGACGAGCGTGACCGGTTGGCCCTGTGGTCGCGGGTTTTGCCGATCACCTTCACCGCGGCCGGACTGGTCGCGCTGATCGGCGGTGTGCTGCTCGGATCGTTTAGCCTGCGCACCGAAGCCGCGCTGCTCAGCCCCGGTCTGGATGGCACCGACTACGGCTTGTACCGGGGGCCGTCCGAGGAACCCGTCCCCGGCGCGGAGGCCCAGACCGAGAAGCTGCCCGAACTGCATCATGACGTGCCGCCGGATCAGGGCCCGCGCAAACGCAGTCCGCCAAGTCCCAGTCGGCCCCATCCGGGTGCACCCAGTTCGGGCCCGCCTCAGCCTGGTCCGCCCACTCCGTCATAGCCGGCGTCATGCGCCTGCTCTGCTCTCGATGGGCACATGCCACGGCGTTGCCCGGATACGCACTGGGCCTTGCGCTGCTGGTTCTGGCGCCTGCGCTCGGGCCAGGTTATCTCCTGTTGCGTGATGCGGTGTCCACGCCGCGTTCCTATCTCTCCGATAGCGCCCTCGGGCTGATGGCGCCGCCGCGGGCGACGCCTCAGGACTTCGCGGTGGCGCTGACATCGCATCTGATCGACGGCGGTGTCGTGGTCAAGGCACTTCTCGTGCTGGGGCTGTGGCTGGCCGGCTGGGGCGCGACGCGGCTGGCCGCCGGGGTCGTGCCTGACGCTGGGATGGGCGGCCAGTTCGTCGCAGCCACGCTTGCGATCTGGAATCCCTATGTTGCAGAACGGCTGCTGCAGGGACATTGGAGCCTGCTGCTGGGCTACGGCTGCCTGCCCTGGACGGCGGCGACAATGCTGGCACTGCGGTCAGCCGACGGATCCGGCCGGGCTCCTTTCTTCGGCCTGGCGTTGTGGATCGGTTTGGCCGGGTTGACACCGACCGGGCTGATGTTGGCTGCCGCCGTGGCGTTGTTGTGCGCGACGGTCCCCGGCGGTGGTCAGCCGCGCTGGTTGTGCGCCGCCGCGGCGCTGGCTGTCGCGGTAGTGGCGGCGCTGCCGTGGTTGACCGCGTCGGCGCTGGGACCGTCGGCTCCCGCACAAGACTGGTCGGCTGCAGCCGCGGTTGCCGCTTTCGCCGCTCGCGCCGAGCCGGGCTTGGGCACGCTGGGCAGCCTGGCCAACCTGGGTGGGATCTGGAACGCCGAGGCCGTACCGACCTCGCGGACAACATTTTTCGCGGTGGGCGGGGCGGTGGCGTTAGTGGGCGTGGTCGGGATCGGCCTGCCGGCTGTGCTGCGCCGCCCGGCAGCGCTGCGGCTGTTGGTGCTGGCGGCCGTGTCGCTGTTGGTACCCGCGGCGCTGGCCACCCGGCCCGGCATGGACGTGCTGAGCGCGGTGGTGCAGGCCGCGCCCGGACTGGGCGTGCTCCGCGACGGCCAGAAATGGGTGGCGCTGGCAATGCCCGGCTACGCGCTGGCCGGGGCGGGCGCCGTGGTCACACTGCGGCGCGGGTTGAGGCCGGCGGTCAGCGCTGCAGCGCTCTCGGCTGCGCTCATCCTCACTCTGCCGGACCTGGCCTACGGCGTGTGGGGGCAGGTTAAGCCGGTGCGCTACCCACCGGGATGGGCCGCGGTGGCCGCGGCAATCGACCGTCAGCCCGGGCTGGTGGCCGTATTGCCCGCCGGCACCATGCGGCGTTTCTCCTGGTCCGGTCCGGCGCCGGTGCTCGATCCGCTGCCCCGCTGGGTGCACGCCGACGTACTGAGCACCGGTGACCTGACGATCTCGGGACTGACAATTCGCGGCGAGGGCGGCCGGGCCCGGGCGGTGCAGACGCTGCTACTGGCCGGCAGCAGTCCGGCCGCGGTGGCCCGCGCCGGTGTGGCGTGGCTGGTGGTCGAATCGGGCACCCCCGGCGATATGGGTAGGGCCCCGCGCACCCTCGACGCGCTGCCGGTGGTTTACCGGGACGCCGACCTGGCTCTCCTCCGGGTGGGAGGCGAGACCGCCGGGATATCCGCCGGCCGGCGCCGAGCGACGGTGACCGCGCACCTGGCCTGGCTGGCGCTGCTCGCCGGCGGCGCGGCCGGGCTGGCAGTGTCGACGTGGCGGATGCGTGCACGGCGCGCACCTCATCCGCAGCAGGTGCTCACATCACTCCGCTGACCCACGTGCCGGCATGCACCGCCTCGAGCACACTGCGCATCGCCTCGGCACTTTGCCGCCACGAGAATTCGGCGCTGCGCGCTTGCGCCTTGCGGCCCAATTCATCGCGCAACACCGGATCCGACAGCAACTGCTCAAGCCGGCTCACCAGCTCATCGTGGTTGTCGACCAAGATCCCCGTGACACCGTCCACGATGGAGTCACACAGCCCACCTGATGATCGGTAACCGATCGTGGGCACCCCATGCTGGGCCGCTTCGACCACCGCCAAACCCCAGCCCTCCTTGCGGGACGGCAACAGATGCACCCACGACTGCTGCACCACATGGTGTTTGGTGACATCGTCGATGTGGCCGTGAAAGGTCACCGCGTCGGTGATGCCAAGCTGCGCCGCGTGGTCCACCAGCCGCTGCTGCCACCAACCGCCGCCGACAATGTCGAGATGTAAAAACGGTATCCGGGAGCGTAGCAGCGCCACCGCTTCCAGAGCATGCTCGATCTGTTTGTGCGGCACCAGCCGCGACAGCACCACCACGCGCGGCATAGCCGCGCGTGGCCCGTTCAAAGACTGCGCAGGAGCCTCGTCAAGACCGTTGCGTACCACCGCGATTCGCTGAATATCCACACCCAGGTCGACCAGGTCCCGAGCCGACGGCAGCGACACCGTCACGTACTGGTTGCGGCGGTGCAGGCGCGGCGACAACCGCGACTCCACAAACCAGCCGAGCCGACCCAGCAGCCGCCCGGCCACCGGCCACTGCTCGCGGTGGCAATGGTGCACGAGCACCGCCACCCGCCGGCCGTACAGCAGCCTGGCCAAAAAAGGCCACCCGTTCTGCGTATCGATGACCACGTCGGGCCGCACATCGCGCAGTGGTCCCAGCCTCAGGCGGGCCGCTGCCATCGCCAACAGCGCCCAGATGTACACCGAATAGCGCCCCCCAGCCCGGCTGATCCGCACGCCGTCGACCAGCTCACGCCGGGGCGCCCCGGGGTAACGCGCGGTGCGCAGCGTCACCGCAACACCGGATGCAACCAGGTGGGCGCCAATCCGCTGCACATAGGCCTCGCTGCCGCCACCCTGCGGGTGGCCGGTGTCGCGCCAGCACAACAGCAAAACCGCGCCCACATCCGGTGAGCCCCGGGGGTGGTGGCCCGCAGGCTCACGGTGCGCGGCAGACATGGATTCACAGCCTAACCTGGGGCCGATGGCTGCCACCGACCTGTTCGCCCGCCGTGCGACCCTGGCCCGCTCGCTGCGGCTGCTCACCGAATTCCGCTATGAGCGGTCGCAGCCGGCACGTTTCTACGGTGCGCTGGCTGCCGACACGGTGGCGATGGTCGGCGACCTGTGGCAGGCCATCCGCGGCGAACCCGCGACGGGCCGCACGCTACTCGATGTCGGCGGCGGGCCCGGGTACTTCGCCAAAGCGTTTACCGATGCGGGGCTCCGATATATCGGTGTCGAACCCGATCCTAGCGAGGTACATGGGGCTGCAACGGCTTTCGCCGATGCAGCGTGTGCTTTCGTGCGGGCATCGGGGATGGCATTGCCCTTCGCTGACCACAGCGTGGATATCTGCTTGTCCTCCAATGTCGCCGAGCATGTCCCGCGACCCTGGCAACTCGGGGCCGAAATGCTGCGGGTGACCAGGCCGGGCGGCCTGGTGGTGCTGTCCTACACGGTGTGGCTGGGGCCGTTCGGCGGCCATGAGATGGGTCTGAGCCACTACCTCGGCGGAGCTCGCGCAGCGGCGCGCTATACCCGCCGGCACGGCCGCCCGGCGAAGAACAACTACGGATCGTCGCTCTTTGCGGTCTCGGCGGCCGAGGGCCTGGACTGGGCGGCCAGCACCGGCGCCATGGTGACCGCATTTCCCCGCTACCACCCTCGATGGGCGTGGTGGCTGACATCCGTGCCGCTGCTGCGGGAGTTTCTGGTGAGTAATTTGGTGCTGGTGCTGCAACCTGGATCACCCGCCGACACCACTTAACTGAAACGTGTTCTCGTTTCCCTCCGGGCTGGGTAGGGTTGGCGCCATGACCGACAGCCACAAGACCGAATACGACAAGCTGTTCATCGGCGGCACCTGGAGGCAACCGTCGACCTCGGAGGTGATTGAGGTGCGCTGCCCGGCCACCGGCGAGTATGTCGGCCGGGTGCCGCTCGCCGCGGCGGCCGACGTCGACGCCGCGGTCGGCGCCGCTCGCAAGGCATTCGACGCAGGACCATGGCCCACTACCCCGCCGTCGCAGCGCGCGGCCGTCATTGCCGCGGCGGTGAAACTGATGGAAGACCGCAAGGAGCTGTTCACTTCACTGCTCGCCGGCGAAACCGGCCAGCCACCCACCATCATCGAGACCATGCAGTGGATGGGCGCGCTGGGCTCGCTGACCTATTTCGCCGGCGCCGCCGACGCCGTCAAATGGACCGAGACCCGTAACGGCTCCTACGGGCAGACCATCGTGAGCCGCGAGCCGGTCGGGGTGGTCGGCGCGATCGTGGCGTGGAATGTCCCGCTGTTCTTGGCGGTCAACAAGTTGGGGCCTGCGCTGCTGGCGGGCTGCACGGTAGTACTCAAGCCCGCTGCCGAAACGCCACTGACCGCCAACGCCTTAGCGGAGGTCTTCGCCGAAGCCGGCTTGCCCGAAGGTGTGCTGTCGGTGGTGCCCGGCGGTGTGGAGACCGGACAGGCGCTGACGGCCAATCCCGCCGTCGACATGTTCACCTTTACCGGGAGTTCCACTGTCGGCAGGGAAGTCGGCAAACGCGCCGCAGACATGCTCAAGCCGTGCACGCTGGAACTGGGCGGCAAGTCGGCGGCCATCATCCTCGAGGACGTCGACCTGCCCGCCGCGCTTCCGATGCTGGTGTTCTCCGGGGTGATGAACGCTGGGCAGGGCTGCGTGAACCAGACCCGGATTTTGGCACCGCGCTCGCGTTACGACGAAATCGTGGATGCGGTCGCCGGTTTCGTTCAGTCGCTGCCGGTGGGGCTACCGTCGGACCCAGCCGCGCAAATCGGCCCGCTTATCTCTGAGAAGCAGCGCGCCCGCGTCGAAAGCTACATCGCCAAGGGCATCGAGGAAGGGGCCCGGCTGGTGTGCGGCGGCGGTCGCCCGGAAGGCCTGGACAGCGGTTATTTCGTGCAGCCCACGGTGTTCGCCGATGTCGACAACAAGATGACGATCGCGCAGGAGGAGATCTTCGGTCCGGTGCTGTGCATCATCCCCTATGACACCGAGGAAGACGCGATCGCGATCGCCAACGATTCGGTGTACGGCCTGGCGGGAAGCGTGTGGACCACCAATGTTCCTCACGGTATTGAGATTTCGCAGAAGATTCGCACGGGAACATACGGAATCAACTGGTACGCTTTTGATCCCGGCTCTCCTTTCGGCGGCTACAAGAACTCCGGAATCGGCCGGGAGAACGGACCGGAGGGCGTCGAGCACTTCTGCCAGCTCAAGAGCGTTCTGTTGCCGATGGGGTACACGATCGACAGCTGATCCAGCGTGCGCCCGCCGGGAGCTGCTTCCGCACCGACGGGTGCTCGGGTGTCCGGCAGCGTGCTCCGACCCGGCCCGGCCCGCAACCGGTGCCTGGCCACTGGTAAGCCGATGACGTGCGCGGGGGCGCTACCGATTCCCGGCTGGCTATGACCAGCCAACGGCCAACCAATTGCAGGCCGGGGTTTATCGCTTGATCGGTCGGGTTATCCCTGTGAAGGCCGCGGGGCACACGCACGTGTCATGGGCCGTGTCGAGGCTGTGGACCGAAGTGGCTCTCTGAGCCGCCCAAACAGCAACATCAGTGAGGGGGAGACACGTTGGCGACCGTCAAGGAACGAAACCTGGCGAAAACCACGCCGCTTACCAGGCTGCGGGCCGGACTGCCCGGTGCGATGCTGGCCGAGTTCTTCGGCACGTTCCTGTTGATCCTGCTTGGCGACGGCACCGTCGCTGTGGCAGTCGTCGGGTTGCCCGGTTCGGGTCGGCAAAACCTGAACCTCATGCCATTCGGTCCGGCCAACTGGCTCATCATCGTGTTCGGCTGGTGCTTTGCCGTCATGTTCGGCGCCTACGTGGCCGGTGGGATCAGTGGAGCCCACCTGAATCCTGCGGTCACCCTTGCCTACGCGGTGCGCCGCGATTTCGACTGGAAAAACGTCATTCCCTACTGGCTGGTTCAACTCGTCGGGGCGTTTTGCGGTGCGGCCGTGGTCTACGCCGTTTACGACTCCGCGATCGATAACTTCAACGCGATGTACCGGCTCGCCCGGCCAGACTCGCTGGATACCTACTCGATCTTCGCCACTTTCCCCGCACCCTACTTTCACGGCAGTTACATCGGACCATTCGTCGATCAGATTGTCGGCACCGCGATCCTGGTCGGGCTGATCGCGGCGCTGGTCGACCACCGTAACCAAGCACCCGCCGGCAACATGGCGCCGATGCTGATCGGCTTCATCGTCGCGGTGATCGGGTTCTCTTACGGGACGAACGCCGGCTATGCGCTTAACCCTGCCCGCGATCTCGGACCCCGGTTTTTCGCCTATCTGCTCGGCTGGGGACGTTTGGCCTTCTCCGGTGACTACGGCCCGACGAGCCAGTACTGGTGGGTTCCGATTGCCGGGCCATTGATCGGCGGTGTCGTCGGCATCCTGCTCTACGACTTCTTCATCGGCCATGTGCTGGACGCGCGCGCAAGGCTGCTGCGCACGCCGGAACCGGGTTTGGCGCCCGAGCCCACCACCGCGGCTGCCTCGGCGGTAGCCGGCCCGGTCATCGTCGAGGAGGCTGCCGACACCACGGCTGCCGACGAGGATCGGTTGGCCACGCTGGCGGCGCGGCGGTGACCCGGAACGCCGGAAGCCGCTGCCGGCGCCGGGCGCATATGAGCCGCGCGGCTAGTCGCTGGCCGGCAGCGGCTTAGCTTCTTTGATCCGCAGCGGAATATCACCGACGGTCAGGGTACCGGCGCCGGCCTTGGTCACCAGTACCTCGCCACCGTCGTCGTTCACATAACGCTTACCCATCAGATTGCCGTCGGCAAAAGCGGGGTCCAGTTCGCCCGAACGCTCGGCGCCGATCGGCACCATCGGTCGGCCGCCGCAACGCAAATCATCGAGACTCTCGGCGCTTCGAACGACGATCACCTGGGTGTCGCACACCTGGCTGGCTAGGCGGGTTCCGTTCTTGATCATGGTTTCGTCCTTGGTTGCTTACTGTCCGGCCGGGGTGGCGCGAAGTGCTTGGGCGAGTTCGCGGCGCAATACCTTGCCGGTCGCATTGGTTGGCAGCTCAGCACGAAACACTACCCGGTCGGGGGTACGCGATCCGCGCAAGTTCTCACGTACATGGGCGCGCAGCTCCTCAGGGTCGGGATCGGCGCCGTCCGCCGGCACCACCACCGCAACGATCGCCTGACCCCAGTGCGGGTCGTCGACGCCGACCACGGCGACATCGCGCACATCGGGATGCTCGATCAGGACGTCTTCCACCTCGGCGGGCGCGATGTTCTCCCCACCCCGGATGATGGTGTCATCGCTGCGCCCACTGATGTAGAGGTAACCGTCCTCATCGAGGATGGCGATATCTTTCGTCGGGAACCAGCCGTCCTCGTCGAGCACCGAGCCGATCCCGGTATAGCGGCCCGAAACCTGCGCGCCGCGGACGAACAATTCGCCCGGCTCACCCGGCGGAAGCACCCGGCCGCGCTCGTCGCGGATCTGCAGCTCGATGCCCGGGACCGCTTGGCCCACCGATCCCAACCGCTTGGCGATCGCGGGATCGCTCGCCCGGTGTGCGCGACGGTGATCTTCCGGGGTGAGTACCGCGATCGTCGAACTGGTCTCGGTCAGCCCGTAGGCGTTGACGAAACCCACGTTCGGCAACAACTCGAGCGCCCTGCGGATCAGCGGTAAACCCACTTTGGAGCCGCCATAGGCCAGGTTGCGCAGCGAGGGCAGTTCATGGTGGCCTTTCTCCAGCACCGAGACGATCCGGTCCAGCATGGTCGGCACCACGGTCGCGGTGGTGATGCGCTCCCGGTTGACCAACCGCACCCATTCCTCGGCGTCAAAGTCGGGTAAATACACCATCGTGCGGCCGGCGTAGAGGTTCGACAGAGCCGCGCCCACTCCGGCGATGTGGTAGGGCGGCACGCAGATCAACGCGGCGTCGGCGGGTGCGGCCGAGTCGAATTCGACCGTGCCGGTGATGTAGCTGGTCAGGTTGTTGTGCGAAAGTTCGACGGCCTTGGGCTCTGACGTGGTGCCGGAGGTGAACAGCACGATCGCCACCGAGTCGGGGTCGGCAATCTCCGTGACAGGGTCGCTGCTGCGGGCAGCCTCCACAAAATCGTCAGAAACCATGATCTGCTTGCCGCAATCGCCGACCATCTGCCGGTAGCGGCGGTCCACGACCACCAGCGGCTCAGACAACCGCCGGATCAGGGCCTGGATACTTTCGGCGGAGAGCCGATAGTTCAGGGATGTGAACGCCAGCCCGGCACGCGCCGAGGCGAAGATCAGCAACGGCAGCATCACACCGCCGGTGCCGACGTAGGCCACATGCTTTGCCTGCGATCCCGCGATCACGCCCGCACCGCCGTCGGCGAGATCACTGAGCTGCTGAGTGGTTAACCGCAGGTCACCGGACACCAGGGCCGTTCGATCGGGGTTGGCCGACACAGCCATCTCCAGAATTAATGCAATGCTCATCCCCGATCCTTCTGGGCCTCAACCCATTTCGTCACCAGCCGAGACCGCTTCCAGGCGGACTCTAGACTGTAGTGTAGATCACCTAATCGATCTGCCGGTGCGCTGCTCGGCGGCCCGGCACCGGGCTTGAGCCGCAGAGGGTGCCGCGCCGGCAGCGCCGGATGAGCGATCCCGATCACCGCGGTGGTCTCAGGTTCCCGTCCAGCGCGGGGGTCGTTTCTCGGCGAAGGCGATCGCGCCTTCCCTGGCGTCGTTGGAGGCGAACACCGGCATCAAGATCTTCATCTGCTCGGCGAACATGGTCTCCGGGCTCCACCCGCGGGACTCGACGATGATCCTCTTGGTGGCCGCTACCGCCAATGGGCCGTTGGCGGTGATCTTCTCGGCCAGCCTGATCGCCTCGTCCAGCGCCTTACCCGGTTCGGCCAGCACGTTGACCAGGCCCAGCGCGTGTGCCCGTTCGGCGGGCACGTTGTCCCCGGTGAGCGCCAACTCCATGGCGATCCCGTAGGGGATGCGTTGCGGCAGCCGCAGCAGGCCGCCGCCGCCGGCGACCAAGCCGCGCTTGACCTCGGGAATCCCGAAGGCCGAGTCCCTGGCCGCCACGATCAGGTCGGTAGCCAGCGCCAGCTCGGTGCCGCCGGCCAGGGCATATCCCTCGACGGCCGCGATCACCGGTTTGGCCGGAGGGCGTTCGGTGAAGCCCATGCCGCGTCCTTCGACGACGACGTTCTCACCGCGGGCGAATGCCTTGAGATCCATGCCGGCGCAGAATGAGCCGCCCGCACCGGTCACTATTGCCACCGACAGGCCCGGATCGCCGTCGAGCCGGTCCATCGCGTCGGCCAAACCCCGGCTGACTGCGGCGTTGACCGCGTTCTTGGCCTCGGGGCGGTTGATGGTGATGATCAGAATCCGGTCCCGCTGTTCGGTCAGGACCACAGGTTCGGTGTCGCCTTCGCTCACGACGCTGTGACGCTCCATTCACGCTCAAAGACAGGTGTTCAGGCGATGGTATCGACCGGTTCGCGCGCCGCTTGCGCGGGTTGCGGATCGGCGGGTGGAGGTGTGGGTCGCGGCGCCGGGCATGTGGGCAAACCGGCGATCTCGACGGGACCGGCAGGGCAGCACCGCCGCGCGTCTGCGGCATGCCGGCACAGCGGTGTCACGATATGCCTGACACCGGCGTGCGTGCAGCGGCCATACTGAGCCAATGCCGAGCACCGATTTTCACCCCGACCTTCGCCGCGTTGCCCGCATCGCCCCACGAACACTGGTGGGTCCGCGCACCCTGCGGGTGATCCGGGTGCTGAGCCCGCTGATGGCCGGCCGCACCCCTGCTGATGTGGAAGTGCTCACGTTGAGCTCCGGCGCCGGAGTCCGGTTGCACCGGCCGTCCGGGGTAGGCGGGCCCACGCCCGCCCTGTTGTGGATGCACGGCGGCGGGTACGTGCTGGGAACCGCCCAACAAGACGACGGGTTGTGCCGCCGATTCAGCCGCACCCTGGGCATTGTGGTCGCCTCGGTGGACTACCGGCTGGCACCTGAACATCCCTACCCGGCGGCACTGGAGGACTGTTACTCGGCGTTGACCTGGCTGACCCGACTGCCGGGCGTGGACCCGGCGCGGGTGGCCATCGGCGGCGCCAGCGCGGGCGGCGGCCTGGCCGCTGCGCTGGCGTTGCTGGCCCGCGATCGTGGGGAGGTCAAACCGGCGCTGCAGTTACTGGCGTACCCGATGCTGGATGACCGCAGCGCCGACGCACCCGACAACCCCAACTACCGGCTGTGGACGCCCCGAAGCAACCAGTTCGGCTGGACGGCGTATCTCGCCGGCGCCGACCGCGACATCGCGGTTCCCGCGCGCCGCGACGACCTCAGCGGCCTGCCGCCGGCGTGGATCGGGGTGGGCACCAACGATCTGTTCTACGACGAGGATGTCGCCTACGCCGAGCGTCTCACCCGGGCCGGCGTGCCGTGCCAGGTCGAGGTGGTGCAGGGCGCGTTTCACGGCTTCGACTTGCTGGTTCCGAAAAAACCGGTGTCGCAAGCATTCTTCGCCAGCCAGTGTGCCAGCTTGCGAGCAGCGCTCCGCCCCGAGGATCACCCGGCCCGGTAGACGAGCTCACCGCCGATGACGGTGGCGGCCACCGTGTCGGCCGATAATTCGGTCAGCGCCCGGGCGGGTGGAACGGCGAGCACGCACACGTCGCCGGGTTGGCCAACCTCGATGCGGCGCGGCTGCGCCGGCCGCTCGGGGTGGCCGAGAAATAAGGTCAGTGCCTGATCGGGGGCGATACGCTCGTCGGGCCCGAGCACTGTTCCGGTTGCGGTTTCACGGCTGACCGCAGCGCGCATCGCAGCCCACGGGTCAAGCGCCCCGAACGGGGCGTCAGTGCTGCCGGCCACCGGCACGCCGGCAGCGATGAGCGACTTGAGCCGCCACAGTTGCGGCTGCTCGTCACCGGGCACCTCGCGCAGGTACTGCGCCCCGCGTTCGGCGACAAAGTTGGGCTGCGTCACGACGGTGACGCCGAGTTCTTTCAGGTCGGCAAGATTGTCGTCGGGCACTACCGCGGCGTGCTCGACGCGGTCGCGCGGATTGGTCCCGGCCGCCCGCAGCGCCGCGATGGTCACCACCAGCTGGGCCACGGTCACGCAGTGTACGGCCACCGGCCGGCCCGCCCGGTGATGCTGCGCGATCCAGCCCGTCAGCGCGTCCAGATCGAGTCGGTCGTCGTGCAGGATCATCTTGGCCGGAGCCAAAAAACACGGCCGCGGCCGGAATTCGCGATGCCGGTGCGCCATCATCAGCGCCACCATGTCGTCGGCGGACAGGTCGGGGGTGGCGTCGGTGACCCCGGTGACACCCAACGCGGTCAGCCGGCGGCTGAGCTCGGCCAGGTCGGCGTCGCGGCGCGGCAACGCGTGCGACCAGCTGTGATCCGCGCTGCGCAGACGCCCGTCAGGGTGGTCGGCCAGACCGATCCGGGCCAGGGCAGCCGAGTTGAGCACCCACAGTGCGCCGCTGCGATGCTGGAGGCGCACCGGGATATCGGGCACCAGCGTGTCGAGCGCCGCCCGATTCAGCTCGCCGGCGACCGACTCGTGATAGCCGACCGCGCGGATCCACCCATCGGGTCCCGGCACAGCATCTGACAATGCCTGTGCCAATTGATCTTTGGTGTAGACGGTGGGCGGGCCTGCCGACAGCGAGTCCAGGGCGGCCGCCGCGGCCCGCAGATGCAGATGATGGTCGTGCAGCCCGGGCAGCAGCGTCCCCGAACCCGCGTCCAGCACGTCTTCGCCGTGCCGCCGAGCCAGCGTCTCGGCGACATCGACGACCCGATCGCTGACCCGGACATCGACAATGCGCCCGTCGAGCAGCGTGCCGCGGCGGATCAACATGGGACGCGCCGCGCCGCGACCAGCCGGCGAACAGCCGCAGTGTCGGCGCCCAGTTCACTGGCTTTCCGCGGCGGCGGGGTCGGTGGTCGAAGGCAATCGCGCTCCGGGCCGGCCGCAGGCAGGGACGCATAGGTGGCGGCGACGCCGGCCAGGGAGATATCGATGATCTCACCGCCGCCGCGGCCCAGGGATTCCAGGACGGCACGGGTGGCCTCCAGGCCGGTGAGCGGATCGGCGATGGCGTCCCCGCAGAACCGCGGCCCCGGTGCGACGAGCCCGCCGGACACCGCAGCGTCATCGCCGAAGGCCACCCGCTCGGGATGGGCGGGACCGTACCCGGTGATGCGCAACCACACCCGTCCCGGCCGCGCCGGCAGCTGATGTGCCCCCAGCCCGCGGCGCAGCAGTGCACCCGGCCGTGATCCCTCGATGACCACGTCGGCGGCCGTCAACAACTCCGACAACTCAGCTGAATTGAGATCCACGGCATACGAGAGCTTTTCGCTGTTCACCCAGTCGAAGAACCCGCGATGGCCGGCGCGGGTGCCGTCCGGACGTTGGGGGGTTTCCACCTTGACGACGGTGGCTCCCGCGGCGGCCAGTAACCGCCCGCAGAGCGGGCCCGCCCACAGCGACGACAGGTCGGCCACCAGCAGGTCGGTCAGAGGAACGTTGGCGGTATCGGTATGCACCGTGACCTGCGGAGGGGTGGGTGCGGATTCGCCGAGCAGCGCGGCCGGCATGCCGAGCAGCCGGGCGCGGTCCACCAGCTCAGCCGCGGCCCGCGCCGAGGAGGCACGGCTGATCGGCCCCCACGGGTCGCGACCCACCGTGGCCGATTCCAGCAATGCCGGCACCGCGTCGATGTCGTCGGGGCGGGAAAGCGTCAGCGCCCACCAGCCGTCGGCAGCGGCCAGGAGCCGGGTCGCACCACCGGCTGAAACACCGTCCGCGGGCGCCAGGCCCAGTAACGCGGCCCGCCCGGTGAGGATCTCGTCGGCATCCACCCGCACCGGTCGCCCGCCCAGCGCCGTGATCGCGGCGGCGATGTCATCGGCGACGCGCCCCGCCTGCCGCCGCACGGCACCTGGTATGCCCAATGAACCCACCCGCTCATTGTCCTCGCGCGGGGCGGTGGTCGCCGCTGTCACGTTGCGGCGCTGTCACGCCCGACTGGTGTTCGCAGCGGTACGCTCGCGCACGACGAGAGCCGCGTTAGAACTGCAGCGCGGTGAAACGCCAATCCAGCACCGGGCGGTCGGCGCCGGCCTCGCTGACCGCATAGACCAGCGATCGCAGCCCCAGCACCCCGCCCTGCGCCATCGGCTCGGCCGACTCGACATGTAACTGGCTATACAGTGTGTCGCCCTCGTGCACCGGACCGGTGTGATCACACGAGTGCCAGCCCAACACCGTCACCAGATTGGGCAATAGCCGAGTGGCCTGCGCCAGGGCCAGCCCGATGGTATGCCCACCGTATACCAACCGGCGCCCGCTGACCCGTGAATCGTGGTGTGTCGCAGCGATATTCAAAGTCAGACGGGCCAGCTCGGGAGCGCTGCTGACCACGTCGGCGGTGCTGTGCAGCACTGTGCCGGCCAGCCCGGCGTCGAAGTGGGGTCCGGGTACGCGCGTGCGGAAAGCCCGCCCGTCCCAGTTGGCGGTCGGATCGGACGCCGGCGGCACCACGTCGGCGCCGACGGCGGACAGGTCATCATCGCGGCCCGGCTCCTCATCCGGGCGCCACCCCGGGCTGGCCGGCAGCATGGCGCAGCGGTAGAAGTCGAGCACCAGCCGGTCGGCCTGGTCGATGGTGGTGATCCGCAGCGCCGCCAACCCGGTCGGCGCCCGGCCGGGCTTAACCGTGTTCGCCCGCAACCCGATGACCTCGGTGCGGGTGTAGAGGGTGTCGCCGAGGATCGGGAACCGGTGAAACGCCAGCCCGCGGTAGAACAGGTTGGCTTTGACGCGCTGGGTGGCCAGTGTGCTCTGGCCGATCGCCACATCGCAGACCAGCGCCGGATGCGCCAGCGGCGCGGGTGCGCCGGTCACCGCGGCGCACAGATCGGCGTCCAGCGCGAGCCGCAGCCGATCTCCCACGATGGACTGATGCACCGCGGCCATGCCGGCCGTTAACGTCACCGTCGGCGCCGTGTCGAACACCTGTCCCACCGACAGGTCGTCGAAAAAGGGGCCGCCTTCGCGGCCACTGATCTGGCTGGACACCGTCACAGCCTCACATGCTGGCAGTCTTTCCCCGTGGGTGTCCAACGATCTCATGGATGAGGTGGCGCAGGTGAGCAGCACATCAAGTGACGACGAAGCCATGCTGGTCGCGACAGTGCGGGCGTTTATCGATCGTGACGTGAAGCCGACCGTGCGTGAGGTCGAGCACGCCAACAGTTATCCCGAGCAGTGGATCGAGCAGATGAAACGCATCGGGATCTTCGGGCTGGCCGTGCCCGAGGAATACGGCGGCTCACCGGTGTCGATGCCGTGCTATGTGCTGGTCACCCAGGAGCTGGCGCGGGGCTGGATGAGCCTGGCCGGGGCGATGGGCGGGCACACCGTCGTCGCCAAGCTGCTTTCCCTGTTCGGCACCGAGGAGCAAAAACGCGCATATCTGCCGCCGATGGCCACCGGCGAGCTGCGGGCCACCATGGCGCTGACCGAGCCCGGCGGCGGCTCGGATCTGCAGAACATGTCGACCACCGCATTGCCCGACGGAGATCAGTTGGTGATCAATGGATCTAAAACCTGGATTTCCAACGCCCGGCATTCCGGGCTGATCGCGCTGTTGTGCAAAACCGACCCGCACGCCACGCCCCGGCACCGCGGGATTTCGGTGGTTTTGGTCGAACCCGGACCCGGGCTGACGGTGTCGCGGGATTTGCCCAAACTGGGCTACAAGGGTGTGGAGAGCTGCGAGCTGTCGTTCGACGGTTTCCGGGTGCCCGCCGCGGCGATTCTGGGCGGGGTGCCCGGCCGGGGTTTCGCCCAGATGATGAAAGGTCTTGAGACCGGGCGTATCCAAGTGGCGGCGCGCGCCCTCGGTGTGGCGACGGCAGCTTTGGAGGACGCGTTGGCCTATGCCCAGCAGCGGGAGACCTTCGGCAAACCGATCTGGAAGCACCAGGCCGTCGGCAACTATCTGGCCGATATGGCGACGAAGCTCACCGCTGCCCGCGAGCTCACCCGTTATGCCGCCGAGCGCTACGACAGCGGCCAGCGCTGCGACATGGAGGCCGGAATGGCCAAGCTGTTCGCGTCCGAGGTGGCGATGGAGATCGCGCTGAACGCCGTGCGCATCCACGGCGGGTACGGCTACTCCACCGAATACGACGTCGAGCGTTACTTCCGTGACGCGCCGCTGATGATCGTCGGCGAGGGCACCAACGAGATCCAGCGCAACGTCATCGCTGAGCAGCTGGTGCGTCGCGGCGGGATTTAACCCGCGCACGGTATCCCCGCCACGCCGACTGCTTCGTCGGCACTGTACCTCGCACTACAGGGAATATCATCCAATCTCTATAGGTTATCTGTGGCAGAAAGCATAGAATAGGTGGCGAAAGGAGGTGAGAGCCATGTTGGGGTTTGATCCATTCTTCCGTGATTTCGATCGACTAACTCAGCAGTTGTTCGGTGCCACGCTGGGTACCCTGACCCGTCCGGCGGTGATGCCGGTCGACGCCTGGCGGGACGGCGATAACTACGTGGTGGAACTCGACCTGCCTGGTATCAACGCCGAGTCGCTGGACGTCAGCGTGGACAACGATGTGCTGACCGTGCGCGCCGAACGCCCCGCCGCGAAAGAGGATCGCGACTGGCTGGTAGCCGAGCGTCCGCACGGCGTGTTCAGCCGACAGGTGTTCCTCGGCAATGGCCTGGACACCGACAAGATCACCGCCGACTACACCGACGGTGTGTTACGGCTGACCATTCCGGTGGCCGAAGCGGCTAAGCCGCGCAAGATCGCCATTGCGACCGGCGCGCAGAAAGCGATCAACGCCTGAGTCGACGCGCCTGCCCACGGCAGGCACACCATCGACCGCGTGGTGGATGAAGCCGTCTCCGACGAGTTTGCGCTCGGGCGGCTTCTGTTGTCCGTTCGGGAGGTTGGGGAGGCGATCGGTTGACGGCGGGTTCCGGTCTGTCTGACGCGGGCCCGCCGGCTTGTGTCACTCGTCTGCCCGCCGGTCTGATACGTGCCCACACCAAAGGAGGTGATCGAGATGGTGGGCTTGTCCGATCCGTTAGTCGGTCACGTCAACCAGCTCACTCAACAGCTACTGAGCCCAACCGCCGGCGCCGCAGCCCGGCCGGCGCTGATGCGGATGGATGCCTGGCGCGATGGGGACAGATTCGTTGCGGAGTTCGACCTCCCGGGCATCACTCCCGACTCGCTCGATGTCAGTGTCGAACGCGACGTGGTAACCGTGCGGGCCGAGCGCGCTTACCCCGCCAGCCAGGATCGCAGCTGGCTGGTTGCTGAGCGTCCGCACGGGGTGTTCACCCGGCACCTTTGGCTCACCGATCGGCCCGACCCCGACAAAATCAGCGCTGACTACACCAACGGTGTTCTGCGACTGAGTATCCCGGTGAACACAGGCAAGGCGCGCAAGATTGCCGTTGCCACCGGCGCACCCCGGAAGAGGCGTCACCACCTGGCAGCGGCGTGGAAGCGTCGATGGTTACCGCATGCCGGTGCTCGGCGCGGAGCCGCGCACCGTCGGGCCCGGCCTTCCGCGCTGTTCGCGTCCACACTGGTGCGCAAATCGTGACAGCAGAGAAGGCCAGCGCCGTATTGGGCGCACCGGCGGCTCTGCCATAGTGTGCGAATGCGCCATGTTGCCGACGCCGTCCCGGTGCTGAGGTCTGTGCAACGACGGCTGATCTACTTTCCGTCGCGTAGTCCGGTGCCCGCTGTCGGCGCGGTGCTGGGCCGCGGCGAGGACGTGACATTGGATACCGAGGACGGGATGCGGCTGGGCGGCTGGTTCATTCCTGCCGCAGACTGTGGGCCGGCGGTCTTGGTCTGCAACGGCAATGCCGGTGATCGCATGATGCGCGCCCCTCTGGCCGCTGCGCTGGCCCGCGCGGGTCTTTCGGTGCTGCTGTTCGACTACCGCGGCTACGCCGGTAACCCCGGCCGTCCCTGTGAGAAAGGGCTGGCCGCTGACGCGCGGGCAGCGCGGGCATTCTTGGACGCTCACCCGCATGTCGACCCGCTCCGCATCGTCTACTTCGGTGAGTCACTCGGCGCCGCCGTCGCGGTCCGGTTGGCGCTCGAATCGCCGCCGGCGGCGCTGGTGCTGCGCTCGCCGTTCACGTCGCTGGCCGACGTCGGCCGGCTGCATTACCCGTGGTTGCCGGTCTCAGCGCTGCTGGCCGACCGGTATCCGTCGATCGACCGGATCCAGCGGGTGGCTGCCCCTGTGTTGGTGATCGCCGGTGAGCGCGATAATCTGGTGCCCGCCGAGCTCAGCCGTCGACTCTACGAGAAAGCTTGTGAACCAAAGCGGTTCGTCATGGTAGCGGGTGCTGACCACAATAGCCCACAACTACTCGACGGCACCGAGATGCTCGACGCCGTGCTGCGGTTTTTGCGCGAGCAAGCAGTGCTGCGCTCCGGGTCTTAGTCAGGAGATCTCGTCCACCAGTCCCCAGGCCAGAGCGGTCGCGGCATCGATGGTCCGCCCCGAAAGCACCAGATAGGCCGTGCGCCAACGACCGATCCGCCGTGTCACGCTGACGGTCCCCCCGGCACCGGGTATCAGCCCCAGGCTGAGTTCGGGCAGCCCCAGCACGGCGTCGCGCCGGCAGACGACCCGCCCGCAGAACGCCGCCATCTCCAGTCCACTGCCCAGCACTTGACCGTGCACTTCGGCGCGGCACCGCGGGCCAAGGCGCATGGCCAGCTCGTCTAAGACCAGCGCCGGGCTATGCCGGGTGCGAGCGAGATGAGCGCTGGCCGGGTCGGCGAATGACCCGAATTCGGCGAGGTCACCGCCGCTGCAGAATGACGGACCGTTGCCGGCCAGCACGAGCTCGTCGATGGAGGGATCCAGCTGCGCGACGGCCAACCCTTCCAGTAATGCCGCCCGCGCGTCGGTGGAGAACGCGTTGTGGCGTTGCGGGCGGTCGAAGGTCAGGCGCAGGGTATTGCCGTCGCGCTCGACCAGCACCGGATCAGGAATGTGGGGCATCGTCGCCGGCCCGCGTTCGGCAAGCCAGCGGGCGAACTCCGGCCCGCCTTGCAAAGTGGAATACGCCAGCGACTCGGTCATTACACCGGCCAGCGTGGGACCGGTGGGATCCACCGACCGCAGCACATCGTCACATACCGAGGCGGCCAGTGGCCAGCGCTGCACCCGCGCCCGCAATTCAGCGACCGCGGAGCTGAGCGAGTCGACGGTGACCACACGACGGTCGTCAGCGTCGTCTTCGGTGAGGGTGAAAGTCGCATACTGCAACCAAAATTCGCGCGCATCATCAAGTGACCCGACGGCACAGACCGGAACCGACGGGCACGCCGGACGGGTCTGGGGCTCAGGCTCCGACACCTCGACGATGCGTAATGTCACACCGAATACTTGTTGATCAGCTCGCCCTTGTACAGCTTGCCGGTGTCGGTGCGCGGCAACTCAACCTCGAACGAGATCGACCGGGGACATTTGTAGTGCGCCAGGCGATCTCGCAGCCACGCCAGCAGCTCGTCGGCGAACTGCTCGGTGGCGTCAGCGGGGTCGACGGTCTGCACCACCGCCTTGACGCGTTGGCCCATTTCGTCGTCGGGGATGCCGAACACCGCCGCGTCCAGCACTTTAGGATGGGTAACCAGCATGTTCTCGGTCTCCTGCGGATAGATGTTGACCCCGCCGGAGATGATCATGTGGTGACGCCGATCGGTCAGGTAGAGGTAGCCGTCCTCATCGAGATAGCCGACGTCGCCGACCGTCACCCAGCCATGTTTATCGCGTGACGCAGCGGTTTTCGCCGGGTCGTTGAGGTATTCGAACGGATATCCGCCTTCGAAGTAGATCTCACCCGCCTGCCCGGGGGGTAATTCGTTGCCGTCTTCGTCCAGGATGTGCACGCTGCCCAGCATCGGCTTGCCGACCGAACCGGGATGAGCCAGCCATTCCTCCGCGCTGATCCACGTCGACCCGGTAGCCTCCGACGACGCGTAATATTCGTCGATGATTGGCCCCCACCAGTCGATCATTTTCTTTTTGATCTCCACCGGGCACGGCGCCGCCGCGTGAACCACCCGCTTGAGGCTGGACACGTCATACGAGCCACGCACGGAGTCAGGAAGTTTCAGCATCCGCACAAACATCGCCGGCACGAATTGGGCATGTGTGACCCGGTAACGCTGAATAGCCTCCAGCGCACCGACGGGGTCGAATTTCTCCAGAACGACCGTCGTTATACCTGCCGCCTGGACACTCATCGACCACACCGACGGTGCCGTGTGATAGATCGGCGCCGGGCTCAGATAAACGGACTCGGTGTCCATCCACGTTCCCACCAGTGCCGACATCATTCCCGGCGCTGCGGCGGGCGAGACATGTGGCAGTTCGCGTTTGATCCCCTTGGGCCGGCCTGTGGTGCCCGACGAGTATTGCAGCAGATCGCCTTCGCGTTCGTCGTCGATAGGGGTGTCGGGGTGGTGTGCGACGCACTCCGGGTAGCGCTGCCAGCCGGGAAGCTCATCGTCGGCGATCATCAGCAGACCCGGAAGCCCGCCGGGCAGACGCTCGGCCAGGTTTTCGCAGGTCTTGCGCAGCCCCGCTGAACCGATGATCGCCTTGGCGCTGCTGTTGTCGATGATGTAGGCCGCTTCGGGCGCGGTCAAGTGGGTGTTGATCGGCACGTAGTACAAGCCACTGCGCCGCGCTGCCCACATGACCGCGTGAATATGCTGATTGTTCTCCATGAGGATCGCGACAGCGTCGCCTTCGCGTAACCCTGCGTCGCGGAAGTGGTGCGCCAACCGGTTGGCGCGGGCCTCGAGCTCGTCGAAGGTGATCACGGTGCCGGAAGGGTGCAGGATAACAGCGGGTTTGCCGGCACCGAGGTGTTCGCGAATTTGCATACGCCGACTGTACCGCCGCGAAATTTGACGGCTGTCAAGTGCGGCCGTTGCCTTGCCCCTGGTCTTGCCGGACCGGGACGTGTCGGTGCGGGGTCCGGGGCGTGAGCAATGTGCTCAGATCCGAAACAGCGTCGCCACAAAGAGGATTGTCATGCCGGCGGCCATCGCCGCCTGACCCAAACTTCCCAGCGACCTGGATCGGCCGATTCCCTGGAGCCGCTCGACGATGTGCTTGTGGGTCCAGAACACCGCCGCGGCCGCGAACGTTACCGTGCCGCACCAGTTGATCGCGCCCAACCACGCTGGTGACCCGCCGCTTGCCGACATGGTCATGGTCGCCATGCCCGTGCCCGGAAGCGCAGCGCCCGAGTGCGCGACGCTCTGGGTGCCCGATCTGATGGTCAGCAGATCATCATCCATGAGGGCATACATCCAGGCCGTCGCCAGCATCATCAGACTGTTGTATCCGTACTGCAGCCGCAACGTCGGTGTTCGGGCCACAACGAGGGCCATTGTCGCGAAGACCGCTGTCGCCCAGAGGAATAACAGCATCGGCCCCGACGCCGGCAGCTGCGCGCCCCGCGGCCAGACCATCACCACCATCGCCACGGACATGGCGAAATGCAATCCATGGCTGACAACCATGGTCCACGGACGGCGTTTGGCAAGAATCGCGTACCCACATTCGGCGGCGGACAGCACAAACAGTCCGGTCACCACCCAACGCAGCACCGGGTCAGAGATCATGCACGTTACCAAGGCTTTCGGTGTGCGGCGGGTAGCGGCCGAACCGGCGCAGCCGCAGCGAGTTGGCCACCACGCTGACCGACGAGAACCCCATTGCCGCGCCCGCCACGACCGGGCTCAGCACGCCCAGCGCGGCCAGCGGGATGGCGGCGGTGTTGTAGCCGAAGGCCCAGCCGAGATTCTGATAGATCGTGCGCAGGGTCTGCCGAGACAGCTGGATCGCGTGCACGACACCGTCGAGCCGATCCGACATCACGGTGATGTCGGACGCTTCGATGGCGACGTCGGTGCCGGTGCCAATCGCAATGCCCAGGTCGGCTTGCACCAACGCGGGGGCGTCGTTGACGCCGTCGCCGACCATGGCCACCACCCGGCCCTCGTCCTGGAGCCGGCGCACCTCACGAACCTTGTCTTGGGGCAACACCTCGGCGAGCACCCGGTCGATCCCGGCCTGCTCGGCGATCGCAGCCGCCGTACGGGCGTTGTCACCGGTGATCATGGCGACCTGCAGCCCCATGGCGTGCAGCTGGCGCACCACGTCGACGGCATCGTCTTTGATCGTGTCGGTCACCGCCACCACGCCCACGACCAGGTCGCCGCGACCGACGAACACCGCGGTGCGCCCCTGGGCCTCGAATTCGGCAGCGGCCGCGGCGAGGTGCCCGGGAAGCTGCAAGCGCTGCTCGTCGACGAGTGTGCGCCGCCCGACCAGCACCGGCGTGCCGTCGACCTCGCCGCGCACCCCGTGCCCGGCCAGGTTGGCGAACGCCGTCGCGCCGGGAATCTCCAACCCGCGCTCGTGCGCGCCGGCGACGATCGCCGCGCCGATGGGGTGCTCGGAGCCTGCCTCGACGGCGGCGGCCAGGCGCAGCACCAGGTCCGGCTGGTGCCGTTTGCCGGCCACCACATCGGTCACCCGCATCTGGGCGCGCGTCAGGGTGCCGGTCTTGTCGAACACGACGGTGTCGATCTTCTTCGAGGCTTCCAGCACCTCGCCGCCCTTGACCAAAATCCCCAAGTCGGCGCCGCGGCCGGTGCCGACCATGATCGCGGTCGGGGTGGCCAGTCCCAGCGCACACGGGCAGGCGATGATCAGCACCGCCACCGCCGCGGTCATACCGGCGACCGGGTCGGCGGCGATCAGCGCCCACCCGGCAGACGTCGCAACGGCGACCCCGATGACCGCCGGGACGAACACCGCCGAGACCCGGTCGGCCAACCGCTGCACGGGGGCCTTGCCGCCCTGGGCCTGCTCGACCAGACGCGCGATCCGAGCCAGCGCGGTATCGGCCCCGACGGCGGTGGCGCGCACGGTCAGCAGCCCGTCGGTGTTGATCGTGGCTCCGGCAACGTGGTCACCGACCTTCTTCTCGACCGGGACGGACTCGCCGGTGAGCATCGATTCGTCGACGGCGGCGCGCCCGTCGACGATCTCGCCGTCGACCGGGATCTTCTCGCCCGGGCGTACCCGCACCAGGTCCCCAACGCGGACCTGCTCAATGGGTACGAGGAGTTCTTGACCGTCGACGAGCAGGCAGGCTTCCTTGGCGCCCATCTCCAGTAGTGTGCTGATCGCCTCGCGCGCCTTGCCCTGGGCGCTGGCCTCGAAATAGCGGCCCAGCACCACGAACGCGATGATCAGCGCTGCGGTGTCGAAAAACAGCGGTCCGCCGGCGAACAGCTGATAGGTGGAGTAGCTGAACGCGGTCAGCGTGCCCAGCGTGATGAGCGTGTCCATATTCGATGTGCCCGCCCGCGCCTGCCGTACCGCGCCTGTCAGGAACGGCCAGCCGGCGACGAATTGCACCGGCACTGTCGCGGCGAAGGCCAGCCATCCGGCCCACGGCTGGCCGAAGACCATCGTCGCCGTCGACACCAGGCCCAGCGGTAAGGCCACCCAGACTCGCCGCAGCCAGGTGCGGCGCTCGCGCCGGCTCTGCTCGTTCGGCGACAATCCGGTGGCGGTGACCGCTCCGGCAGAACAGCCGCTGCAATCCTCGATGTCCGCGGGACCGCTCGCGCGAGGGCGGCTCCCCAACAGCAGCGGCCCCATCCTGTCGGCAATGCGCCGCACGACCCCGCTTTTGCGGGTTCCAGCCGAGTGCGGGGCACGCCGGGGCAGCACTTCTGTCGGGATGTGCTCGGCTTCGGCGATCGCCGACAGCACCTCGACCGTGTCGCATCGCCCCGGTGAATACCAGACAACCACCGACGCCGTAAGCGGATAGGCGTAAACACACTGCACACCAGCCACCCTGGCGACGGTCTCCTCGATCGCGACGGCACGAACCGCGTTGACGTCAAACCCACTGACGTGCAAACGCATTCGCCCTGAAGCATGAGCAACAACGTTCAGCCCGGCGTCGGCACCGGGACGGACGTCAACGGTCATGATCGCCAGAGTTCGCCACGGTCGGCGGTGCAACGTCCTGTCCGGCCCGCTCCCTGGCCTCGGCCATCACATCGGCCACCGTCAGTCGCACCTGTTCAGCGCTTTGCCCCACCTTGCGCTCGGCTTCTCGCACAACGCGCATGCCCCAGGCGGTCGCGATCACGGCCGCCTTCCGCAGCGGCGCCTTCGCCATCGCCCGACGAAGCGCCTCAAACGCGGCAGCCCCCGCCACGCCGGTCACCACCGTGGGTGTCGCCCTCGTCACGAATCCCTGCCAAGACATTCCGGATACATCCTTCGTCTCTCGTTGTTCCGTCAGCGCGCCGCCACAGGGCCGACACCAAGAATCTGCTTGCCTTCGCCGGAGATTCCCCGCCCCCGCCGGGTGGTTCTCAGTGAGATTCGCCGACTGCGGTGCCGTTTAACTGCGCCTGCGGACCGGTCAGTGCCGGTGTGAACTTGACGGCATCGATCAGCTCCTCAATGGCTGCTTGCCCATCACCATTCAGCACCGCAGAGGAAAAGCATGTTTCCAAATGATTGTGCAACATCACCCGGTTCGCCCGCTCCAGCGAGGACTGAACCGCCGAGATCTGCTTCATCACCTCCACGCAGTACGCATCGGACTCCACCATCCGAATGATCCCGTCGAGATGGCCCCGAACCGTCTTCAGCCGATTCAGCGCAGCACGCTTCTTCGCCGTCAATTCCGTGCTCATCACTTACTCACCGCCTCGCATCACCACCAGGATACTCCACCCCACCTGGGGTGGGAGCACCAGCCGGCGAAGTGCGTGACATCCGACCCTGATGACCCGGCTGCGCCAGCCTTCACCGACCGGGGGCGACAACACCGGTTTTCGCCAACGCCCCCGCCTTTTGCGCCATCACCCAGAGGCGGCTGAGGATCGTGCGCTACTCGGCCAGCCGCTGTTTCAGCGCGTCGAATTCGTCCCTGATGCCGCTGGGCAACTTCTCACCGATGAACTCAAACCACTCCTCGATCAGCGGCAGCTCAGTACGCCACTCTGCGGGGTCGACCGCAAGAGCCTCGGCGACATCGGCGGGCTCCACGTCCAAGCCGTCGAGGTCCAGATCCTCCACCCCGGGCACGATGCCGATCGGGGTGGACCGGCCACCTGCTTTCTGCTCGATACGGTCAACGATCCACTTCAGCACCCGACTGTTCTCGCCGAAACCCGGCCACAAAAACCGGCCGTCTTCTCCACGGCGGAACCAGTTGACGAAGAACACTTTCGGCAGCTTGGACTCGTCGGAGTTCTTGCCTATGTCGATCCAGTGCTGGAGGTAGTCACCGACGTGGTAGCCCATGAACGGCAGCATGGCCATCGGGTCGCGCCGCACGGTACCGACCTTGCCCTCGGCCGCCGCGATCTGCTCACTGCCCAAGGTGGCGCCGATGAACACGCCGTGCTGCCAGTCGCGCGCCTGGGTCACCAGCGGCACCGTGGTCTTGCGCCGGCCGCCGAACAAAATCGCCGAAATCGGCACGCCCTGCGGATCATCCCACTCCGGAGCCAATATCGGGCACTGCGACATCGGTGTGCAATATCGCGAATTCGGATGTGCAGCAGTGGTTTCCGTCTCGCGGAAATACCAGTCGTTGCCTCTCCAGTCGATGAGGTGCTGCGGATCGCCTTCCAGGCCTTCCCACCACACTTCGCCGTCATCAGTCATTGCGACGTTGGTGAACACGGTGTTACCGGCTGCGATGGTGCGCATCGCGTTGGGATTTGATTTCCAGTTGGTGCCGGGTGCCACCCCGAAAAACCCGGCTTCTGGGTTGACCGCGTACAGCCGGCCGTCCTTACCAAACCGCATCCAGGCGATGTCGTCACCCAACGTCTCGGCACGCCAGCCCGGAATCGTCGGTTGGATCATCGCCAGGTTGGTCTTTCCACAGGCCGACGGGAACGCCGCTGCGATGTAGTAGGCCTTATTCTCCGGCGAAATCAGCTTGAGGATCAGCATGTGCTCGGCTAGCCAGCCCTCATCGCGGGCCATCACCGATGCAATGCGCAACGAATAGCACTTTTTGCCGAGCAGCGCGTTGCCCCCGTAGCCCGAACCGTAGCTCCATATCTCGCGGGTCTCCGGGAAATGGGTGATGTACTTGGTGTCATTGCACGGCCACGGCACGTCTTTTTGACCCGGCTCCAGCGGGGCTCCCACCGAATGTAAACACTTGACGAAAAAACCGTTGTCACCAAGCTTCTCAAGGGCAGAGGTGCCCATCCGCGTCATGACTTTCATTGAGACGACGACGTATTCGGAATCGGTGATCTCCACACCCAGCTTGGGATCGTCGGCACCGAGCGGTCCCATGCAAAACGGCACCACCCACATGGTTCGACCGCGCATGCAACCGCGGTACAGATCGGTCATAGTGGAGCGCATTTCCGCGGGTTCCACCCAGTTGTTGGTCGGCCCCGCGTCGGCCTCCCGCTCAGAACAAATGAAAGTCCGCGACTCCACCCGCGCCACATCGGACGGATCGGATAACGCGAGGAAAGAGTTGGGGTGTTTTTTGGGATTGAGCCGTTTGAACGTCCCGACCTCGACGAGGTGGTCCGTGAGCCGTCGCCATTCCTCATCGGAGCCGTCAGCAAAAGCCACCCGGTCTGGCTGGGTGAGCTCGGCCACCTCCTCAACCCAGGACAGCAGCCCCTGGTGATTAGTCGGCGCGGTATCCAGACCGGGAATGGTCGCTGACGTCATCGAACTCTCCTGCTCGCTCTCAACGCGGCGCCCGCTATGCACCGTTGTGCATGCAATCGCCCACGCGATTCTTACGATGGCCTTAACACAGGCTATCGCGGGCCATTTCTCCCAACCGGCCCGGGCGGGTATCAGCTCCCTTACAGGAACAATTCAGAACCGTTACCATCTGCCCTCGTCGATGGGAACGCGATCGTTTTCGTTGTGTTGGGTACCCAGTAGCAAGTCCGTTTCACACCGCGGCACAGCGTCTCCTGATTTACTGACGGCTTCGTCAGTTTTAGGTGCGCCCACGTCGCCCAGCTCCGCCCGAACCGCCTCGAGCGCGGCCTGAAGTGTTGGCATTTCACGGTCCCGCAACGCCGCCGCCCGTGCGCCTGCGATGGCATGTTCCCGCAGCTCGGTGTCGATCATGCTGACCTGCCGGGTGACTTTGGCGTTATCGAGTTCGTCTTGTTCCCCCAGTGCTGTACTGAGCACCGACTCGGCCGCCAGTACCCGGGTGGCGACGAGTTGCTCCACCGCCGACCGCAGCGATGCGATCGCGTCGCCCACCCAGCGGTCCAGCACTGCACGGTCATGCAGCAGGCCGCGGGTGCCAACAACCCACACCGTCACCGCCAGTCCGATCACGACACATGCCGCGGTACCGGCGAGCGTCAGCCCCGGCGCCAGGTGGGTCACCAACCGGCTGAGTGTCAGCGCGACACCCAGCCCGAAACCGGCGCCCAGCAGCATCATCAATCGGGTTTCCAGCCGGCGGGATCTCAACGGCGGACGCGGTATCTCCAGCCGCGGACGCTCGGCGCTCGGCGGATCCGCCGTCACCGCGAGCGCCTGCGCGACATCTGTCAAGTGCGCTGTGGCACCCTCGTCGACTTCTGTCAGCACCTGCTCGATCCGCTCACGCGCATAGGCCTCAAACTCCGGTAGTTTCCGCCGTGTCAGGCCGGTGATGTCCTCTTGCAGTTCACCGCGCACCGAGGAGCAGCGACTGCGCGCGAAATAGGAAAGCTGCACTCGCGCCTGCTGGATCTGGCTGCGCAGCGCGATGGTGCGCTCAGTTTTCGCCATTCGCCGCTGCCGCACGATGGTGCTGCGTTGTTCCCGCAGTGCCTGCACTCGCGCCCGCCGACCCGCACCCTCGGCGTCGCGGTGGTAACGCCGTGCGACGGTATTCAGCCGAGATTCCCATGCCCGCAATCTATTTCGCCGCGCGACATCCGGATCGCCGAGTTGTTCTTCGAGCGCAGCAACCAGATCATCCAGGTGTGGTTCACCCAGCTCGGGTGCGGCGGCCACTCCAACCCAACGCACCCGGTGGTAGCGCGGCGCATGCGCGGCCAAGAGCTCGCGGTCGCCCGCCAACACGTCGCGCCATTTGCGGTGCACATCGATCTTTGACACCACACCGATCACGACGTCGGTGTCGGCGGCGGCAACATCGAGCAGCGCGCAATCGGATGCGGTGAGCGGGGCGGCAGCGGAGACCACGAACACCACTGCCGTTGGCGCGTCCCCGGCGGCGAGGTCGTTCGACTCCACGAACGCATACTGGGGCAGCCGGTCCCGTAAGGCGGCCACCACGCTGCTGACCCCGGCCAGCCACGGGCCGGTCACGAGCACGACGTCGCGGCGGCGGATGGCGGGAAAACTCAGACGAGGGCCGATGGCGGCGACCAGCGCGTCCACCTGCGCGACCGGGTCGTCGCAGGTCTGACCGGTCACGGTGATGCTCCGGAACGCGCCGCTATCGACACAGACCCGCCGGTGCGTGCCCACAGCCGAAGCGATCCCCTGGCTAGATCGGCGCTGCAGGCGCGCTGCACGGGGCTCACTCGTCGGCGACTGTACTGCGTCCAGCGCACCGCGCGAGCCAGGTACGCGGCCCGGCCGTCGCACCGCTCGACACCCATGCCGGCCGCGTCGAGCACATCGGCGGCCGCGTCCATCCGGGCGATCACCGTGTCATCGCAACACAGGAACTCGCCGACATTCGGGTCGGTGACGGCCAGCGCCTCCAATTCGGTGACAGCATCGCATACCCGCAAGTAACAGGCCTCGCTCCCGAGCGCAGTGAGCCGGTCGACAACGGCGTCGGCATTGCTCACGCCCAGCAGGAGCGCAGGGATCTCCGCAGCGGGCCTGCCCTGCTGGATCGCGGCGATCGCCACGGCAACACCGAATACGTCGAGAGTGTCCAGCAAATGTCGCCAGGTCGCCGCGGGCAGCACACCGCGCGCTGCCGCCACAACACCCGGCGAGCCGTCATCGAAGCGATGGGCGGCCAGCGTCGACAACGCCTCACACAGGACACCGTCGAGCAGGTTGTTCAGCACGGCGTCGGCCAGCAGACCGACCAGCGGCTCCATCGGTACCCCGGTCAGCGCTGAAAACTGCGCGCAGCGGTTCCGCGCGAACACGAGCGGCCCCGCGCCGGAACGCAAGCCGGCCACATCCGCCTTGTTCAGCAGCGCCAACACCGGACGCCGCGCAGCCGCCAGGGCGACCTGGTCTTCCGGTTTGAGCACCTCCGCGATCACGTAGACAACCACCTCGGAGCTGTCCTGTGCTGTCACAGCAAAACCCGCCGCTGCCAGGGCTCGCGCGACCGTGGCCCGACCCACCCCACGACGTCCAGACACCGCAATCCGCAGCGGTGCTCCGACTCGCTGGGCGATCGCCGCCACCCGCGGATTGGCGGCGTCAGCGGCAAATCGCCTCAGCTTTTCGGCGAAGATCTGATGCCCCTGCCCGCGCATGTCCCGTCTGTTCGCTCTCCGCTGTTCGGCTCCCGGCCCGCTCCGGATCACCATTTCCCGCTCGTGACATTGCCCGGTGCACATCGCCGCCGGGCAGGGCCGCAGCCTGGTTGGTATTGTCGCCGAGCGATGTGATTGTCCATCCGGGTCCTCCTCAGGCCCGCCGGCCAGACTGCATCACCATGGCGTCACTCACTGGGCCTGGCCGGCAAGCCCTACCGAATCGTGACATCTGCATCGCCGGGACGCGAGCCACCGGGCCGTTACCAGGTGAAGACAACTGTTGGGTATCAATCTGCCCCACCCGGCGGCTACATCATGGGTTCATGGGCCACCATGGACGAATGCGTGCGCAGCATGAGGCGGCCCTGGTGATCCCGTCGCATCCGCCCGATAGCGGTCAGCCTGCGCCACGCGCCGGGAAGCGCTATCCCCAGACCACCAGCTTCCGCTCGCGTGGGTCTCTCTCGAGTGCGCAGCAAAAGACCTGGCAGCGGCTCTGGCCTCACCTGGGCCGGCACGCCACCGTCACCGAGCTAGACACCCGGGCCTGGTTCGGTCGTGACGCTCCGCTGGTGCTGGAAATCGGCTGTGGTAGCGGTACGTCGACGTTGGCGATGGCGCAATCCGAACCCGATGTCGATGTCATCGCGGTGGAGTTGTACCAGCGGGGGCTGGCGCAGCTGCTGTGCGCACTGGAACAGCAGAATGTCGGCAATGTGCGGCTGATCTGCGGTCACGCGGTCGATGTGCTGGAACACATGATCGCGCCGGGCTCGCTGACCGGAGTCCGGGTCTTTTTTCCGGATCCGTGGCCCAAAAAGCGCCACCACAAACGCCGACTGCTGCAGCCGGCCACCATAAGCCTGATCGCGGACCGGCTGCGGCCCGGCGGCGTTTTGCACGTGGCCACCGACCACCGTGGTTATGCCGAACACATCGCCGAGGTCGGCGACGCCGAGCCCCGGCTCCGGCGCACCGATCCCGGTTCCCGCCAACTGGCGATCTCCGTCGTGCGGCCCAGCACCAAATACGAATCGAAAGCCCGGCAGGCGGGCAACGCCGTCACCGACCTGGTCTGGGAAAGACGCTGACTGATGAGCATGACCGAAGAGACCACCCCGGCGGTCCCCGAGCCGGTCGCCCCGGTTGCTGTGGATCCATCGGTGAACGGAGTGGCCGGCTTCGGGCTGCCGGTCCGGCGGGTGTTGTTGGTGTGGGATGCGCCCAATCTCGACATGGGCTTAGGCTCGATCCTCGGCCGTCGGCCGACCGCTTTGGAACGCCCGCGTTTCGACGCGCTGGGCCGCTGGCTGTTGGCGCGCACCGCAGAGATCGCCGCTGATCATCGGGACGTCGTGGTCGAACCGGAAGCCACGGTTTTCACCAACGTCGCACCTGGCACAGCCGAAGTGGTGCGCCCGTGGGTCGACGCGTTGCGTAACGTGGGCTTTGCGGTTTTCGCCAAACCAAAGATCGACGACGACAGCGATGTCGACGGCGACATGCTCCGGCATATCGATCTCCGGTGCACCGAAGGACTTGCCGCGCTGGTAGTGGCCTCCGCCGACGGTCAGGCCTTCCGCCAACCGCTGGAGGAAATCGCACGCGCCGGGGTCCCCGTCCAGGTGCTCGGATTTCGCGAACACGCCAGTTGGGCGCTAGCGTCGGATAGCTTGGAGTTCGTCGACCTGGAGGACATCGACGGTGTGTTCCGGGAACCGTTGCCGCGAATCGGCCTAGATTCGCTGCCGGAGCAGGGAGCGTGGCTGCAGCCGTTCCGGCCGCTGTCCTCGCTACTGACCTCGCGTGTGTGAGACTGGAAAACCAATGCGCGCGTCGCCACGGATCCAGTAAGGAGCTTGTGTGTTCGCCTGGTGGGGTCGAACTGTCTACCGCTACCGATTCATCGTAATCGGCGTGCTGGTGGCGCTATGCCTCGGCGGCGGCATCTTCGGGTTGACGCTGGGCTCGCATGTGACCCAGAGCGGTTTTTACGACGACAGCAGCCAGTCAGTGAAGGCGTCAAAACTCGCCGACGAGGTCTACGGCCGGGACCGCACCGGTCACATCGTGGCGATCTTCCACGCTCCGGCCGGTAAAACGGTCACCGACCCGGCGTGGTCGAAGAAGATCGTGGCCGAACTCAACCAATTTCAACGCGACCACCCCAAACAGGTCCTCGGATGGGCCGGTTACCTCAGAGCGCCCGACTCGAAGAGCCACGTTGTTCAGGGCATGGTGACCCCGGACAAGAAGTACACCTTTGTCAGCATTCCCCTTCGGGGTGACGACGACGACACCATTCTCAACAACTACAAGGCCATCGCACCCGACCTGCAAAAGCTTGACGGCGGCACGGTCAAACTCGCCGGGTTGGAGCCGGTGGCCAACGCGTTGACCGGCACCATCGCCAAAGATCAGAGGCGAGCCGAAGTCCTGGCGTTGCCGCTGGTGGCAGTGGTGTTGTTCTTCGTGTTCGGAGGGGTGGTCGCCGCCGGCCTGCCGGTGATGGTCGGCGGGCTGTCCATCGCCGGTGCGCTGGGGATTATGCGACTCGTCGCGGTGTTCGGCCCGGTGCATTATTTCGCCCAGCCGGTGGTCACGCTGATCGGCCTCGGTCTGGCAATCGATTACGGGCTTTTTGTGGTGAGCCGCTTCCGTGAGGAGATCGCCGAGGGCTATGACACCGAGGCGGCGGTGCGTCGTGCGGTGATGACGGCCGGACGCACCGTGACGTTCTCGGCGGTGATCATCGTCGCCTCCGCGAGCGGATTGCTGCTGTTCCCGCAGGGCTTTCTGAGATCGCTGACCTACGCCATGATCGCGTCGGTCATGTTGTCGGCGGTGCTGTCGATCACCGTGTTGCCGGCCTGTCTCGGGCTGCTTGGGCGCCATGTCGACGCGCTCGGGGTACGGACACTATTCCGAATACCGTTGCTGGCGAACTGGAGATTTTCCCGCGCCTATTTGAGCTGGCTCGCCGACCTGCTGCAACGGACTAAAACGCGCGAAGAGGTCGAGGCCGGATTTTGGGGCAAGCTGGTCAACCGGGTGATGAAACGACCGGTGCTGTTCGCAGCCCCGATTATCATCGCTATGGTTTTGCTGATTATCCCGTTGGGCAATTTGCGGCTGGGAGGTATCAGCGAAAAATATCTGCCACCAAGCAACCCGGTGCGCCAGGCACAAGAAGAATTTGACAAGCTTTTTCCCGGCTACCGCACCGAGCCGCTGACCCTGGTGATCCAGACCGACAACCATCGACCTGTCACCGATCAGCAGATCGCCGACATTCGCAACCAGGCGATGGCGATCAGCGGATTCACCGACCCGAACCACGATCCGGCGCAGATGTGGCAGGAGCGCCCCTATGCGCAGGGCGCGTCGAAGAATCCGGCGGTCCGGGTCATCCAGAACGGCCTGGTCAACCGTAATGACGCGGCTCGGAAGGTCAGCGAGTTGCGCGCTATCACCGCCCCCAAGGGAGTTACCGTGTGGGTCGGTGGTACCCCGGCGCTGGAGCAGGACAGCATTCACGTGCTGTTCGCAAAGCTGCCCTTGATGCTGGTGATCCTGATCAGCACCACCACCGTGCTGATGTTCCTGGCGTTTGGATCGGTGGTGCTGCCGATCAAGGCCGCGGTGATGAGCGCGCTGACGCTGGGGTCGACACTGGGCATCTTGACCTGGATATTTGTCGAGGGACACTTCTCCAGGTGGCTGAATTTCACTCCGACCCCATTAACGGCGCCGGTGATCGGGCTGGTCATCGCCGTGGGGTACGGGTTAGCCACCGATTACGAGGTGTTCTTGGTCTCCCGCATGGTCGAGGCGCGAGAACGCGGCATGTCGACCGCTGAGGCTATCCGCATCGGAACGGCAACCACCGGGCGGATCATTACCGCCGCTGCACTGATCCTCGCCGTAGTCGCGGGCGCATTCGTGTTCTCCGATCTGGTGATGATGAAATACCTGGCGTTCGGATTGATCGCGGCGTTACTGCTGGACGCCACCGTGGTGCGGATGTTCCTGGTGCCATCGGTGATGAAGCTGCTCGGTGACGACTGCTGGTGGGCGCCGCGCTGGATGAAGCGGCTGCAGAACCGTATCGGGCTCGGCGAAATCCATCTGCCCGACGAGCGTAAAGTGCGGCCCGCTGTGGCCAGATATGGCGGTGATCGGCCTCCAGTCGCGATGCGCGGCCCGATCGCCACCGCGCCGCGACCGCCGCACGACCCCACCCACCCGGCCGTCGGCGGGCCGCCGCGTTCACGCGCGGCGCAGCGACCGGAGCAGAGAGCTCAAATCACCCCGTCAGCGGCGAGCACGACCCGGATGCCCGCCGGCGCGGGAGAGGCTGAGGAGCCGCCAACGACTCGCCTCTCCACCGGGGGCGCCGCGATGAAAGCATCCCCGGCCACTCAGCGTCCCCGAAAAGCCCGCACAGCACCGCCGCAGGGTCGTGAAATCGAGTCTTGGCTCAGCGAGCTGCGGGGCAACCGCAAGCACGGCGATCACGCTGGTGACCCACGCGACCCGGAAGAGAGCGCACCGCCACCGCCGCCGTCTGCCGGTCAGACCCGAGCAATACCCGTTCCGCAGCACTTTTCAGGCCATGAGCAGAACGACGCCGAGGATTCCACTACGGCGCTTCCCGTGTCGTCACCCCAGGACAATGACGCCGAGGCGGCGACCGAAAAAATCGACACCAGAGAACAGCACGGCGATAACGCCGACAACACCCGTCCGCGCCGCGGTGGCGGGCTCAGTGCTCAAGATTTGCTGCGCCGCGAAGGCCGCTTCTAAACCTTCTCAACTGTTTTCAACCTTCTCAACTGGAATGAGGCTGCGGCTTCCAACGGCTTCTCAACTGGAATGAGGCTGCGGCTTCCAACGGCACGCCGCGCCTGGGGCCGCCGCGCTCCTCGGTGCCATCCCTTGGGCCTTGACCGGTCCCCTGAAATCCCAGTAGACCCAGTTTTTCGCAGCCCGCTACTCGGAGCGGTCCCCTGACCCCAATAGTCGGACCAGCTCCTCGCAGCCCGCTACTCGGAGCGGTCCTCTGACCCCAATAGTCGGACCAGCTCCTCGCAGCCCGCTACTCGGAGCGGTCCTCTGACCCCAATAGTCGGACCAGCTCCTCGCAGCCCGCTACTCGGAGCGGTCCTCCAGGCTGTCCGGCTCCGCCTGCATGATGGCTGAACCCTCACCGTCGTGAGTGAGCGGTTCAGTGGACGGCTGCGACGCCGTCAAAACCCGAAATGCGTTGTTGAGAAACGCTACCGTCGGAACAGCCAGCAACGCTCCGACAACCCCGGCCAGCACCCCGCCCGTCGAGATGGCGAGTACCACAGCCAGCGGATGGATCGACACCGCACGGCCCATCACGAGCGGCTGCAAAATATGTGCCTCAAGTTGGTTCACTCCGATGAGCACGCCCAAAGTGATCAGCGCATAGATAAACCCTTTAGCCAACAGCGCGACCACTACAGCCAGAAAGCCGCTGATCACAGCACCGACTAGCGGAATAAAAGCTCCCAGAAACACCAGCGAGGCCAGCGGCAGCGCCAACGGCACCCCCATGATCGCCAGCCCAGTGCCCACCCCCGCAGCGTCCACCAGCGCCACCAAAAATGTTGCCCGCACATAGCCGATCAGCGACCTGAATCCAGCGCTGCCGGCAGCGCGTACCCGATCCCGCACGCGCACCGGGAAGATTTTGGTCACGTAGTGCCAGATGTTGCGCCCCCCGTAGAGAAAGAAGATCAGCGTGAACAGCATCATCAACGCGCCCGTGACAACCTCGGTCACGGTGGCCGCCGTGGACACCGCGCCGCTGGTCAACTTCTCTTGGTTGTTGCGCAGTGCTTGGATGGCCGCATTCCCGGCGTTGTCGATCTGCGCGCGACTCAGATGCAGCGGTCCTTCGATCAGCCATTTGCGGACGGAATCGATGCTGCGCGTTACTTGTTCGACCAGCCCGGGCAACCCGATGACGAACTGGCTGATGACGAACGCGAGGATGCCACCTACGATCGCCATGCCGGTAAGCAGGACCAGCGCCACCGCCCCACCGCGAGGGGCGCCGCGGCGATTCAGCCAGTCCACCGCCGGCACCAGCAACGCCGTCAACATCAACGCCACCAGTACCGGAACGACGACGATCGCGAGCCGCCTGGCTAGCCAGAAAAACGCGACCGCCGCGGCCAGGATGACCAACAAGCGCCAAGCCCACGCCGCGGTTTTACGGACAATCGGCTCGACCGAATCGTCGTCAGGGGTCGACGGCATGGGCGTAAGCGTAGCTGTCGCACCCGCACCACCACTGGTCACGCTGACGACGGTATGCGACACGACGCATGCGGCAAACGTGATTGCGGGACGACCCGCGCGGCTACCCTGAACCACGTGTCGCAAGACGCGCCGGCCCGCAACCGCCGTCAGCAGGATGCGGCTGCACGCGGCAGGTATTGGTGGGTCCGATGGGCGGTTCTCGCCGTTGTGGCCGCCATTCTCGCGGTCGAGATCGCCCTGGTGTGGGACCAGTTGGCCAAGGCCTGGACAAGCCTGTACTCGGCCAAGTGGTGGTGGCTGCTCGCCGCGGCGCTGGCCGCCGCCGCATCGATCCACAGCTTTGCTCAGATCCAACGCACTTTGCTGAAGTCCGCTGGGGTGCACGTGAAGCAGTGGCGCTCCGAGGCGGCCTACTACGCCGCCAACTCGCTGAGCACCACGCTGCCCGGGGGGCCGGTACTCTCAGCCACGTTTCTGCTTCGACAGCAACGACTCTGGGGTGCGTCGACGCTGGTGGCATCGTGGCAGCTGGTGATGTCGGGCGTGTTGCAGGCGGTGGGGTTAGCACTACTCGGGCTGGGTGGCGCCTTTCTGCTGGGCGCGAAAAACAACCCGTTCTCATTGCTCTTTACGCTGGGTGGTTTCGTCGCATTGTTGCTGCTGGGTCAGGCGGTGGCCTCACGACCCGAGCTGATGGACGGGATCGGGTTGCGCGTCCTGTCGTGGGTGAACTCAATCCGCGGCAAACCGGCCGACACCGGGGTGGACAAGTGGCGTGAGATCCTCATGCAGCTCGAATCGGTCAGCCTGAGCCGCCGCGACTTGACAATCGCGTTCAGCTGGTCACTCTTCAACTGGGTCGCCGATGTCGCCTGTCTGGGCTTCGCGGCCTATGCCACCGGTGACAACGCGTCCCTCGCCGGTTTGACGGTCGCTTATGCGGCGGCCCGCGCGGTCGGGTCGCTCCCGCTGATGCCGGGCGGTCTCTTGGTTGTCGAGGCAGTGCTGGTGCCCGGTCTGGTATCCAGTGGTATGTCGCTGCCGTCGGCCATCTCGGCCATGCTGATCTACCGGGCGATCAGCTGGCTGCTCATCGCCGCTATCGGCTGGGTGGTGTTCTTCTTCATGTTCCGCACCTCAAATGAGGTCGACCCAGACGCCGAGAAGGACAGCCTCGACGAGAAGACGATGTCGGCGTCGCACACCCCCGAATCCTCGTTGGCCGAACCGACCGACACGCCGCTGCAGGGGCCGCTGCCTCCACCCGAACCGCATACCCAAAGCCCAGACCCGCGGAATCCTCGGCGCTGAGCACCGGTCGGGGTTGGGCAACGGTTGTCAGCTCTACCTGCCGGGAGCAGGCGATACCGGCGCCGGACCTGGGCGCGGCCCAATCGGTGCCGGCGGCGCAGCCGGGGCGGGGCCCGCAGGGACGCTCCCCGCTGTCCCGACCGCTGGCTGCGGCCCGGCCAGCCCGGACAGCCCTGCCGGGAGCCCGCCCTGGCCTTGCGTGGCCTGCATCAATCCGAGCACCTGAGGAATCGTGATCGGCAGCTGGCATTGGGTGGACAGGCCGGTCAGCGGCTGGGAGATGGTCTGCAGATCGCTGGCGACTTTGGGATTGGCGTCGAAATAGTTCTTCAGCAACGTAATCGACTGCGGCCCCGCGGGCTGCTGCAAGATCGTGGTCATCGCCCGGTTCGTCTCCGGATGCGAGTCCAGGTAGTCGCCCGTCGATTTAGCAACCGAACCGGCTGTTTTCGCAACCTCGCTGGCGGCGCAGGGATCCGGTGCGGCGATCGCCAACGCGCCTATCCGAGCCGCAGCGGCAACCCCACCCAGTGCCGTGACGGTCAAAACGCCCGCGAGTCGGCGGCGCGCGGTGGTCGTCATCATCGATAACTCCTTACGGTTCGCGGATATCGACCCTGGCAAGCGGCTGCGGTCAAATCACCGCGCCCGCGAACGGCCACCCGACATCCTGCCATCCCCGGCGGCGCCGCCGCCAAATCCTCAGGCGGAACAGCAGCACGATGAGACCGCACTGTTGGTATGGGCTCACCAGCTGCGCGCACGTTACCAACCGGCCACCGATACCAAGTTGTTGCAGCTCAACGGCTGATAAGCCCAACTAATTTACCGCATGCTGCGGTAGGCTCACGTGCACGCAACGCCGGAAGATGCGGGGAGACCGAAAATCCAGCAGTTCATGATGCGCCTCAGCGGCACACTGCGCAGATTCCGCTGGCTGGTCTTCACAGGGTGGTTGCTGGCTTTGGCGCCGGCGATCTACCTGGCGCTGACTCAGTCGGGTCATCTCACCGGCGGAGGTTTCGAGGTTGCCGGATCGCAGTCACTGACTGTGCACGACCAACTCGAAAACCATTACCGCGACCAGGGAGCATCACCGCTGGCTTTGGTGGCGGCCCCGCGCGCGGATGCCAGCTACCAAGACATGAACACCGCCGTCGCGTTTTTGAAGCGGGTCGCTGGCGAAGTTCCCAGCGTGTCGGTGCTGCCTGACCAGCGCCAGCCCGCTCCACGGCCTGACCGCCCGTATGTGGTCTCGCTGCGCCTGGACTTCGATAACACCGGGGCGAGTGACGTGGCGAAAAAGCTGCGCGACAGACTCGGCGTCCGCGGCGATCAGCCCGGGCAGATCGATAACGGCAGGGTGCGGCTGTATGTCATCGGGCAGGGCGCGCTGAGCGCGGCCGCTGCAGCAAACACCAAACACGATATCGCCGACGCGGAACGCTGGAACCTGCCCATCATCCTGATCGTGTTGCTCGCGGTGTTCGGTTCGCTGGCCGCGGCGGCCATCCCGCTGGCGCTGGGCATCTGCACCGTGGTGATCACCATGGGAGTGGTCTACCTCCTCTCGGCCCATACCACGATGTCGGTATTTGTGACCTCGACCGTGTCCATGTTCGGCATCGCGCTCGCGGTGGACTACTCGCTGTTCATTTTGATGCGCTTCCGCGAGGAGCTGCGCGCCGGGCGCCAGCCCCAGGAGGCCATCGACGCGGCCATGGCAACGTCGGGTCTCGCGGTGGTGCTGTCCGGGATGACAGTCATCGCCTCACTGACCGGGATCTATGTCATCAACACCCCGGCGCTGGCGTCGATGGCCACCGGAGCGATTCTCGCGGTGGCGGTCGCGATGTTGACGTCAGCCACGTTGACGCCGGCCGTGCTCGCCACATTCGGGCGGGCGGCGGCTAAGCGGTCGGCGCTACTGCACTGGTCGCGGCGGCCGGAGAGCACTCAATCGCGCTTCTGGAGCCGCTGGATCGGCTGGGTGATGCACCGTCCGTGGGCATCGGCGCTGGCAGCGTCGACGCTCCTGATCGCCATGGCAGCGCCCGCGTTGTCGCTGACCCTGGGCAATAGCCTGTTGCGGCAATTCGATTCGTCGCATGAGATTCGCGCCGGCGTGGCGGCAGCTGCCCAGGCGCTTGGGCCCGGCGCGTTGGGTCCGATCCAGGTGCTGGTGACTTTCCCGGATGCTGAAGCGTCCTCGCCCGCGCACAGCCAGGCGCTGGACGCAGTCCGTGACGAGATGAAGCGCGCTCCCGAAATCATCTCGGTGTCGCCGCCGATATTCGCCGACAACAACAGCAGCGCGCTACTGAACGCGGTGCTCTCCGTTGATCCCGAGGACATGCGCGCGCGGGAAACCGTTGACTGGATGCGCACGCACCTCCCCGAGGTGCCGGGCCTCGGATCGGCCCAAGTGGATGTGGGCGGTCCGACTGCGTTGATCAAAGACTTCGACGATCGGGTGTCGGCGACTGAACCGCTGGTGTTGGTGTTTGTCGCCCTGATCGCGTTCGTGATGTTGCTTGTCTCGATCCATTCGGTGTTTCTGGCGTTCAAGGGCGTGCTGATGACCGTGCTGTCGGTGGCCGCGGCCTACGGCAGCCTGGTGATGGTGTTCCAGTGGGGCTGGCTGGACAAACTCGGTTTCGCACCGATCCGGTCGATCGATAGCACCGTGCCTCCCCTGGTGCTGGCAATGACGTTCGGGTTGTCGATGGACTACGAGATCTTTCTTTTGACCCGCATCCGGGAACGTTTCCTGCAGTTCGGTGAAACCCGCGATGCGGTCGCCTACGGGGTGAGCACCAGTGCACGGACCATCACCAGCGCCGCGCTGATCATGATCGCGGTGTTCATCGGCTTCGCATTCGCCGGTATGCCGCTGGTCGCGGAAATCGGTGTGGCGTGCGCCGTGGCGATCGCGGTGGATGCCACCGTCGTGCGCTTGGTGCTGGTTCCGGCCCTGATGGCGATGTTCGACCAATGGAATTGGTGGCTGCCCGGCTGGCTGGCTCGCATACTGCCGTCGGTTGACTTCGAGCGGCCACTGCCCAAGGTGGACCTCGGTGGTGTCGTGCTCATCCCCGATGACATCCCCGCCCCGGTGGTGCCCAGCGCCGATCTGCGAATGGTGCTGAAATCAGCGGCCAGGTTTAAGCATCTGGCTCCGCAGACGATTTGCGTTTCCGACCCGCTGGCCTTCACCGGCTGCTTGCGCGGCGCCGACCTGCACGCCCAGGCCAAGGGTGGCGACGCCGCCGCTCACCGCGAAGCGCTGGTGGGCGCGACCACTCTCGCCGGCGGCCAGTCGATGGCGCGAAAGCTCGTCAGCGGTTTGTCTTCTCGCAACGGCCGCGGGAACGCACAGACGGCGCGGGCGATGCATCCGGTTACCTTGTGGCGGGAACGGCTCACCATCGCCCTTGATGCCCTCGAAACCGAGGCCGCCGAGCGTGCGGCTGCTTCCCCGATGGTCCAGCGGCGCAGTCCGGTGGAGACCACCTTCGTCCAGCTGCCCACTGGCGACCGGCTTCAGATTCCCACCGGCGCGGAAACGCTGCGTCTCCAGGGTTACCTGATCATGTGCCGAAACAGCCACCGCGACTACGCGGAATTTGCGGAGTTGGTCGCGGCGATGGAGCCCGAGACCGCCGCTGTGGTGCTGGCCGGGATGGATAGGTACTACTGTTGTGAAGCACACCGGGGGCACCCGATCGCCACCCAGCTAGTTCGCCGGCTTGCCGACCCGCATCCAGCTGACCTCGCCGATGAGGATTGGTCTGATACCGATGCGAGGGCACACTGGGAGCAGGTCACGAAGCGCTGCTTGGCGGTGGCGGTCGCGATGCTGGAGGAGACGAGGTGACGTTGGCAGCGGATCCACGCCCCGGGCCGACACCTCAACGGCCTGCGCCGGACCGGCACCCTGGAGAGGTTCCGCCATCGCCGTCAGCAGACCGGCGTACGGGGATGCCGCGCCCACAGCCGGGTGCCCAGCCAGACAATCACGGGAACCGGCCCGTCGAATTTTGGTCGACAGCGGCGATCCGCTCAGCGCTGGAGAATGGCGATATCAATATTTGGAAGCAGATTGCTGCCGCGCTAAAGCGCGACCCGTACGGGCGGACTGCCCGCCAGGTCGAAGAGGTTCTCGAGGGCACCCGGCCCTACGGGATCTCCAAAGCGCTCTGGGAGGTGCTCGACCGCGCCCGCATACATCTGGAGGCCGATGAACGCGCGGAAGTGGCCCGTCACGTGCGCCTACTAATCGAACGATCAGGCCTGGGTGAGCAGGAATTCGCGTCCCGTATCGGCGTCAGCGTCGACGAACTGAGTAGCTATCTCGACGCCAGGGTCAGCCCGTCGGCGTCGCTGATGATTCGGATGCGCCGGCTATCCGATCGCTTCGCCAAGCTGCGGTCCCGACACTCGCCAAACCCAGGCTGAGCCGGGCGCCGGGGGCGCCGACAATAACTGCGGCGCTGACTGCCGGATCAGTGGACATGCGCCGGCAATATGTCGGCGACGAGCCAGCGGTCTCCCTTTTTCGCCAGCTTCATTCGCAGCGCGATCACCGTGTGGATGGGCGTCACATCGGGCCTGCTCTGGGTGCCCCGCATCACCACCACCACGGTGGCCGCTGGCGGCCTGAGCGCCAGAACACCAGCCGCGACGAGCTGGGATTCGGCTGTGACCATGTTTTGGGCCAGCGCGGCTTTGGATTTCTCGTAGCGGTCTTTCAGCACCGATGCACTTTCTGGCAACATCATGGCCTCAGCGCGTTTGAGGGACGCTGCCGGGTCGACCGGGGAAAACGACGCCATCGCCTCTGCCACGGCAGTGGCCACCCGAACCACTTCGGTGGTGTCGCGGTCGAGCTCACGGTCGCGCACCGTCCAGCCGAAATACCCGAGGATTACCGCTGCCAGGAGCGCGGTCGTGCAGATGATGACCACGACCAGCCGCAGCCACGGTCTCTGGTCGTTTGTCCCGATCGTCCCCGGCCCGCGACCCTGCACGAAGTTGGCCACTGCGCCCACGATGATCAGCACCACCAGGGTTGAGCAGGCCGACACCCACCACGGTGGCCAGCGCAGCACGATTCCGATCATCACCAGCCCGGCGATGGTGGCTAGCGGCGCGGCGATATCGTAGGCCAGCACCCGCCACCAGCGGCGCAGAGTTGCCGCCGAAGGCGCGAGAGTGCGGATACCTTTCATCGGATCGGTTGTAGCCCCGAGATCATGAACTTGCCCGCCGCGTCAGACACGTTCAGCAGCAGATTCCAATACACGCGCTGCGGCTTGCCTTCCTTGTTCACAGCGCCCGAGGTGGCGAGCACCAGGACGGTCTCGGTGCGGGTTCCCCGGGATACGGCAGCGGCTGGCGCCGTCCCGAGGTCGAGTTTTTGAGGCAACGAAACGATGGCCACCGCCTCGACACGCCCACCGCGAGACTGCAACTTCAGCAATGTGTCTCGAAACGGCATGAGCGTGGGGTCGAACTCGGCGTTGAGCGGGCCGGTGGTTTGCTCACGCAAGCGATGCAGCACGCGCTCGGCATTGTCTTTGTTGATGTTGAGCAACAGGCTGGCCCATTCGGCCGCGGTCTTTTTGACCTCGGTGCGGTAGTGCCCCTCTTCGTCGGCCCTGCGATGCATTGACCAGGTAATCGCGCTGAACACCAGCGCGGCCACCGAGACCAGCCCCAGAATGGCCGACGCGATGCCGTAGCCGGAGAACACTTTGCCCGGCTTGGGCGCCGAAACGACGCCACCGTCAGTCGGCTGCGGCGCGTGGTCGTCGGCACCGGGGCCGGCGGCCTCTTCTCGCAGCAGCGCGGTAGCCGCGGCCTCAGCACCGTTCGCCGGTTCGGCGGTGATCTCGTCGGGCTCCGAAGGAACCTCGCCCGGCTCTTTTTTGGCGTGTTTGCCTTCGGTCACGGCGACGAGGGTATCAACTAACCATGCCACCGCGGTCGCGGGCCCGATCAGCAGGCCGGCCGCCGACGTGGGAACCCGCCTCCGGGGCTGGATTGCCCGTAGAGTTCGCCCAGCTGCAGCCATATTGCTGCGACCGGTCAGGTCCCAGAACTCCCGTTTAATTCCCCTGGACAGCCACCAGCCAATCCGGCACAGCACTTCCCCACATCATCGGATGTTGCACTGATACCTGCCAGCTTTCGGCAGACACAAAATTGAGCGGGCGAGCGGGAATCTCCGGAGACGATCAACAGCGTCAATCCCTTTGTAAAAAGTTTAGACATTATCGACCACCATCATTACTTTGTGGTAGCGATCCGGCATCGATTTTATTACATATTCGTATCGGTTGACGTGAGTGCAATTACGCTAGGGCCGTCCCTGCACCACCTCGCACGATTAGGAGATATGCCGTGATGGCCATTCAGCGACGCAACCGTGGTACTTGTAAGCCCCGCCGCCGCCAAGGAGTTCGCGCCGCGGCTGTGGGCCCGGTGGTCGGTGCCGCGCTGGCCGCCGCCGTGATTCCCGCGCCTACCGCCCCCGCTGCCCACGCCGACATCCTCGATCTCCTCCTAGACCCTGCGTTGTGGGCTGATGTGATCGGCGGCAACCTCCTGGGCGCTGACCTGGTGAACGGCGCCAACCTCGGCGGACCGTTTGCAGATTATCTGGGATCGGTCGACCCTGCCGCGTTCACCGCCGACGGTGCCGCGGCCACCCCCCTCGGCAGCTTGGCCCTCGAGCTTGATAACGCGTTACCCGGCCCTGTCGACACGCTGACCGCACCGCTGGCACGTAACCTCGGGGGGCTGGTTTCCGACGTCTACGGTCTGCTCAATATCGGGAATACCGTCATCGCCTTGGATAAGAACGTCGCCACGCTGAACGCTGATTTGCCTGCCCTTGACGCGAACATCACAACGTTGGACGGGCACGTCGTCACGCTCGGCGGAGAAGTCACCGGTCTCCAGAGCACTGTCGAAACCCTCAACGGCAACGTCACCGGGCTCGACAACACCGTCACCGGCCTCAACAGCAACGTCACCAGCCTCGACAACACCGTCACCGGCCTCAACAGCAACGTCACCAGCCTCGACAACACCGTCACCGGGCTCAACAGCAACGTCACCGGCCTCGACAACACCGTCACCGGCCTCAACAGCAACGTCACCAGCCTCGAAAACACCGTCACCGGCCTCGACAACACCGTCACCGGGCTCAACAGCAACGTCACCAGCCTCGACAACACCGTCACCGGCCTCGACAACACCGTCACCGGGCTCAACAGCAACGTCACCAGCCTCGACAACACCGTCACCGGGCTCAACAGCAACGTCACCGGCCTCGACAACACCGTCACCGGGCTCAACAGCAACGTCACCAGCCTCGACAACACCGTCACCGGCCTCGACAACACCGTCACCGGCCTCGAGGACGGCGTCGGAACCCTGAACGGCAACGTCGACGTACTGAACGGCCTCCTGCCAACTCTGACAACATCCGTCGTGAACCTGTGCAATAACATTCCGTTTAGCAGCGGTTGTTAGTGCGCGCAGGGCTTGAGCTGCTGTCGGATAGCCCCGGCAACGTCTGATCTCCCGTCAGGCCAGGCTCTGCCGGGGCAATCCGCTTCCTCTGCCGATCTTCCTTTCCCGCGCTTTCGGAGCCAAATCCAGCCACTACAGCAGAAGCCAGCTGGGCCGATATCAGCGGTGACGCCAAGGACGCCGAACTGTCACCGCCATGACCAGGCCCCGCACAGCACTGCACCCGATGCGACTGGGCTAGCGGGCGTTGAGCGGGAACACGTCGGACACCAGCCACTGACCGCTGCGCTTGGTCAATGTCACCCGCAGTGCCAGCACCGCATGGCTGGGGGGTTGGCCCGGGACGTTCTGTGTGCCGCGCAAGATCACCGCCACACTGGCCGCCGACGGCCCGAGCGCCTCGACACCCGCCGACAAGGTTGACGCCTGCGCAGTGACGTTGCGCTGGGCCAGGTCAGCGATGGACTTGGCAAAATGCTCTTTAAACGCGGTCGCCTGCTCCGGAGCCATCATCGCCGCGGCCCGGTCGACCGACGCGCTGGGAGCTTGCGGAGAAAACGTCGCCGTCGCCTCTGCCATGTCGGTGGCGATCCCGACCACTTCGCGCGAGTCGCGCTTGAAGTCACGGTCTGGTATCGACCAGCAGGCAAACCCTGTCACTACCGCGGCAACCAGCGCCGCCGTGCATACCGCAACAACGGCCAGCCGCAGCAGGGGCGCGTCGTCGTCGGTACCGACAGTAACCGAATCACGTCGCAGCAGAACGAAATTGACGACCACGCCTTCAACAATGAGTAGGACAAGCACGGTACACAACGACACCCACCACCGCGGCCAGCTCAGGACGATTCCGATCATGAGCAAGGCGGCGATGGCGCCCAATGGTGCGGCGATGTCGAAGGCCAGCACTCGCCACAGGTTTCTCATCGGATCGACCCCAGCCGCGAGATCATCAGCCTACCGTCTACCTCGGAAACATCCAGCCGCAGGTTCCAGTGCACCGTCTGGGGTTGGGCGCCAGCATTTTCAGCGACCGATGTCGCAACCACCATGACGGTATCGGTGCGTCTGGCGATCGACCGTGGCAACGGGTCAGGCGGGGGGGCCGGACTGGCTGCTGCTGACGAGCCGAGATCGCGGTGCACTGATTCGATCGCCACCGCTTCGATCCGGCCGCTGCTGCGGGACCGCAACCGCTGCACAACCTGCCGGTAGGGCTGCATGGCAGCGTCGAAATCGACATTGAGTTCACCGATGGTGTCCTCGTGCAACTTCTGCAGACTGGTGTCGATGTTGTCGCTATTCATATTGATCAGCACGCCGGTCCATTCGGCGGCGGTCTGCAAGACTCGGCTCTGGTAAGCACGCTCGTCGAGATCACGGCGATGCACCGACCAGATAATCGCCGCAAGCACGATCGCGGCGACCGACAACACGCCCAGGACGGCAGACGCGACGCCGTATGCCGAGAAGACCCGCTCATGCGACGGTTCAGGCGCGGCGGCGTCATCTCCGCCCGCCGCCTCGGTCAGCTGCGCGTCTGACATGGCCGTGAGGCTACCCCCCACTGGATTCGTCGCAACGACGCAGGCAGAACCGCTGCGCTGGCCGCGGCATGCGAGTATGGCGGCGTGACGCGAGAAACCATCCGTTCAGGCATCGACCTGAGCTTCGTCGACACCGATATCCGTCCGCAAGACGACCTGTTCGGTCATGTCAACGGCCGCTGGCTGGCCGAGTATCAGATCCCAGCCGACCGCGCCACCGACGGCGCCTTCCGCGCCTTATTCGACCGGGCTGAAGCCCAGGTCCGTGACCTGCTCACCGACGCCAGCCAAGCCCGGGCAACGGTAGGGACGGATGAGCAACGCATCGGCGATCTTTACGCCAGTTTCCTCGACGAAGACACCGTCGAACGCCGGGGCCTGCAACCGCTGCACGACGAATTGGCCATGATCGATGGCGCCGGCGACCGCGGGGCACTGGCGACGGTCCTGGGCGTCCTGCAACGCAGCGGCGTCGGCGGCGGTGTCGGGGTGTACGTCGACACCGATGCGAAAGATTCCACCCGGTATCTGGCGCACCTCACCCAGTCCGGCATCGGATTACCCGACGAGTCCTATTACCGCGACGACCGACACGCTGAGGTGCGGGCGGTCTACCCGGATCACATTGCCCGCATGTTCGCGCTCGTGTACGGGGGCAGCCCCGACGGTTACGCCGATACGGCCGCCCGTATCGTGGCGCTGGAGGCCTCGATCGCCGATGCGCACTGGGATGTGGTCAAACGCCGTGACGCCGAGCTCACTTATAACGTGCGCACATTCGCGGCGCTGCACGATGAAGCGCCGGGATTCGACTGGGCTGCCTGGGTGACTGCCCTCGGCAGTTCTCCTGACTCCCTCGCGGAACTTGTTGTGCGCCAGCCGGACTATCTAGCCGCATTCGCGTCATTGTGGGAGAATCGGGATTTCGACGACTGGAAGCACTGGGCGCGTTGGCGGGTGATACACGCCCGTGCACCGCTGTTGACCGGTGATGTGGTCGCAGAGGACTTCGCGTTTTATGGCCGTACGCTCACCGGGGCCGAACAGATCCGGGAACGGTGGAAGCGGGGCGTTTCACTGGTCGAGCAGCTGATGGGCGATGCTGTCGGAAAACTCTACGTAGAGCGGCATTTCCCGCCTAAAGCCAAGGAGCGCATCGACGCTCTGGTCGCGAATCTGCTGGAAGCCTACCGAATCAGCATCAGCGGTCTGGACTGGATGACACCACAGACCCGGGAACGCGCACTGGCTAAACTGGCGAAATTCACCGCAAAAGTCGGCTACCCCAAGAAATGGCGAGACTACTCCAAACTTGTGATTGACCGCAGTGACCTGTATGGCAATTACCAACGGGGCTATGCCATCAACTACGACCGCGAGCTGAGTAAGCTCGGCCGGCCGGTCGACCGTGATGAATGGTTCATGACGCCGCAGACCGTCAACGCTTACTACAACCCAGGTCTCAACGAAATCGTTTTTCCGGCAGCGATTCTGCAGCCGCCGTTCTTCGACGCCGACGCAGACGACGCCGCCAATTACGGCGGTATAGGGGCGGTTATCGGACACGAGATCGGGCACGGTTTCGACGACCAGGGTGCCAAATACGACGGAGACGGGAATCTTGTCGACTGGTGGACCGACGAAGACCGCGCGGAGTTTGCCGCGCGCACCACGGCCCTGATCGAGCAATACGACGGCTACACACCGAGGGATCTGACGAACCGCGATGACACTCCGCATGTCCAAGGTGCGTTCACCGTGGGTGAGAACATCGGTGATCTGGGCGGGCTGTCCATCGCGCTGTTGGCCTACCAACTCTCACTCAACGGCGAACCCGCTCCCGTCATCGACGGTCTGACCGGTCTGCAGCGCGTGTTCTTCGGTTGGGCCCAGGTGTGGCGCGCTAAATCGCGTGAGGCCGAAGCGATCCGGCGGTTAGCGGTGGATCCGCACTCACCGCCTGAGTTTCGGTGCAACGGCGTCGTGCGTAACATCGACGCCTTCTACGATGCTTTCGGTGTCGTCGAAACCGATCGGCTTTACCTCGACCCGCAGCGTCGGGTTAGCATCTGGAACTGAACCGCGAGCAGCCAGCCGCTACATCTGCCAGTCGTTTGAGCCGTCGTTTTTGTTGTAGGTGCCCACGGAGTTTTTCACCACGATGGGGTCGCCGCTGCCGAAGTTGTCGTAGAACCACCGTGCATTGGCTGGACTGATGTTGATACAGCCGTGGCTGACGTTGCGCACACCCTGATCTGCCACCGACCATGGCGCGCTGTGCACAAAGTTGCCGCTGTTGTCGAACCGCACGGCATCGGTCACCGTCACCTTGTAGCCGTATGGCGAATTGACCGGCACCCCGTATGTCGAGGAATCCATCACCACCGTCGGCAGCTTCTCCAGCACGTAGTATGTGCCGTTGGGCGTCTGGTGGCCGCCGGCGGCCATACCCATCGACATGGGGATGACCTTTTCCACCTTGCCATTACGAGTAACCGTCATCTGGTGGGTAGCGTCGTCGGCCGTCGCCACCAGCGCGTCGCCTGTCTTGAAGCTCGACTTGGTGCCGCCCGCGTCGATGTTGACGGTCGTGTGGGCGGGCCAGAAATTAAGTGGCCGCCATCGCACTTGAGTCGGGCTCATCCAGTAGAACTTTCCCGGCACCGGCGGCTCCGACGAGATGTGAATCGCTCTTTCGGCCATCGCGGTGTCAGCAATCGGCCGCTGGAAGTTGATGATGATCGGTTTGGCCACTCCGACCGTCGCCCCGTCGACCGGATTGAACGAGGGCGGCAAAAACGGTGGCTCACCGACGAACGGCGTCGGGTCCTGCCCGGCGACCGGCCCCGCCGGTGCTGCGGCAGCCTCGACCGGCGCCGGCGGTGGCCCTAGTTGCTCGGGGGCGGGTGGGGGTGCCGGCGCCTCGGGTGCGGGCGGCCCCGGTGGATCGGCGGGAGCAGCACCGGCCGGCGAGGGATCAGCCGGGGGCGGCTGATCAGGATCAGCCAGCGCCGGCGCACTGGCCAGCGTCAGGACAGCGGCTACGCCAGCGGTGCTGAAAACGGCGAGAAGCGCACTTCTCGTCGATCGCGACATCTGCAATAACCTCCAGTCACTTGCTCAGCCCAGTGTTGCATAGCGAACAGGCCAGCTACCGTTTCCGCGGCCGCCCCCGGCCTGACGGCCCGGCTTGCCCGGCCCTGTGGTTAATCGCCGGCGAGGCGTGAACGTTACGCGTGGCCGAGCGGGGGAACCTCAAAGACATGCCGCGTTGCTGTCATCGCCGCCAGCGCCGCCCCCATCAGCACCGCCGACGCGCCGAGCATCGTCGGCACACTGTATCCGTAAAGCAGGCCCCCGGCGAGCGAGCCGGCCGTGATGCCAATCTGAAATGCCGCCATGTAAAGCCCGGACGCCCCATCGGGGTCATCGGCGCCTGCCCGCATCGCCGCAGCTTGCAACATCGGTGACGCCCCGTTGGCTGTGCCGCCCCACAGCACGAATGCGCCCGCTCCGATCAACACCGTCGCGGTGGTCGACCATGCGCCGAATGCCAACACCGTCAGCACGACGAAGACCCCCGACAGCACGGCCGTGCACGTGATAACGGTGGCCTTGGGGTGGCGGTCCACCGGACGCGCCACCAGCGGCATCGCTGCCAGCCCGGCGATGCCGTAGGCAGCCAGCAGCCATGCCGTATTCGGTCCCCGGACCCCGACAACATCGCGGATGATCACCACGATGAAGGTGTAGGAGATGTAGTGGCCGGTGACGGCGATGAGGGTAAGCACGCTGACCGTGAGCAGCCGCCTGTTGCGGTGATGATGCGCGCGGGGCCCGACGGTGAGAAGCTGCTCGGCGCTGAGCACAAGCGGAGGCAACACCACCCAGGCCGCTACCGTGATCAGTGCCGCGACGACGGTGATGGCTGCCACAGCCACCCGCCAGCCCCACACAAAGCTGAGCGCCGCCGTGAGCGGGCTGCCGACCACAACGGCCAGGCTGATCCCGACATAGGTCGCCGTCGTCGCACGTCCGTGGTGGCTGGCCGGCACCAGCCGGGTCGCGATCGGAGCTACCACCGACAACATCAGACCGTGGGTGATCGCGCACAGCATCCGCGCGCACGCCAGCACCGCGAAGTTGGGTGCGACCGCGGAAATCAGCTGTGATCCGGTGAGGCACACCAATGTCATCAGCAGCGCTGTGCGCCGCGGCCAGTGCGCCGTCCAGCGCACCAACGGGATCGTCGTCAACGCGGCAACCAGGGCATACCACGCAAGCAGGGTTCCGACCACCGGCACGCTGACGTGCAAATCGCGCGCAATGGCGGGCAGCGCGCCCACCGGCAAGATTTCAGCGGTGACGTAGATAAAAGCCGCAGCCGCCAACACCGCCAACTGCACGGCGATCCGCGGCGTCCAGGTCCGGCCGGTCGACGTTTCGGCTGTCATCTCGTCCGATGCGGCGTCGAAAGGCTTGCGGCGCGATCGCGCCGCTCCTACCACACGGGCTGGCCCCACGGCCACTACTCAACCATGGATGTCGCCGGTGCGCGCGGATCACGATCGAACGAGTCGCGCGATAGCCGCCGACGCCTCGGCGAGCTTGCCCTCCGCGTCATCTCCGCCTGCGGCCACCGCACGGGTGACGCAATGGCCCAGGTGTTCGTCGAGCAGGTTGAGCGCCACCGACCGCAATGCACTGTTGACGGCGCTGATCTGGGTGAGGATATCGATGCAGTACTTGTCCTGCTCGATCATTTTGGCGATGCCGCGCACCTGGCCCTCGATGCGACGCAGCCGCTTGGCATAGTTCTCCTTTTGCTGGGAGTAGCCGTGTGCGGATGTCATTTCCCTCCACCATCTCCCTCCGACGTTGTGTCCATCGTGTCGTCGATCGCCCGCTGTGCGCACGACGGTGCGCAGCGGCGTCCTTACGATCCCGGTCGTCGGCGATACGCGTGCTACCGCTCACCGTACCGCATACCGGGGCGGGGTATTTCCCGGCGATTTTGGGGAACATCGCCTGGCGCGCATACTGAGACGATGCCCGAGATCAATGACGCCCCCGAGGTCGCCGACCTCAAACCCCGCAGCCGTGACGTCACTGACGGTCTGGAAAAAGCCGCCGCCCGCGGCATGCTGCGAGCGGTGGGTATGGGCGACGACGACTTCGACAAACCCCAGATCGGGGTGGCGTCATCGTGGAATGAGATCACCCCGTGCAACCTGTCGTTGGATCGGCTGGCCAAAGCCGCCAAGGACGGTGTGTTCGCGGCGGGTGGCTATCCGCTTGAGTTCGCGACGATTTCGGTATCCGACGGCATATCGATGGGCCATGAGGGCATGCACTTTTCACTGCCATCACGGGAGCTCATCGCTGACAGCGTCGAAACGGTGATGCAGGCTGAGCGGTTCGACGGCATGCTGCTTTTGGCCGGCTGTGATAAGTCGCTGCCGGGGATGCTGATGGCGGCAGCCAGGCTGGATCTGGCGGCGGTATTCCTCTACGCGGGCACCATCCTGCCCGGCCGCGCCAAGTTGCATGACGGCACCGAACGCGACGTCACAATCATCGATGCGTTCGAGGCGGTGGGTGCGTGCGCCCGCGGGTTGATGCCTCGCGAGGACGTCGACGCGATCGAACGGGCCATCTGTCCCGGCGAGGGCGCGTGCGGCGGAATGTACACAGCCAATACCATGGCCAGCGCGGCCGAGGCGCTCGGCATGTCGCTGCCCGGCAGTGCGGCGCCGCCGGCTACCGATCGGCGCCGCGACGGGTTCGCGCGGCGCAGCGGCCAAGCGGTGGTCGAGTTGCTGCGCCGCGGCATCACCGCCCGTGACATCCTCACCAAGGAGGCGTTCGAGAACGCTATCGCGGTGGTCATGGCATTCGGCGGTTCGACCAATGCGGTGTTGCACCTGCTGGCAATCGCCTACGAGGCCAATGTCAAGCTCTCGCTGGAGGATTTCAGCCGGATCGGAGCGCGGGTGCCGCACTTGGCTGATGTCAAGCCTTTCGGTCGCCACGTGATGTTCGACGTCGACCGCATCGGCGGGGTACCGGTCGTGATGAAGGCATTACTGGACGCCGGCCTGTTGCACGGCGACTGCCTGACGGTGACCGGGAAAACCATGGCCGAAAACCTCGCCGCCATCGCCCCGCCGGATCCGGACGGCAAAGTGCTGCGCGCCCTGGACAACCCGCTCGCCCCGACCGGGGGGATCACGATCCTGCACGGCTCGCTGGCGCCGGAGGGCGCAGTGGTCAAAACAGCCGGTATCGAATCACGGGTATTCGAAGGCACAGCAAGGGTGTTCGACCGCGAGCGGGCCGCGCTCGATGCTCTGGAAGACGGCACCATCACCGCCGGAGACGTGGTGGTGATCCGCTACGAAGGCCCCAAGGGCGGCCCGGGAATGCGGGAAATGCTCGCCATCACCGGCGCGATCAAAGGGGCGGGCTTGGGCAAGGATGTGCTGCTGCTGACAGACGGCAGATTCTCCGGCGGAACCACCGGCTTCTGCGTCGGCCACATCGCTCCGGAGGCGGTTGACGGGGGACCGATCGCACTGCTCCGTGACGGTGACCGGGTCCGGCTGGACGTAGCCAACAGCACCCTCGACGTGTTAGTGGATCCCGACGAGTTCAGCTCCCGCCGAGCAGGATTCGCACCACTGCCGCCACGCTATACCACGGGTGTCTTGGCCAAGTACACCAAGCTCGTGGGCTCGGCGGCCACGGGTGCGGTATGTATGTAGCACGTAGCACCGCCGGGGCAATCACGACATCAGCGCACCCCTCCCGGCTGGGAGTCACCCAGCAGGGAGGGGTAGGTCGGAGCCGCCGTGTCAGGCGTGCTGCGCTTCCGGGCTACGCGCGCGCATACCGAAGTACACCGCGTTCAAACCCAGGAACGTCAACACCGCACCGGCGATCACATTCGACCAGATCATGCCGCCGTGCGGCGACACGTGGTGCAGGATCCACGGCGAAACGGCGAACCATACACCGAAGACCGGAAGCGTCCAGGTCATGCCGTGCGTACGGTCCAGTGCCGCCGCGAACCCATAGGCCAGCACCGCACACACGAGGCCCACGACGAGGTCGTTGACGGTCAGCGCTCTCGTCGTACTGAACCCGACGATCCACGGCGACAGGGCCGCGTAGACCGCCGCCAGCAACGTGAGGCCGAAGGTGGTCTGCGCGGTCATCGACTCCGCAGCACGCTCGTAGCGGGCACGCAGAGCCAACAAATCAGGGTGTTGTTCGATTGATGGATGAACTGTACTCATTTTGCAACCTTTCTGTTATGCAGCAAGCGGTTTGGGCTCACCGCCACCCATCCATCGCCTCCAACATTACGCTCGGCCAGCAACTGTCAGCAACGTAATCGGACGACGCCCATGGTTCGCGAAGCCGGCGGTCTCGGCATCCGGGCGCAAATGCCTGTCAGGCTCTGCGCAGGGAATGCGGTAACTGCTACACCGTGGTCGGCAGTGACTACTTCACCACGGCAATCGCGAATCCGTCCCACCTCTTGGCGCCGACGGTTTGGATCACGGCGGTGTCCAGCCGCGGATGTTCGCCCATCAGCTGCAGCGTCTGGCGCGTCGCCTGCGCCTCACGGTTGTCCGGAGCAGGCGCCAAAATCTCCCCTTCACGAATGACGTTGTCAACCACAATAACTGAGCCCGTATGCGCCAACCGCACAGCCCATTCCAGATAGGCGCCGTAGTTTTCCTTGTCGGCATCGATGAACACCAGGTCGAAAGGGCCGCCGGTCAGGGTGGGCAGCGTGTCCAACGCGGCACCGACCACCACCTGGACTCGCTCTCCGACGCCGGCGCGGTTGAGGTTCTCCCGCGCGACCTCCGCGTACCTCGGCTGGTATTCCAGTGTCACCACCCGCCCCTCGGGCCCGGTCCCGCGCGCCAGCCACAACGTGCTGAAGCCGCCGAGTGTGCCAATCTCCAGTACACGGCGTGCCCGGATGGCGTTCGCGAGCACACACAGGAATTTGCCTTGCTGTGTCGACACCGCGATACGTGGTAATCCCGCCGCGTCACTGGCTTTTAACGTCGCGGATAACGCCGGATCGTCTCCCACCACGAGGCTGTCCAGATAGGCATCGACCTCTTGCGCAGTCGGCTGCTCACCCATAGGGCCAACGCTAGTCGGCCTGCTCTATCAGGCTGCTCCCCGGGTAGGCCGGTGGCCCGCGCTGCTCGAGGGTTTACTATATACCCGTACGGGGTATATGCTTCGCCACGGTTGTCCGGGTCATGGGCAACCCGCAAGAACATCGGACCCCTCGGGGTCCCCGACACGAACGAGGGTGCAGTCAATGACAACCTATGAGACCGGGACCTTGCTGACCTGTGCGCACGAGGGCTGCGGATGCCGGGTGCGCATCGAGGCCGAATGTCACTGCCCTGAGGCCGGCGCCCCGTATCGGTGCACCTGTGGCGACGAAATGGTGCCCGTCGCGTAACGAGTCGACATCGGGCAGCGGGCAGACTGTTCACCGCCCGAGAAACCGGCCACCCAGTTGCACCTCGGCCACCAGTTGCGGAGCCGTCGCCGACGTGGCCAGCGCTATCGAGTAGGTGCCGGGCTCAAGCCGCCAGCCCCCGGCGCCACCGTCATATCGGGCTAGCAGGCGCGGCTCCGCCTCGATGGTCACCCGCCGAGATTCCCCCGGCTCGAGTTCGACTCGCTCGAATCCGAGTAACCGCAGCCGCTTTTCACTGGGAGCAGCGGTGAGGTACAGCTGCGGCACGTCAGCACCCGCCCGGTCGCCGGTGTTCATTACGGTGCAGCTGGCGGTGACGGTGTCACCGGCGCTGACCACCAGATCGCGGTGCTCGAAGCTGGTGTAGCACAACCCGTGCCCGAACGCGAACATCGGGACGTGCCCCTGCCTGGCGAACCACCGGTAGCCGACGTCGGCCCCTTCGCGGTAGCAGATCGTGGTCGGTGTCCCCCACGGCGCGCCCAGGCCCGGAAGCCCCGGGCGCGGTGTTTGACGGAGGTCGACCGGAAAGGTGATCGGCAGCCGACCCGAGGGATTGACGGTGCCGGTGAGAACCTCGGCGATCGCCTGGCCACCGGCCTGCCCCGGATACCATGCCTGGACGATCGCGTTGGCCGAATCACGCCAGGGCATGGCGACCGGATTGCCGGTCTCGAGCACCACCACGGTGTTCGGGTTGGCCGCGGCAACAGCGGCGATCACCGAGTCCTGACCCCAGGGCAGCGAGAGGTCAGCGTTGTCGAAACCCTCCCCTTCGACGCGGATCACGAACACGATGGCGATGTCGGCGCGGCGCGCCGCGAGCACCGCCTCCGCCGGGCTGAGACCCGGGTCGAACTCGATACGGGCATGGGGAAGGTGCTGTCTCAGTTCGGTGAGCGGCGGCGAGGGCAACAGGTACAGACTGCGGAAACCGCTGAGCGGGCCGGGCTCGCCGATCGGGAGGACGTCGGCGTAGCCGCCCGGCGGAACGACCGTGCTGGAGCCGCAACCCGCGACCACGCCAAGTTGGGCGTAGCCGCCGATAACAGCCACGTGCGCTTCCGATTCAGTGCCCAGCGGCAGCACGCCGTCATTCTTCAGCAGCACTATCCCCTGCCGGGCTATCTGTAACGCAATCCGGTGATGCGCAGACATATCCAGCGCTGGCGCCGCCCCCCACCGGTCGATTCCGACAGCGAACATCGAGCGCAGTATCCGCCGCACCATGTCCGACAGCCGCTCGCGAGAAAGCCTGCCGTCGGCGTAGGCGGCCCGCAGGGGCCCGCTGAACGCCTCGCCCTGCCATAGCAGGGCGTCGATCTGCGCGCCCGATTCCTGGTCGAGACCCTTCAGGGCGTATTCCCAGCTGCGCGTGGCGCCCCAGTCGGACATCACCCAACCTCGATATCCCCAAGCGCCTTTGAGCACAGTGTTGATCAGGGCGTCGTTTCCGCCCGCGTACTCTCCATTGACCTTGTTGTAGGCCGTCATGACGGCACCGGGCTGGGAGCGTTCGATGGCGATCTGAAATGCCAGCAGGTCAGATTCGCGGTGTGCATCCGGGTCGATGACGGCATCGAGCCAGTGGCGATTAGTTTCGTTACAGTTCAGGCTGTAGTGCTTGATTGTCGAGATGACCTGTTGCTGCTGTATTCCGTTGATCGACGCTGCCGCCATCGTGGCACTCAACAGCGGATCCTCGGAGAGGTATTCGAAGTTGCGGCCGTTGCGTGGATCGCGTGCCAAGTTGATCCCGCCCGCCAGTAGCACATTAAACCCGCGGCTGCGTGCCTCGGTTCCGACCACCTCACCGGCCGCGCGCGCCAGCGCAGGGTCGAAGGTGGCGGCCAGCGCCAGCCCGGCCGGGAGCGCGGTGGCGGTGTCACCCGGCCGATAACCCGGGTTGGTCACACCCAGGCCGGCGTCGCTCATCAGCAGCGCGGGCACTCCTAGGCGCGCAACGCCTGGTACGTACCCGGCGCTCATCGGAACGTCCGCAGGGATGCGCTCGTCTCGCACCGGCAGCATCTCGCTAGCGCCCATCACGCTGACCAGCAACGAGAATCGCTCGTCGTCGGTCATCTGCGTTTCGATCTCGCGCGCGCGGGCATCGGCGTCTGTGTCGTACCGCAGTGCGGCGCGATTGCTCACCTGCTCAACGCTAATCGCACGCCCTCTTCGGCGTACACAACCCGCAGTACGTGCCCCGATTCGGGGCCCATCACCAGCTCGGTCAGTGTGCACATCGTCGCGACGAACTCCGGACCGTGTGGTGGCTGGGCGCTGCACAGGTGATGCGCCATTTCATGCAGCACCACCAACTCACGCATCGCCCAGTCGGCTGCGTGACGATCCGGCACTGCGATAACGGCTGCGCCGTCCCGGTTTTCGTAATGAGCGGCGGTAGCAGCCTGTCGTGCTCGCACCGTCAGTGAAGACACCGCGGGCCAGTGCCGTCGCACCGCCGGCAGCGCCAGCACGGCATCGACATAGCGCTGCACCGCGGCAATCGAACCGAACCGCGCCTCTGGAGGCAGCGTCAGCTGTGAGCCGAAGAACTCGACAACCGGTAATCCATGCTCAGCGGCGCGGTCGAATAAGGTCCGCACGAACTCTTCAGCCGCGTAGACCTTCGAGCGTTGCGCGTCACGCACCGCCGAACCCTGCGCGCTCATCGGCCCAACGCTGCCCGCGCCGACGGCAGTTCCGGGCTGGTCCCCAGCCGCGCCCGTCTGCCGGCGCGGTCACCCGCGCGGCGTGCGGCCGCCGAATACCCGGCGGCAGCCCGGCTGGCCTGCCAGGTGCCGCGCGCCTTCGTCATCCTGCGGTAGAAGTCGTACAGCTCGATTTCCTTGTCCCGCAAAGCAACCGCAGTACCCGGTGCCCGGTTGTGATCACGGGTCACTTCCCGCCGGGCCTGCTCACGGGCCTCGGCCAGCCGCTGACCGACCCGCGCTCCGAACGCCAGCTGGAAGTTCAACCGGGCGGTGATCGTCGGCGTTGGGCGGTGCGCACCCGAGGCGAGGTAGGCGTCACACGCACGTACCATCTGCACCACGAGGCTGGCATAGAGGGCATGGGTGACGTCGATGTCCTCGACGAACCCGTAGGCGTAGACGAACGTCGAGTTCGCCGCCACATCACAGCGCACGTCGTTGGCCGCGGCGATCAACACGAAAAGCTGCACATAGGTTCGCAGTCCTTTCGTGCCCGCGGGGCCGATGGTGATGGTGCGCTGGATCGGAGTCCGCGCGGCCGAGCGGGCGGCCCCATGCGACCGGGCCACCGCCAAGTCGATCGATGCCGCCGTGGCCAGGCGCTGGGCCGCTGCCATGAATGCTTCAGCCTCATGGGGATTGTCAGTGCCTTCGGCCTGGCGCAGTAAAGCGGCGATTCGGGCGAGGATCTTGTCGTCGGTCATGGCACTAACCTAAGCGACCCGTCGGACAGATCCGGGTGCGCCGAGTCGGCAGTCGCTCAAATTCGTGCCGAAATCCAGGCGACGACATCGTCGAGCACCTGGTAGCGCTCCGGCTCGTTGAAGACTTCGTGATAAAGCCCCGGGTAGATGGTCAGCTCGACATCAGACGAGCCGACGCATTCCACCAGGCGGCGGCTGCCGTCCACCGGGATCAGCCGGTCTTCTGAGCCGTGCACCACCAGCAGCGGCGCGGTGAGCGCCGGCGCTCGCCGCGGCATGGTCTCGCCGACCTGTAGCAAACCACGGGCGATACCGGCGGGAACCTTTCCGTGGTATACCAGCGGATCGTTGGTGTAGGCGGCGACCACCGCGGGGTCGCGTGATATCGCGGCGACGTCGAGTTTCTGCAGCGGCAGGCCGGGCGCGACTGCACCCAGGATCTTGGCGAGAACCACCAGCAGCGGTGACACAGACTGCTGCGCCGCGACTGCGGGTCCAGACAGCACCATCAAGTCGTAGTCGTCGGGGTGTTCGACACCCCAGGCGAAGACGATTCCACCACCCATGCTGTGTCCGAGCACGATACGGGCCACACCGGGGTGTTCTTGACCGGCGATGCCGACCAAGGCGTGAAAATCGTTGAGATACTCCGACATATCTTTCAGCAGCACCCGCTTGCCGTCTGAGCGGCCGTGTCCACGGTGATCGAGCGCGTAGGTCATCAGCCCGCTCTCGCCGAAACGCCGCGCGACGTGGTGGTAGCGGCCGGCATGCTCACCGAGACCGTGCGCGAGGACGATCACCGCTTTCGGGGTGGTGTGCGGTGTCCAGATGTCGTAGACAATGCGCACACCGCCCACACCGGCGAAGGTCCGTTCACAACGGGTGGTAACCATCAGGGCAGCCTAAACCGAATCGTCCGGGCTCGTGCCGGCGTAAGCCGGGTAAGCCGGCTGAGACGCACTGCGTGCGCTCGAATTCGGGAGCCTACCCATCGGGGAGCTTTCCGCTGGGAGCACGGATTGTGCCGTGGTTGCCGGTGACGGGCGGCGATTGGTCAACGAGGGTGCGCCGACTGCCCGCCGGCGCCGACCAGAGCCGGCTGTCCGGTGACGGTCCGGGCACCGGCCGCACCAGGCCGGCACCGGTGATCAGCGGCAGATCCAGCGCCGACAGCAAGCCCGGCGGGGCGGCGCACACCGCAGGGATCACGTTGACCATCCGCGCGGCGCCAGCAATTCGTGCACCCAGATCATGGTCGTGATCGTCGGCCAGCTCCAGTTCACAGCGCATACTCGGGGAACCCTCGATCTCCACCCGGTACACGCCACGGCCAGACGCTCCCGGATAACCGAGGTCACGCGGCGGGATCGAAATATGCGGTTGCGGCCAGTGTGGGGCGATGTCGTCGTGGATACGAGTCACATGATCGACGACGAAAGTCGGTGTGTCCCCACTGTATCCGGTCAGCGTCGACCGCATCGCCGCAATCGTCCCGGCCGCGATATGCCCGGTGGGAGTATCAAATGACGTGTCCGCGGCGAGCCGTTCCACTTTCTCGTCGATGTGGTCGATCCGCACGCCCAGCCCCCGCGCAAGCTGGTGCAGGACTGGCCCCCAACCGAAGGTGAACGCGCCGGGCGCAGCCGCCAACGCGCTGGCCTCGGGTGGTTTGCCGAAACCGAGAATCTCGTATACCGCCTGGGTGTCCGGGTAGGTCGCGTAGTTGAAGATTTCCGTCACCCGCACACTGTGGATCACCCGTGCAACCCCCGAGAGCACCAGAGGCAGGATATCGTTGGCGAACCCCGTATCGATTCCGGTGGTCATAAACGAGACACCGCCGGCTAGCGCCGCTTCGCGGAGTGGTTCGGTGAAAGCCGGGTCAACGGCGTCCGGATAGACCAGCGGCACCACGGAGCAGGACACTACATTTTTGCCCGCCCGCAGGAGAGAGGCCATCTCCTGCACTGCCTCGGCCGGCCGCAGGTTGGCGGCGGCGGCGTAGACTACCGCGTCGGCGTTGCCGGCGAGCATCGCGGCGGGATCCTGCGTCGCCACCACACCCACCGGGCCGATCCCACACAGCTCACCGGCGTCACACCCCGCCTTCGCGTCGCTGTGCACGACGAGATCGACCAGGTCCAGCTGCGGATGGTCGATCACTGCCCGCAGCGCGATCACACCCATCGACCCCGGACCCCACACGCCCACCCTCAGCATCACCAGTCTCCATATATTAGGAAGTCGTTGCTAATATTTGGGACGGATGGTAGGAGCTGCGTATGGGTTCGTCAACAAGCCGACCGCAGCGATCCAGCCGGCCCAAATCGCCACCCACTCGCCGTGTCATGGATGTCCTTGCTGCGCTGGCGGATTCACCGGCTGGTCGAACTTCGGCTGAACTGGCCAAGCTGTGCGGCATCAGTACCTCCACCTGCGCGCTGCTACTCACCGAGCTGGAGCAGGGTAGCTGGGTGGCCCGCCACCCGGATCGGCGTTATGTCCTCGGCGCCGGCTTGTTCAAGCTGGTCAACGGTCTGCGGGCGCAGTTTCCACTGTTGGATCGCGGCCGCGAGGCGCTCACATTCCTGCACAGGACACTGGGTGCAGGCTGTTCGATGTCGAGGATCGGCGATCGGCACCTGACCACGGTTGATGCGGTAGGGCACGGCACCGATGGCGAACACGCTGTCGGTCAGCGCTTTCCGATCGATCCACCGTTCGGTTTGGTTGCGATGGCGTGGCGCGATGACGACGCGGTCGACGCATGGTTGCGCCGGGTCAGACCGCGGCTGACCGAGACCGACGCCGCTCAGCACCGCCGGGTGCTCGCTGACATCCGCAACCGTGGCTACGGGGCGTGGCGCTTCGGCGACGCGCACGCGGCACTACACGACCGGCTCGCTGCGGTGTTGGCCTCGGTGGACACCAGCGAGCAGGTGGCCCGGCAGCTCAGCACGCTGATGACCATGGTCACACTCGAATCGGTGACCGGAGTTCTTGAGAGTAAGCTGGCCTCAACCGAATTCGTGGTCCTGCCTATTTTCGGTCGCGATGGCCAGCCGGCTTACCAAATCGAAATCCACTTAGCCCGTCCCGAGACCCTGACGCTGTCTGACCTCGACGCAGCACTCAGCCACGCTCGGCAGCTGCTGGCAGCCGCGGTCGTTTGACACCTCCCAGGCCGGCCACGGGATGTATTGCAGTGTGTGCGGCACCCGCTCGCGGCTGGCGGCGGCTAGGGGTGGTGCAGCCGCTACCCTGAAGCCATGCCTGCCGCCGTCGACATCCGCCGTGCCGCAGAACGGGCCGTCACAAAGACCTCCTGGCTGACTTCCAGGCATTCGTTCTCGTTCGGCGATCACTACGATCCGGCCAACACTCATCATGGCGTGCTGCTCGTCAACAACGACGACACCGTCGAGCCGAACAGCGGCTTTGACCCCCACCCGCACCGGGACATGGAAATCGTGACATGGGTGCTGCAGGGCGCACTGGTGCATCAAGATTCCGCCGGAAATCGCGGGATGATCTACCCCGGCCTGGCTCAGCGCATGTCAGCAGGCACCGGCATCCTGCATTCGGAGAAGAACGATTCGCACACGTTGCCAGTACATTTCGTCCAGATGTGGGTCATCCCCGATCACAGCGGTATTGCTCCGAGCTATCAACAGCGGGAGATCGACGAGCAACTGCTGCGGGGCGCCCTGGCGCCGATCGCCTCCGGCATCCCCGGACGCGACGCGGCCCTCATGATCCACAATCGCCATGCGGCGCTGCACGGCGCACGGCTGCAACCGGGTGAGCGGGTCGAACTGCCCTCGGCGCCCTATCTGCACCTTTTTGTCACACGCGGGCGACTCACCCTGGAGAGTGACAGCGATCGACCTGACACCGTGGGTGAGGGTGATGCAGTCCGGTTCACCTCGTGTTGCGGTGTGCGTGTCGGTGCCGTCGAGCCATCGGAGATCCTGGTCTGGGAGATGCATGCGGCACTGGGCAGCTAGGTGGTGGGTGAAACGACTGGGTCGTCGGGGAAAAGCTCGGTCCCAACGTGCCCGCCCTCGCATCCGCTACCCGTCTGCAGCAAGTGAGCGGCGATGACGCGGCAGTCCGTGTCCGTGATGCTCGCCACGACCACGTAATCGGTGCAATCGGCGTCCCCCACCAGGACTGAGGGTGACCCCGGCAAAAGGAGCCTTGCATGACTGACAGAGCGCCCCGGCACGCAGCCAGGTCCGGCGACGATGCCGACCGGGCAGCGTCCCCGGAAAAAGCCGCCCGAGAGCCCCGACCGCGCGCCGGCCGATCCGGTTCAGCCGGTCGCAGAGCCACCCGAACCATACGGTTCTGGATTGCGCCGATCGTCATCACGTTGGCAGTGCTCTCGGCGTTGGCCGCCTTGTACCTGGGCGGAATCTTGAACCCGACATCCAGCCTGCGGCATTTCCCCATCGCCATCGTGAACGAGGATGCCGGGCCGGCCGGTGGGCAGATCACGAGCAGGTTGGTATCGGGATTGGACAAGAACAAGTTCGACGTTCGGCTGCTCTCCCGCGGCGAGGCTTGGCACCAGCTGGACACCGCCCGGATCTACGGCGCCGTGGTGATCCCGCCGAACTTCTCGTCACGGGTGCGCGACTTGCCGCAAAACCTCATGCGCCCTGGACACGCGGAGCGACCCGTCATCACGATCGTGACGAACCCGCGAGCCGGCACTCTGGGCTCCAGCATCGCCGGCCAGACCCTCGGCGCAGCGCTGCACGCACTTAATACCCTGGCAGGTCAACGTCTTTCCCAACAGATCACGCAGCATACCGGTGGCGCACCGCAATCGGGTGCCCTGTCGCTGGTGATGGGCAGTCCCATCCAAATCAACACCGAGGTGCACAATCCCCTGCCGGACGGCACCGGGAATGGATTGTCGGCTTTTTACTACTCGCTGTTGCTGCTGCTCGCGGGGTTTACCGGCAGCATTGTTGTCAGCACCCTGGTCGACTCGATGCTCGGCTATATACCTGCCGAATTCGGCCCGGTGTACCGGTTCGCCGCGCAGGTCAACATCTCGCGGTTTCGCACCTTGCTCATCAAGTGGGCGTTAACGGTAGTGCAGGCCGCGCTCACGTCGGCAGTGTATATCGCCATCGCCAAAGGGCTCGGGATGCCGATTTACAACGGGTGGGCACTCTGGCTTTACGGTGTGTTTGCGATTAGTGCGGTCGGCATCACGTCCACCTCGCTGATCGCCGTGCTGGGCTCGATCGGCCTGTTGGCCAGCCTACTGGTGTTCGTGATCCTCGGCTTGCCGTCGGCCGGCGCGACGATCCCGCTCGAGGCCACACCGTCGTTGTTCGGCTGGCTAGCCACCTTTGAGCCCATGCATCAGGTGTTCTTGGGGGCCCGGGCTCTGCTGTATCTCGGCGGTCGCGCGGACGCCGGCCTCTCCCAGGCACTGACGATGACGGCCATCGGCCTTGTCATCGGGCTGCTTCTGGGGAGCGTTGTCACCTGGATCTACGACCGTCGCGGCTACCACCGGATTCCGGATACCACCGCGCACCCACGCACCGGCGATTCGGCGACGCGGGAAACACTAACCGGCCAAACGTAATTGCACCGCAGCTGAAGCGTCACACGATCGTTACGCAGGTTGAGTGTGTTACCTGTGTTTCTGGTGTTGTGTTTGTTGTGTATTGGTGTCGGACCGAAAGGTGCGCTGTGATCAGTCTTGCTTCCAGTCTCCGCCGCGCGGTGTCCTGTGGCGCCGGGCTGATGCTGGTTGCGGTGCTGGCGGTGACCACCGGGCAGCCTGTCGCACACGCCGGGGCACGTGACTTGCTGGCCAATGCCATTGCCACCACTCGGGGCTCCTATTTGGTCTACAACTTCGGGCCCGGCCATCCCACGCCGATGCTCAATGCCAACGGTGAGTGGTACGAGATGAACAACGGTGGTCACCTCATGATCATCAAGGCTGCGTCGCAACGACTTTCACCACACCTGCTAGTGGACACCCACACCGGTTACCAGGCGCGATGCGAACACAATCCCGGTGCCCGTACCAGCGACGGATTGTGGCAGGCTTCCGAGACCTACGCCCCGCTGCAAGCCTGGCAAGTGTTGGGCCAACCGACAATCGCGATCAACGCCAACTTCTTTGATATCCGCGGACAGCACGGCGGTTCATGGAAGTCGACCGGCTGTAGCTCACCGATGGGCGCGTTCGTCGACAACACGCGCGGGCAGGGTCGGGCCAACATGGCGGTCACCGGTACCATCCCCTACGCCGGCAAGCCGGGCCTTTCCGGTGGCGACAATCACTGGACTGCGCTATCGACGATGATCCTGCCGTCCGGCGCTGCGCCGTATGTGGTTCGCCCTAAAAGCAGAGAAGATTTTGACGCCGCCGGACCGGTCATCCAGGGCTTAGTGGACAAGGGTGCCAAGTTTGTGGCGGTGAGCGGCATCGGGCTGCTGTCTCCGGGCGACACCGGTCAACTCAATGACGGTGGGCCCAGCGCGGCGCGAACGGCCATCGGCTACTCCCGGCAAAAAGATGAGATGTATGTCTTTCAGGGCGGTAACTACACCCCCGATAACATGCAGGACCTGTTCCGCGGCCTGGGCAGTGATAATGCGGTGTTGCTCGACGGGGGTGGATCGTCGGCGATTGTGTTGCGCCGGGATACCGGCGGCATGTGGGCCGGAGCAGGAGCACCGAAGGGAAACTGCGACACCCGCCAGGTTCTCTGCGATTCCCATGAGCGCGCGCTGCCCAGCTGGCTTGCATTCAACTGACGCCCCCCACACACGAACTATCGGCCCGGAACCGGCGCGGGTTGGTGCCGCGCCGGCGCACCGGGAATGGCGTTTCCACCCGGTGTAACGCTGCAGCGCAGTCTTTCCCGCTCACCCATGCCAGCGGCTCGCTTCGGCCAAAGGCTGGGCACATCGGCCCCGCCGAGGCAACGGGGAGCAGCACCGGCGGTGAAATAACCGCTTCGCTACCAGCACATCGCATGGGCACAATCACCACCTCCCCGACCGGCCGCACTACAGGCGGGGCGTCAAATCCAGGGCGGTGATCGTCGTCATCCTGGTCACGAGCCAGCGGGCGTGCTCACGCTTCATGAACAGCCGGTACGACAAGTACTTCAGCGACGGGATGCCCTTGGTCAGCGGACTTGTCGAGGTGGTGTTGGTGTAGACGATGGCGATAGCCTCGGAGCCGTTCAGCGATTCCACCGCCGCCCCGGTCACCTGGGTGTTATTGGTGATTTTCGCCTGTTTGTTCGCTGCGGCGATCCGATCGACGAATTTACGGTATTGGGCCTCGAAATCGCCGGTCAGGTAGTTGCCCGCACGGTCTGCCAGCGTGTCCATGTTCTCGGGCGTGTAGGTCCACAACGTGGTAATCGCATTGGCCGCGGTTCGCGCGATCTTGAGCTTGGTGGCCACGGTGGCCTGGTCGGCAAGATACGGTTGGACCGCTGCGCCGGCAAACGCCGCGGACCCCACGAACAGTGCCGCCGCCGCGCCCACAACAAGGACAAGCCGCTTACCGGCCGGCTGCCTGGTCCGTGTCGCACCAGTCTGTTCGACTTCCGGCGCCGCCTCGGCGCCGCTGTGGTCGGCGGCGTCGTGTGTTTCGTCGCTCTGGATGTCGTCTGGTTCGCTGGACGCTGAATCTGTTGTGGTGTCGTGGCTTTCGTCCGTTCCTGATAAGGATTGACGCTCGGTGCCAGGGTGCGGATCTTGTGCGCTGGGCAGCCCGGCATCGGTCTCGGCGGCAGCGTCGCAACCGGTGACGTCCGCTCCGGAGGACGCCGGGTCGACGTCCTCGGTGGCCGGGGACGCGGTGCGGGCGCGACGAAGTGGCCGCCACCGAGACATACGCCGCGGCGGTCGGGCTCCGGTCACATCACCTGCAGCAGGTTGCTGATCTTCCACTGGCTTCCTTCCTGCTTGGCGGTGGCTACCCAGCGATTCGTGTTCTCAATGACCTGTTTACCGTCCGGCGACTTTGAAGCGACCGCGGTGGCCACCAGGACGGTGGCGCTACCGTCGTCGTTCCAGCGTTCCACGCCGGCGTCCAGTACAGTGCCCTTGGTCGGTTCGGCTCGCGCGATCCCAAGAAGGATCTCGTTGGCGTGGTCCTGGTACTGCTTGGCGAAATCACCCGTGGCCTGATCCAGGATCCGATCCACATAGTCGTTGGCGTGGAACGGATCGATGGATGTGAACTCCGCCATGAAGGCGCGCACATAGGTGAGGACGGCGGCGTCCTTGACCGTTGTGCGTCGGTCCGCTTCATGCGAAACCAGCATGAGGATGCACGCCGTGATCGCGGCCAGCGCCACCACGGCAGCCGCAGCCGCGGTCAGCGGCAAGCCCCACTGCCGGGATCGCAACTGCCAGGTGGGCCGTCGCAACGTCCACCAGCGCGATGGCCTGCCCGTCGGCGCGACCAGAAGCGGCCGCTCGCCGGGTTGAATCTTGCGCCGGGGACTCATTTTCCGTTCTGACCCGGTTTGGGTTTTGTCAACACGCTGAGGTCGTCAACACGCCAACGCGCGTCCGCGCCTTTGGCGAAAGTCGCCCGCACTGTTGCGCTGATGTATCGTTCTTCCGGTGGCGAGCCTCGCCGGCCCTGCATAAACAACAGCATGGTGGCCCGATCCGGCGTCGCCGACTGGATCGAACTGTCGGCGACCCAATACTCGTTGGTGACGGGGTGACCTTTTTGCACCGCCGCCTGCTGGGCGGCCAACTGTTCACGGTATTTGTCGGTGGCCAGCGACCGTGCGCGTTCGAAATCACTTGGTAGCGTTTTGGGATCGTAACTCAGCATCTCGCTGACGATTTTGGGCCCCTGCCGCGCAATCTGGGCGCGAGTGTGCTCGGTGGCCCGGTCATTGCGATACACCGCGGCATAGCCGAGCACGGCCCCTGCGGTGCAGGTGAATGCCGCTACCGCTAGCACCGCCACCGCCAGCGGGCGCACATTCCTGAAAGGCGGGCCAGGCTCAACCCGGACCTCAGTGCGCAGCAGTAAGTCGGCGAAGGTGCGTCGCCGCGAATCCCACAGCGGCCACAGCCAACCCACCAAAACCGACAGGGTGTCAAGCAGATGGGCGAGATCTCTGCTCAGCAGCAGCCACGGTCCCGCAGCCGAGCCGTCGCTGCGGGTCACCCGCACGCCGGCAGCTGCCCGGCCCAGGCTCCAGCCGGTGACACTCGGCAACAGCCACCGGTTGACTCCCATCAGCACAATCACCAGCGCCGCGACGCACACGCACACCCACCACCAAGGGCCGCGCAGCGGCATCATCAACGCAACCAGCGCCATCGTGACCACCACTGCCACACCTGGCACCAAATCCAGCACGAAAGCACCAGCTCGGAGGCGCCAAGGAGCCAACGCATTCGGGGATGCTTCTGGAACAGCCTCAGATGTTGCGGTCTCGTCGACAGCTACCGTCACTTTGTGACCTGGTCGAGTTTGGATATCTTGTAACGCCCCTCGTCGCGCGTCATTCTCACGCGCAGGCGGTAACCGGTCTCTTGATCTTTGAATTCACTGTTGGTCACCTTGACACGCAACGCCACCAGCACATCCACCGAACCGTCTTTGTTATTGCGCTCGACAGCCGCCCGCATGTCCGACACCTGCACATGAGCGTTCGCGGCCTGATACGCGTCGACGAGCAAACCGCTGTATAGCGCAGCCTGCGCCCCGAAATCGCCAGTGGAGCATTCCACAATCTTGCGGGCGCTGGCGGCCATCGCAGAGGTGTCCGGTGCTCGCGTTGCGGCGACGCATTCCTTGGCGGCTTGCACGGCTGCAGCGTCATTGCGGGCGAGAGCCTGGCTTTGACGATGAGCACGCAACGCGAAATAGCCGCCAGCACCCACACCTCCGGCCAGCAGCAGAAGTGCCACAGCAATACCGGCGAACCAGCCCCGGCCCAGTCGGGAAGGACCGCGCACCGGGACGGGCGATGCCGAGTCCGCTGCCACCTCAGAGCCACTGTCGGCAGCCGTCTGCGAATGCTCGGCCGTCACCTCGGGGCCAGTCTGGTCGGCTCCGGCCTCAGATTCTCGCGAATCCTCGGCCGTCACCCCGGGGCCAGTCTGGTCGGCTCCGGCCTCAGATTCTCGCGAATCCTCAGCCGTCACCCCGGGGCCAGTCTGGTCGGCTCCGGCCTCAGATTCTCGCGAATCCTCGGCCGTCACCTCCGAAGACGATGGATCACCCGCATCGGCGCGGCTCAGCCGGCTGGTGCCAGCATCTCCTTCCATCCGTCGTCTCCCGGTTTGTTCGAGTTCTCGACCGTCCACTTCACCCCGTCGGGCCCCACTAATTCACCGCTTTGTGGACTGTAGACCGCCGCAGGACCTCCGCTGGGAGTGTATACGCAGGGGTTGGGTTGCTGGCCGTTACATTGCACAGTGCCCGATCCCGGCCGTTGCAGCGGGTCACTGATGGGCGGCGGCGAGCCCCCCGGTGGCAGCCGGTCGGCGGGCGCGGGGTTCAAACCGTTGTTGATCGAGGGCGCCGGTATCACCCTGCCTGGATCCACGGGCTGATCGCAGCGCGCCCCCGGTGCCGGGCAGTTGCGGATCTGGTTGGGATCCCCGTACCAGGGGTTGGTGCCCAACGGAACATAAGGCTTGTTGCTGCGGCACTCCTGCGGCGTCGCAGCACGTTTACCGGGGACGTCTACACACGGAATGTTTCGTGATCCGCGCACCACGTTCGCCGGCGTATCCTGGGGAATCTTGCAGTACAACCCCGACGGTAACGGTTGTGGGCTGGTGTCTGCCGGAGACCGCCATTCAGATGCCGGAAGAAAACCGGTCAAACACGGTGGCGGCTGGTTGATGGAGAATGCCAGGTCGAGGGCGGCCATGCCTTCCTTATCAAACGGTGCAGCCACCGTCTGGGCGATCGCCGCCCCCTGCGGCAGAAAAACCAGGTACTGTTCGAGGCCGTTGTGGTAGCGCTTGAGCATGTCCAACACGATCGCCAGGTTCGCCAACGTTTGCGGCAGTGACTCACGGACATCGCTGAACACGGAGTTAACCTGGTCCGCGGTCGGGGGAGCCTGGGTGAGAACGTTTTTCACATGCGGATCGGTGCGCGCAGCCTGCGCGGCCAGGCTATTCAGGTTCCGGGCCCAGCGTTCGATCGCATCTCCCGAGTTGACCTGGCTGTCGATGACCGGCCCGGAGTGCTGAATGATGTCGTTGACGTCGCCGATGTTGGTTTTGAAATCGCCGACGATCGCCTGGGTGGCATCGACCAGCCTTTGCAGAGCAGGCCCGAGGCCGCCCACCGCTTGGGACGTCTCATCGAGCAGCGAAGCGATCTTGTCCTTGGGCAGTGCTTTCAGTCCCCGGTAGGCGGTGTCCAGCGCCGGACCGATCTCCGCGGGCACCGTGCCCTGGGTGATCGTCTGCCCGGGCGCAAAGTATTTGCCGGGGTTGCCCTTCGACACCAGGTCCAGATACTGCTCGCCAACCGCTGAGACCGAATGGACGTTGGCAACCGCGTCGATCGGGATTTTGTACCGGCTGGCGATGCTCATCGTCGCCTCGGCGCCCGCCTCGGTCGGCTCCACGTCGATCACCTTGCCGATGGTGATGCCACGGTACGTCACGTTAGCGGTGGGATACAGACCGCCCGAGGCCGGCAGGTCCGCCTTCAAGGTGTATTGGCCGATCCCCATGAGCGTGGGAATCCGCAGGTAATACCAGCCCAGCACCACGAGCGCGACCACGGTCAGGATGCTGAACAAGATCAGCTGGCGCTTGATGACGGTGCTCAGCACTGCCGGTCCGCCCTTTCCACCAGGGGACCGCCGGGCACGTCGTTGGGGTTCGGCGTGTAGCGGACGTCGGGAATCATCGTTTGGGGGTCGCGGCCGTAGGATTGCTCCAGCGCGCGCAACGCTCCCGAGAGCCCCGTTCCGGTGAGGAACGCGTTGTCGACAGCGCTCAAGGTCAGGTCGAGCGTCAGCGACACGTTCATGTAATCACCTCGCATCAGCTTCGGCACGCTGTCGATGTCGAAGGGCTGGGTGCCGATGAGCTTGAGCGCCCCGAACAGATACGGTGCGGCGCGGCCAAGCTCTCGCAACGGACACTGCAATGACTGCAAGTCCTGGTGCAAACTTCCCCGCGATGCGGACAAGTACTGGCCGGCTTCCTGGCTGAGCCGCCCCACCGCGTCGACCGCATTGATGAGAAGTTGCTGTTTCTCGTCGAAATGCTTGACCAGCGGTGGGAACTCGATGAGAGCCCGGTCGATCACATCCGAACGGGGACCCACGTACGCCAGCAGCCGGTTGGTGGAATCGATGGCCCGGGTGATGTCATCGCGTTGCGCGTCGACTTGACGGGTGAAGGTGTCCAGCTTGCCGAGCAGGGCACGAATCTGCTTGGCTCGCCCGTTGACGATGTTGTAGATCTCGTTCTGCAGCACTTCAAGGTTGGGGACGTCGCCGCCCCGCAAGATCAGGGCAAGACTGGCCAGCGTCTGTTCGACGGTGGGATAGGCCGACGAGTTCTTCAGCGGGATCGTGTCACCATTCTTCAGCAGCTCCGGGGACGGGTGAGGCGGCGAATCCAGCTCCACATGCTGAGTACCCAACAGGCTCGTCTGCCCGATTCGGGCGATCGCGTTCTTGGGCAGCTTGACGCTTTTATCCACCCCAAGTGTCAGCGTGGCGATCCAGTTTTTCAGTTGGATCGCACGAATCTTGCCGACGAAGACGTCGGCCACCATCACCTTGCTGTTGCCGTTGATCGCCAGTGTGTCCGGGACCTGGACGTAAATCGTGTAGGACCCGGCGCCGCTGCCCGGGCCGCCAGGGACCGACACATTCGAGATGCCTTGCCAGCCACAGGAACTCACCGCCAAAGCGATCACCAGTAAAACCAAGCCCTGCCAGGCCCGGTGCCGGGCTCTGCGGCCGATCACGCCGATCATGGTCACCCTCACCCCCTTCTGCGGTTGCCGCCGGTTCGGCTTGCCCGCCGCATGGACCGCGCTGCTCACCCGCCACCAGAGCCGCCGGCTCGCCGGGTTCTGGGTATCGACGGTGCTTGTCACGCGCCTCACGAGCCCGCTCCCGCGGATGCGGCCGCCGCTTCAGCGGGCAGCGGTGGTCCAGCCGGTCCCCCCACCGGGGCCGGTGTCGGCGGAACCGGGCCCGGGACCACACCCGGTGCCGGCGGAGGCGGAGGGATGGGAACCTGCGGCGCCTGCACACCGATCGGCGGTAACACCGGATATTCGTTGTAGGCGTTCGGCGGCCCCGGCGGCGTCTGCAACCCTCCCGGCGGAGGCGGAGCATCCGGGCCACCCATCAGTTCGGCCAGCGACTCGGGCGTCAGCAGCCCCGCAGTGATCGGCCCCACCTGTGTCCCTTGCATGCCCGGCGCGACGACCCAGCCCTGTTGGGTGTTGCGGTGCGATAACGGCGTGTCCGGCACCCAGATCCCGGGGACGGTGGTGTCCTTATATCCGTTCGGTGGTTGCAACCGGGGTTCGGAGTAGGCGATCTCCTTCGGCAAGGTGGCGGCCGTGCTGAACAGGTTGAGCCCGAAGGGCAAGTAGTTGAATTTGATCGCATCCAGAATCGGCGCCAGGTATTGCGCGCACAGCTCGGCCGACTCCTGATAGCCGAGCCGGCTGCCGGCCTGAATCGAGCTGCAGATGAACTGCATGGGGTTGGCGAAGTTCTGGATTGCCGCAATCGCCACGACCGCGCCCTGCGCGGGATGGTAGATCTGGTTGATGTTCGCGGCCGCGGTGGGCAGAACATGTAAGCCGGTCTCCAACCCGTTTAACGGGTCAGGCTGGACCAGTGTCGTGGTGGCGGTGGCGAGGTTGTTGATGTCGTGAGCGAGCACCTCGCGGTTGCGGGCCAGGAATGGGCGCAGGGTGGACAGCAGACCATCGAACTGCTGTATCGCAGTAGCCAGGTCCCGATCAGAGCGGGTCAGGCTGCTGGTGAACTGGGCGAGGTTTTTGTTCAACGCCACGAACTGCTGATCGTCCTGGTGTAAGGCGTCGACGAACAGCGCCAGGCTGCGCAGCACCCCGAAGAAGTCGCCGCGGCCTTCGTTGAGTGCGGTCAACGCACGCGAGAGGCTGTCGAAGGTGGTGTTGATCTGCTTGCCCTTGCCGGCCAGTCCATCGGCGAACGATTCGATGACCTCGCCGAAAGGCCCCTTGGGTTGCTCTTTTGTCGGGCCGAGTTTGGAAATGATGTTGGTGACGCTGTTGCGTAACTGGTCCCACTCGGTGGGCACCTGGGTGCGCTCGATCGGGATCACCGCACCGTCGGCGAGCACCGGGCCGCCGCGGTACGGCGGCTCCAACTGAATGAAGCGCGCCGCCACCAGGGTCGGGTTGAGGATGACCGCGGACGCGTTGGCGGGCACCTTGTAGGTGTTGTTGTAGTGAAACGTCACCTTCATCTTGTCGCCGGCCGGCTCAATCTTGTCGATCGACCCCACCTGCACGCCCATGATCCGCACTTGATCCCCGGCATAGAGCGCGTTCGCCTCGGGGAAGTACGCCACGACGGTGTTGTTGGTCAACTCGCGGTAAAGCTGCCTTCCGACAAACGCGGCGACGAGGGCCAGCACCACCGCCAGCGATCCGATGACTACCGACGCACGTGACATTCTCGGCAGCCGCAGGTTGCGGATATCGAAGACAGTGCTCAACTTTGGCTTCCTCCCACACTTCCTCCGCCGCCACCTGGCTGGCTTCCCTGGACACCGGGGGGAATGAACGGCACAGGCAGCTGCGGCCCGGGCCCCGGCGGCGCGGGCGGCCCGGGCGGAAGCATCGGCGCAAACGTCGACGGCGGCGGCGTCGGGCCGGCCGGTGCCAGGTTCTCGGTGCGCGCGCCCGGCGGTGCGTTGGGCGGCAGCGGCACCGGTGTGCCCGGCACGTCCGGTGGTGGTTCGCCGGGCAGGCCGGCGATCGGGATCCCCGGTGTGGGCGGCAAACCGGCGGGGTTGGGCGGCGAGGTCGCTACGTCGATCGGGGCCGGGAACTCACCGCCGAAGGCGCCCACGTCAACACCGGCGCACGGCAGCGGGTTCCACGGCCGTGGCACAGCGTCAGCCGGCGGGGTGTAGGAGCACGCCGATCCCGGTGGGACGGCGGGTCCCGGATGTTCCGGGGTGCCCTCCAGCACCGGCGGCGCCGGCGGCGGCGCGCCGTTGGGGAAGCGGGTCCCGTTGGGGTCGGGCCAGCGGAACGCGGGCAGCCCGGCACTGCGCCAGAAATTCTCCGGGTCGATACCCCGCTTCTTGAACGCGGCATCCACCCACGGCTGCAAAATCCAATACGGCAGCAGGTTGGCGAGAATCACCTTGAAGTACGGTCCTGAGGCGATCGTCTCGTTAACCGCCGCGGCGGCCTTGCCGAGGGTGGTGAGGACTTGAGCCAGATCGTCCTTGCGCGCCACCAGCAAGTCGCTGACCGCGCGCAATTGTTCCAGCACGTGATTCAGGTTCGGGTTGTCGTTGATCAGGCCCTGCACCTGCGCCGAAAAGGCAGACACATTTGTCAGCAGCGCGTCAATGGCCCGGCTGCGTTCGTTGAACGCGGCCAGCAGTGTCTTCGTGTTGACCAGCAGCCGGTCGACCTGCTGGCTACGGTCACCGAGCACGCTGGCCACCTTGTTCGCTTGTGCGAGGAGATGTTTGACCTCTTCGTCGCGTTTGCCGATGGTGTCGGAGAGTTTGGCCACACCCTCCAGGACGGGAGGCAGATGCGGATACGTTTCGTTGATCGTTTGCGACAGCACATTCAGCGACTGCTTGACGGTGTCGATATCCCAGCCAGCGGCGGCCTTAGTGACATCGAAGAAGGCGTCGTAGATCTGGTATGGGCTGGTGCTTTGGCCCAGCGGCAACACGGCTCCGGGTCGCAAGGTCTGGGTGCCCCGCGGTTCGATTTCGAGCACCTTCTTACCCAGGATGGTGTCGGTTTTGATCGCCAGCCGGCTTTCGGTGCCAATAGTGTTACTGCCGGTTGAGAATTTGATCAGGACGTGATCGCCGTCGATCTTGAGCGCCTCGACGGAGCCGACGGTTACCCCGGCGATGCGTACCTTGTCACCTTTGCTCACCCCGCCGGTGTCGGTGAACTGCCCGTAGTAGCTCGGCTGGGCGAACACCATCGGCACACTCGTAAAGCTTTGGCCCACGGCGATAAAGAGCACCACCACAACGATTCCCATCAGCCCGATGCGCAGCCGGTTCGGGGGTTCGAGTGTTCTCATTGCGGCGTGCACCTACCCGTGGGCTGCGACCAGATCTTGACCGTGCGAACCGGTCCACCCGGCTGCAGCCCGTTCCACTTGATGGTGATGTCGCAGGCGTAGAAGTTCACCCAGTCTCCGTACGTGCCGATAACGCGCCCGATCGTGTTTAACGCACCCGGGGCGCGGTGGAACAGGTCGTCGTACTTGTCGCGCTCATCGATGATCGGTTGTTGAACGGCCTGCAGATAATTCAATTCCTTGTGCAGCAGGGCGCGGTTGTCGGCCAGCAGATCGGCAACTGTCCCGGCGGCGGTGCTGATGTGTGCGACACCGGCCGCCACCGGGTCGGCGTGGTTGCGCAGGCCGGTGATGAGTTTCTCGACGTTGTCGACGGTCTGGTCGAATTCCTTGCGGTGCTTGGCCGTGGTATCCAGCACGGTGTTGAGGTTCTTGATCACTTCACCAATCGCCTGGTCACGCTGGGCGATATGCGATGCGGCCTGGGCGGTCTGGTCGAGGATGTCGTTGATGGTGCCCCCTTGACCTTCGAACACGGTGATGATGGCCGAAGCAATGGTGTTGACCTTCTGCGGATCCAGCGCCCGGAACAGCGGCTTGAAACCACCGATGAGCGCGTCGAGATCCAGGGCGGGTTGTGTGCGCGACAAGGGGATGAACCCGCCCGGCGGCAAAACCCGGTCGGCACCTTCGCCCTGCCCGCGCTTGAGCTCCACGTACCGGTCACCGATCAGGTTCAGATAACGGATGGCCGCCGTCGTCGACTGGTAGAGGGGCACCGCGCGGTCGACAGTGAAGTCCACCCGCGCCCGGCGGCCGCCGTCAACGAGCCGTACGCTTTTGACTTTGCCGACTTCCACCCCGGCAGCGCGGACGAACTGCCCGTTACGAAGCCCGCTGGCGCTGGTGAACTCCGCGGAATAGCTGTAGGTCTTCTCGAAGCGCATTTGACCGAACACCACCACGATCATTGCGGTGAACATCAGCAGCACCATCGAGACGATGCCGAGCTTGACGAGGGTACCGGTGATTTTCATGGGTTGATCGTGTTATCCCCTACTTGACGGCCCCATACGTACTCGATCGCGTACGGGGAGCCCGTGTCCAGGTGGTTATAGGGCGCGACGCTGTTGCCGGTATCGATCACCAACTCCGGCGCCGGCCAAAAATCACGGGTGATCGTCTGCCAGCATCCCGGTGCACCCCCCGGCCCACCATGAGCGTTCACCCGCGGCAGGTTCTCTGGATAGATGTAAGGATTGGGTGCCCCGCCCACCAGTCCGGCCAGCCCTAAAAGCCCTTGGGTCAGCACCGTGCCGGTCAGACCCGCGGGGGTGAGGATAGCTCCTAATCCGGACAGCGCCTCGGTATTGGTTCGCAGCGCGTAACCGCCACGGCCACCGGTGAACTCATAGACCTTGGGTTCGATGTCGTGATAGTTGCGGATTGTGCAGAAAAGTTCGGGGCTATAGGTGTCCAGCAGTTTTGCGGTGGGTACCAGATCGGCGGCTCCCCGCTGAAGATAGGGCCCGCCACCGTGGAAGAGATCCGCACCCGTGTTACCCAACCCGGTCGCCGCCAGCAATGCTTCGTCGAGATCTTTTTCCTGGTGGTGCACGGTGCGCGCGGTGGTCACCGCGTTGTTGAGAGAATCGAACAGGTCCGGAGCCGCATTCGCATACACGTCGCCTAACGCAGCCAATTGCCGTATATCGTGCCGAATTTGCGGCTGCTGCGGATTGACGTCGTCGAGGACAGCATCCGCGTTAACCAGGGACTGACCGAACTTGTCACCCAACCCGCTCAATGCCTGCGCCGCCGCGCTCAGCGTGAGGTTCACCTTGACCGGATCCACTTTCTCGGCGAGCGACGTGATCGTCTGAAACAGTGTGTTGATCTCCGTGGTCACCGATCTGGCATCGATGATGGTGTGCGGCGTGATTCGTTGCGGTGTGGGATGTTTCGGTGATCTCAGCGCCACATACTTTTGGCCGAACAGTGTGGTTGCCGTGATTCTCGCATCCACATTCGCCGGAATCAGCTTGAGGTAGCGCGGGTACACGTCCAGGACGAACTTGGCCGCCGGTTTGCCGTCTTGCGTGATCTCCGAAATGCTGGCCACCCGGCCGATCTGCACCCCGTTATAGGTGACCTTCGCCCCCGGATCCATCACCAAACCCGCCCGTGACGACAGCATCGTCAACGGTGTCTTCGCGGTGAAATCGCCTCGATACTGCAGGTAGACCAACCACAGCACCAGCGCCGCAACCACGAAAACCACCACGCCGATCAACTTGTATGGTCGGCCCTCCGGCTTGTTGACCTTCGCTTGTGGACTCGTCATGGCTTTCCTGCTGCCTCAAACGGTGAAGTTGAAGTTCGGGTTGACGCCGTAGAGCGTCATTTCAAACAAGATGAGCACGACGTTGATCGCAACCAGCGAGAAGCGCATCGAGCGCCCGACAGCTTCACCGACGCCGACCGGACCGCCGCTGGCGTTATACCCGTAGTAGCAGTGGCTCAGCATCACCACCCCGGCGACGAGGATCATCTCGGCGAAGGACCAGAACACGTCATTGGGGCGCAAGAAGGTATTGAAGTAGTGCTGGTAGCTGCCAGAGGGCTGCCCATACATCACCGTGGTGACCAGCTGTGGAGCCACAAACGATGCGATCAGCGCCAACGCGTAGAGCGGGATGATCACCACCTGCACGGCGATCAGCCGGGTGGAGACCAGATACGCCAGCGAGTTGATGCCCATCACCTCCAGCGCGTCCACCTCCTCGCTGATCCGCTTGGCGCCCAGTTCGGCGGTGGCGCCGGCGCCGACCGTTGACGCCAGCACGACCCCGGTGACAACAGGGGCAACGAGACGAACGTTGATCATGGCGGCGACGAACCCCATAAGCGCGCCGAGGCCGACGTGGGACAGCGTCGAAAAGCCCTGCAGGGCGACTATCGAACCGGAGGACGCCGTCACCAGACCGACGATCACCGCGGTGCCCCCGACGACGGCCATGGCACCGGTGCCCATCCCTACCTCAGCGACCAACCGCAGGACTTCACTGCGGTAACGGGTCAGCGCGAACACTGTGTCGCGAGCGCTGATCAGCGTGAACCAGCCCAGCCTGCCGGCTTCATCAAATGAGCGGGTGGTGGCGGCACCGTAGCGACGCAGGTTGGCGGTGGCCCGAGGGAAACGGGCGCGCAGTACTTGAGCCGTCGTCATGTCAGAGCGCCCCCGTTCCGAACCGCACACCGATGGCGGTCAGCACCACGTTCACCGCGTACAAAAAGACCACGCACAGAACCACGGTCTCGTTGACCGCAATTCCCAGACCTTTGGGACCGCCGCGCACCGTCAGGCCCCGGTAGCAGGCCACTAATCCCGCGATCAGCCCGAAGATGAAGGCTTTGGTCGTTGCCACAACCACTTCGGGCAGCCCGACCACCAGGGTCAGTGTCGACAGATAGGCGCCGCCCGAGATGTTCTGCAGGTAAACCCCGAACAGGTAGCCGCCCACCAGGCCGATCATGCTCACCAGGCCATTGAGCAACATGGCGACGATGGACATGGCCGCGACCCGGGGAACCACCAGCCGGTGAATGGGGTCGATACCGAGCACCTCCATGGCATCGATTTCCTCCCGGATGGTGCGGGCACCCAGGTCAGCGCAGATCGCCGTCGCGCAGGCGCCGGCCACCACCAAGACGGTCACGATCGGGCCGATCTGGGTGATCACAGCGACCGCCGTGCCCGCCCCCGAGATGTCGCCGACACCGGCTTGGATCAGCAGGATGTTGAACACGAAATCGAAAAGCACCGTCACCGGCACTGAGACCGCCATGGTCGGCACGAGCGAGACTCTGACGATAAACCAGCACATCAAGACGAACTCGCGCCACTGAAACGGCGGACGGAACAACGCCTTACCGGTCAGGACGCACATCCGGAAGAAGCCACCGATCAATATCAGCGGCGTCTTCGTCTGGTCGCGGACGTAATCGACCAAAGGGGGCCGTGTCGACGCCGTCACCGCTGCCACCTCACGACGAGACTCCCGTGTCCCGGCGTTCCGGCGGATCGTGTCGCACGCCTCCTCCTTGCCCCGTCCCCCGGTGTGTGACCGCCGACTCCTTACTGGCAGGTAGTAAGAGAGACGACAGGACTGTACCTGATGGTTCGGCCGGGGGGTAGGGCATCGGCCTATTTACCTTTCGTCGAGTTCACACGGCTGTTTTATCGTTATGTCAGCTTTTACGGGCTTTGCGTGTTGTCCGCAGAATCCTTTGATGGGGCGACTCTTTCGGGCTCGGGTGCAGCGCCGTACCGGCGCCGTAATTCGGTCTTGAGCACCTTGCCGGCCGGGTTGCGCGGGAGCGCGTCGACGATCTCCAGACCCTTGGGGTGCTTGTAGCGCGCCAGCCGCTCCGTGAGGAATCCGTCAAGGTCCTCCAGCCGCAGATCGTGGGTGACGGCCGCGACCGCGATCGGCACCTCACCCCACTTGTAGTCGGGCCGGCCGATGACGGCGACTTCAACGATCGCGGGATGGCTGGCTAAGACATTCTCCACTTCGGCGCAGTAGATGTTCTCGCCGCCGGAAATGATCATGTCCTTTTTGCGGTCGACCACCCAGACATATCCGTCCTCGTCCATGCGGACCAGATCACCGGAGTGGAACCAGCCGCCGGCGAAAGCCTCGGCGGTAGCCTCCGGATTGTTCCAGTAGCCGCTCATCAGGGTCGGCGCGCGGTAGACGATTTCGCCAACCTCACCGACCGGAACGTCGTTCATGTTCTCGTCGACCACGCGAGCGGCGACGGTCGGGATCACCTTGCCGACCGACCCCCGCTTGCGGATGGCGTCCTGGCCAAGCAGCATGCAGGTGACCGGCGACATTTCAGTCTGGCCGAATGCGGCCAGGATCTGGGTGCCCGGGAACGTCTCCGACATCTGCCGCAGCAGCGTGTCCGGCGCCGGGGCCGCCCCCCATGACATCACCCGCAGCCGAAGCGTGCGAGGTTTTCTTTGCTGCTCGGCGCACACCGCCTGCCACTGGGCGGGCACTAAAAAGATGCCGGTGACCTTCTCCGCCTCCAGCACGTCGAGCAGCTGCCCGGGATCGAAAGCGCCCAGCGGGTAGATGACCGTGGGAATGCCCAGCCACATCCCGGTCAACAGGTTGCCGGTTCCGGCGATGTGAAAAAGCGGCACACCGATGAAACCGACATCATTGTTGATATCTGCGCCGCTGGTGTACAGCGTCGTCATCATCTGGCCGGTTAAGTTGGTGTGAGTGAGCACTGCGCCCTTAGGGCGCCCGGTGGTGCCCGAGGTGTACATGATGAGAGCCGGCGAATCGTTGGGGATGTCCACCGGCTGGTGGGGGTCACCGGGCTCCGCGATCAGGTCTTCGTAACCGAGCAGACCTTTCCCGGCGGTGTCCCCGGCGACGACGATCGTGCTGAGCACCGGTTCGATTTCGCGCACCTGGGCAGCCACCGGGGCCAGGACCGCTTCGGTGATCATCAGCCGCGGCTGACAATCGCGGACCAGGAAAGCAATCTCGGCGGCGGTGAGCCGAAAGTTCAACGGGACTGCGATCGCTCCCAGCATGTTCGCGGCCAGCATCGACTCAACGAACTCCGGCCGGTTGAGCATCAGCACCATCACCCGGTCCCCGAACGAGACCCCGCGGCGGCTGAGGGCGTCGGCCAGTGCAGTCACCCGCCGGTGCAACTCGGCCCAGGTCATTGTCTTTCCCAAATACCGCAATGCCGGTGCACCTGGTTGCATCAAGGCATGCCGTTCCAGCTGGTTGATCCAGTTCTGCCGCCGTGAGCGAAAGGGTTGCTCGGGAGCTCGAGTCGCTCGTTGCGCGGTCAATTGACTGCCATTCCCTCCGTACTCGGTGGCCCCGCAAACCTGATATTTGATAAACTCGGTGTCGTCTGGATCACATTATGGCCTCACCGGCCGGTCACACAAGTCCCCGGAAGCACCGTGAACGCACCTCTTTCTGCTCTCTCCACGCAGCCGGGCGGGCCGCGCCGGCCGCGCCGGTCACAGTTGTCCGATGAGGTCGCGGGCCACCTGCGGGCCGCAATCATGTCCGGGACGCTCCGCCCCGGGACATTCATCCGGTTAGATGAGACAGCGGCTCAACTCGGAGTCAGCATCACCCCGGTGCGGGAAGCCCTGTTGAAGCTGCGCGGTGAGGGCATGGTGAAACTCGAGCCGCACCGCGGCCACGTGGTCCTGCCACTGAGCCGACAGGACATCGCCGATATCTTCTGGCTGCAAGCCACGATCGCCAAGGAGCTTGCTGTCGCGGCCACTGAGCGGATCAGCGTCCCCGAGATCAACGAACTCGAGCGTCTTAACGAGGCACTGGCGGCAGCCGTTGAGTCCGGTGATGCTGAAACCATCGCCGCGATCGAGTTCGCTTTCCACCGCGTGCTCAACCTGGCCAGCGGCCGGATCAAATTGGCGTGGTTTTTGTTGAATGCCACCCGCTACGTGCCTGAGGTGACGTACGCCGCCGAACCTGACTGGGGTAGCGCCGCGGTGGAGAACCACCGCCGGCTGATCGCCGCGCTGCGCGACCGGGATGCCGCCGCCGCTGCCGAGCACATCAGTTGGCATTTCACCGACGGAGCACGCCGCCTCACCGAAAGGCTGGAGAAGGCGTTCATCTGGAGCTAGCTGCTAGCAGCTAATTGCTCGGCCCGCTGCTTGAGGTTATCGGCCAGATAGTTCAGCGCGTTGTCGACGGCTTTCTTCACCATCGGCGCGGGGATCGCCATGGTGGGCTCGACATCCATATCGACGGTCAGCAACGAGGTTGGACCCAGCTCCACCACACTGAACAGCTGCTCCTGTTTGGAAAACAGGTCACCCTGCTGCATGACGGTTTGGATCTGGTGATCGCTCGGGTAGTAGACCGCCTGGATATAGGTGCCTTCGATACCGGAGACCACGGTGTCGACCCGCAGCTGGCTGGGCCGGCCGTCATCGTAACGGGCCAGTACCCACAGACCCTTGACCTCCTCGTTCCACTCCGGATACGACTCAAAGTCGGCGACGATAGCCATGATCGAGGCCGCGTCGGCGGCGACCTCGACGGTCTTGCTCACGAACGGCATTGGCTGAGCATATCGAGCGCCCGCCCGAGATCGTGAAAGAGAAGCCGCGGCTGTGGTTTCGCTTGGTTCACTGCTGGGGCTTCCGCCTCGCGGAGACACGGGCTGTCGACAGCAGGGCGCGGATGGCGTCGGGAATCGGGACCGGTTTGCGGCTCGATCGGTCGACATAGACATGCACCCAATGCCCCAGCGCCGTGATGGCCTGCGCCTCACCGTCGCGAAGGTCTTCGGCGGCCCGGAACACCCCCAGCCGGTAGGTGACGCTGCTGCGCCCCAGCCTCGTCACCGCCAGGCCGACCACGAGCCTTTCCGGGAACCGCAGCTCGGAAAAGTAGCGACAACCCGACTCGGCGACGATGCCCAAGGCCGGTACGGTGAGCGGGTCGACGTCGACGTTCGTGGTGATCCAGCCGTTGATCGCGGTATCGAAGAGCTGGTAGTAGACGGCGTTGTTGAGATGACCGAACATGTCGTTGTCGGCCCAGCGGGTGAGCACGGGCCACAGCACTGGAAAGTCCCGGCTGGTGAGTTCGGCTGGTGCGCGGGGAACCGATGCCATGGTTGTATTCCAACATGTTTCACATCCGGGGCGCCGTGCTGGACCAGAGCGGTCTACCGCGGCCCTATGCCGAATCGCGTCCGATCAGCGTCGGCGAACTGGACTTGGCGCCGCCGCAGCGTGACGAGGTTCTCGTCCGCATCGAAGCGGCCGGGGTGTGTCATTCCGATCTTTCTGTTGTCGACGGCAGCCGGATGCGCCCCGTACCGATACTGCTCGGCCATGAAGCCGCCGGAATCGTCGAGCAGATCGGCCCAACCGAAAACCGCGGTCGTCTCAACCTCACCGTCGGACAGCGGGTGGTCATGACATTCCTGCCGCGCTGCGGGCGGTGCGCGGCGTGCGCCACCGCTGGAATGGCCCCGTGTGATCTGGGCGGCGCCGCCAACGCGGCGGGCACATTGCTCGGCGGCGCAATTCGGCTCAGCCGCGGTGGACAACCCGTGTACCACCATTTGGGTGTGTCCGGGTTCGCCACCCACGCCGTCGTCAACCGCGCCAGCATCGTTCCGGTGCCGGACGAGGTTCCGCCGGGTGTGGCGGCATTGCTGGGTTGCGCTGTGCTGACCGGCGGGGGCGCCGTGCTCAATGTCGGCAAACCGGTTCCCGGTCAGACTGTTGCCGTGGTCGGCCTGGGTGGTGTGGGCATGGCCGCGGTGCTCACCGCGCTCGCCCACGACGATGTCACGGTCGCAGCGGTCGACCAACAGCCTGAGAAGTTGGCAGCGGCAGAAGCTTTCGGTGCGCACGAGATCTATACGCCGCAACAGGCCATCGATAACGGCGTGAAGGCGCCGATTGTCATCGAGGCCGTGGGCCGACCCGCCGCATTGCAGACAGCGATCGAACTGACCGCGCCAGGAGGACGCACGATCACCGTGGGACTGCCCCCGCCTGATACCCGGATCAGCCTGGCGCCGTTGGGTTTTGTCGCCGAGGGCCGATCATTGATCGGCTGCTACCTGGGTTCGTCGGTGCCTGGCCGCGACATTCCCCGATTCGTGTCGCTGTGGCAGTCGGGCCGCCTGCCGGTGCATAAGCTGGTGTCGTCGACGATCGCGCTGGAGGAGCTCAACGCAGCTATGGATCGCCTCGCCGAGGGTACCGAGGTGCGCCAGCTCATCACCTTCGACACCGGCTGAGCGGTGGAAACCCGCGACCATAGCTTGCCGCTTGCTGAGCGTGGGCCACGCCGGGCGTCACCGGATCTGTAAACACTGTCCGCCGTCGACGACCAGTTCTGATCCGGTGATGAAGGATGCCTGCTCTGAGAGCAGAAACGCCACCGCGTCAGCTATTTCCAGCGGCTGTCCCAGTCGGCCGGACACCGACGTCGCGACCAGCCGCTGACGGACGGCGTCGTCGAGCATCGGTGTCGCCACGGGTCCGGGAAACACCGCGTTGACCCGGACTTTGCACGTGGCCAACTCGGCTGCAGCGATTTGGGTCAGTCCGCGCAGCGCCCATTTGGATGATCCGTATGCCGAATGGAGCGGGAAGGGCCGGATCGCGGCAGTGCTGCAGATGTTCACGACGGCAGCGTCTTCGGCGGCGCGCAGTTGGTCGAGCGCTGCGCGGATCCCTAAAAACGCACCCAGGCAGTTGACCCGCCAGGCCGTTTCGAATCCTGGTACCGTCTCGTCGGCGATCGCCGCCCGATGCAGTACACCGGCGTTGTTCACCAAAGCGGTCAGCGACCCGAAGCGATCGACAACCTGCCGGACGGCGGCATCCCACTGGGACTCCGAGGTCACATCGAGAGAGATCCCCATCACCGCGGCGTCGCCGCGCTTATCGACGGCGACGCCGAGTTCATCAGACCGCTGGTCGCACGCCGCGACCAGAAACCCTGCCGCGCGCAACCGTTCGACGATCGCCCAGCCCTGTCCGCCGGCCGCTCCGGTAACGAGCGCCACCCGCGTCCGGGCTGTCATACGCGTGGGGCCTTCGATCGCTTGCCGCATCGGTTGCCGCTGGTCGAGCGCCGGCTTTGAGGCCGGCAGGGCCACTGCCTGTTGGCGTTCACCAGATCCTCGCCGTGCCGGGGCGTGACATCACCGCACACTGCACGCCTCCGGTGCAACATCGACGACCAAACCGTCGCACTCTCACCGCGAACCGGCGCTGCTGACAACGCAGCTGGTGCAATGGTACGGCTGTGCCAGCATTCCACGGGCGTTCCGGGGCTAGCCGGCTGAAATCAGCTCGGAACCCAGCGGCGAAAACGATCGCCTGTCGGTGAAAAACGTCTCCAGCAACCCAACCGATTCGTGCGGAAGTTGTGCCGCGGCAAGCGCTTGGTGCTTAAAAGCACGCGCTGCCCCGCTCAGCCGGTAGTCGACGGCACCAAGGCCGCGCTGAACCCGCACCGGCCAGCTGTCCCCCCACAATGTGACCTCGGTCAGACCACTGTCCAAGGCTTCGAGCACAGTCTTGCGGATAGCCGCGTTCTGTGCGAACACATCGGCGCTGACAGCCAACCCGTGGTTTGCCAGACCGGTCGTGCTGACGTCCCCGTGCGCGCCGAGCATTCGCGCGCCGAGAATCTGCAGCGGCCGCGCATCGCTGATCCGCGGCAGCATCACGTTCACCTCCCAGCCCGCCATTGCCCGGTCATACAACCATCCGCCGATAGACCGGACCACGTCCGTGACACGGCAGCCGATAACGTCGAGCCGGTACTTGAGGGAGATGGTGTTGCCGTCGCGCGAATTGCGCATCGGCCCAGCGTGGTCGGCACCGCGGCCACGCCGGCGCAAAGCTTGACTGACCATAGATCTCTTCCCTATCGCTGCACCCCTGACCGGTAGGCCGGCCTGGCCGGCCCGACTGGTCACCCGCATTCACCGGAGATTGATGACGCGACCCACAACAATGTGACATTGTCACCACAATCTGTAAAGTCTCGTCTGGTCCGGGCTGAGCGGTGTGGTCAGGGCGTGCGGCGAGCTTTCAGCTCAGCGAGGATCTCCTCGGTGTGTTCGCCGAGCTGTGGGGCGATCGAGCGTGGGGCCCACGGCGTGCCGTGAAAATCTGCCGGTGTTGCAACCATCGGGACACCACCGTCGGCACCAGGCACCGAGACGATACCGCCCGCGGCATAGAACTGTTCGTCGGCCAGAACGTCTTCGAGGCTGTTGACCGGTGACCAGAAGAACTCCGGTTCACGGGCAAAGATCTCCGCCCATTCGGTGAGCGCTTTGGTGGCGAAAATCGCGTCCAGCTCGCTGATGAGCTCGACAGCGTGGGCCGCGCGGGCGCGCGCGGTGGCGAAACGGGGATCGGTCAGCCAGTCGGGTCGCCCGACTACCCGGCACAGCGCCGGCCAGTGGCGCTCTCCTTGTAGGCCCACCACCCAGAACCGCCGCCCATCTGCGGCGGCGTAGTTGTTCATGCACGGGTTAGCCATCGATTCGCGCTGGCCGACGGCGATCGGCTGCCCCGACATCAGGTACGTGTTGAGGTCAAAACTGACCGTGTAGGTGCCCTGCCGGTACAGCGACGTCGTCACCAGTTGACCGGCTCCGCTGCGTTCCCGGGCCAGCAGGGCGGCGCACACCGCCGCGACAAGGGTCATCGCGACCATGTGGTCACCCATGCCGCCACGCTGAAACGGAGGGGTGTCACCGGGACGGGTGAGTAAGTGAGCCACCCCGGCACGGGCCCAAAACGCCGCCACGTCATAGGCGGCGCGGTCGGCGTCGGGTCCGGCCATACCGTACCCGGTGATCAACCCGTAGACGAGCCGCCGGTTGCGGGCGGCCACCGTCTCGAAGTCCACTCCGAGGCGTTGCAGCGCACCTGGCCGGATATTGGTCAGGAAAACGTCGGCGCTGCTGAGCAATTCAAGTGCAGTCGACCGGCCATCCGGGGTGGTTAAGTCCACAACGATGCTGCGTTTGGAGCGATTGTCCATTTCGAACGGCGGGTTCTCCCCGCCGGCAACTCCAAGCATGCGGCCGAACGTCCGCGCCGGGTCACCAGTCGGTGGCTCGATCTTGATGACGTCTGCGCCCCAATCCGCGAGGATCCCGCCCGCTGCCGGGGCGGCTACCCAGATCCCCAGCTCGATGACCCTGACGCCCTCCATCGGTCCGGCCACGACAGATCCTCTCTGAAATCGTTAACACTTACACGCCAAGTTGTAAACCTGGGCAACTATGCTGACCACCCGTGGAGGCTATCGGCACCACGGAACGGGACACTGCGTGCAAGGACGGCCCATGACAGGATCGCTCACAATCGCACGGCTGGCCACGGTGCCAGCGCAATTCCGGCCATGACGCTTACCGCTGGGCGTGGTCCGCTCAGTTCGGATCCCGCGGGATGGTTCACTCCCCCATTGCCGGGTGAGGTGGTGTACATAGAACCACACCCGCGCCGTGTCCAGGCATTTCGCGACGGGCACGTGGTGCTTGACACCGAGCGTGCATTATTGGTGCACCGGCGCAACCATGCCCTGAGCTACGCCTTTCCGGCCGGTGAGGTCGGCGGGCTGCCACACCAGCCGGTCGCGGAGGCGCCGGGGTTCGTCGCGGTCCCCTGGGATGCCGTCGACGTGTGGTTCGAGGAGGGGCGCAGACTCGTCACCTATCCGCCCAACCCCTATCACCGCATCGACTGCCGCCCGACTAAACGGCATCTGCGCGTCACCGTCGCTGACACCACACTGGTCGACACCGACGACACGGTGATCGTCTTCGAAACAGCAGTGCAACCCCGCCTGTACGTCGACCCCGCATTCGTTCGCATCGACCTGCTCCGGCCCACCGAGACCACGTCGTATTGCAATTACAAAGGCGCGGCGACGTACTGGGCCGCAGTCGTCGGCAACACAGTCGTCGATGACGTCGCCTGGAGTTATCCGGACCCGCCACCGGAGAGCCTGCCTATCAAGGGGTTTCTCAGTTTCGACGAGACGCGCGCACGTGTTGTGGCTGAACTGCCGCCCCCACCGGATGCCCACCGGTGACCCGCGTCGACCGGACGTGCGGTGTGCCGGTCTCCGTGTCAGCTGACCGCTACAACCGGGCCCGGGCTTCGATTGCGGTGTCGCTGCTGCGCAGTGGGCGGATCAGCGCCTCCTGCGTGAACGACGCGATCAGCGCCCCGTCCTCCGTGTGCACCGCACCGCGGACATACGACATCCCGGCGCCCACCTGGGTGCTTTCGTGCGTGTACAGCAACCAACCGCTCCACGACACCGGCTCGTGGAAGCTGACGGTCAGGGTCATCGGGGCGGTGGACACGCTCAGGTGCGCCTGGCTGGTGCCGATCCCGGCGTGCGCACGCATCGTGGTCGAAATCCCCAAATGCCCGGTGAAATGGGCGATCAACGCCTTGGCGAGATCGTCCCGGGCCGGGATCGGGTCGTAACGCACCCACGCGTACAGTTCGGGCGGCCCGACTTCGTCGGGGCTGTTGACGTCGACGACGTCCACGAGGCGCACCTCACGCCCGGCCATCGGCATCTCACAGACATGTGCGTCGGCCGGGGCGGCAACGTCCGGCCGCGGCAGATGGTGACGGATCACATCTGGCGACGGGATGTCGGCGAGCACGGTCATCGTCATACAGCGTCGACCGCCCTGCCGCGCCGCCACGACCGCGGTAGCGGTGGAGCGGCCTTCATGCACGACGTCGAGGTCGAATTCCACCGGCGGGCCGGGGGCGACAGCGCGGGCGAAAACAGCGTGCGCGGAGCGGACCGATTTCTCCGGAAATTGTTTGGCCACAGCGATAATCGACTGCGCTAGCACTTGGCTGCCTTCGACGACCTGGCGCTCGTCAGCGCCGGCGATGCCGGTTCCGCCCGTGAAATGGTTGGTTCCGTCGGGCTGCACATCGAACAACTCGAGCAGGCCGGCGACCGACCAATGTGTCTGTTCAGATTCCGTGGTCACAGAGGGAGCGTGACATTTCAGGCCACGCTTGTAAAGAGTTACGAGCCGCCCGCCGGGTCGATCACGGAAGCCGCGAACCGCTCGATGGTCTCCAGTGCGTGCGCCAGACTGTCTCCCGGCAAACCCACCTGCAGCCACGTGACCCCAAGCGCCGCCAGCTTTTCCGCACCGGCCAGGTAGGCGTCGGCGTTGAAGTCCGCGTCTGCGGGACTGCCGCCCGCGGCGTTGGTGAACACCACGTCGACCGCCGAGTGGTCGCGGCCTGCCGCGTCGAGGCGGTAGCGCAGATCGTCGATACCGGCGGCGAGGCGCTGGACCGAGTCGATCACCGCGGTTCGCGCGGTCTGGGCTAGCTGGGCGGGCGCCGCGAACGGGCACCAGCCATCCCCGTGCGCTGCCACCCGCCGGCGGGCCGCGGCGGTATTGCCGCCGATCCAGATCGGCGGGTGCGGCTGGCTCACCGGTCGGGGATGGGCGGTGATCCCACGGGCGCTGAAATGCCGTCCCTCGATCCACACGTCGTCGCGTGTCCACACCGTGCGAATAACGTGCAGCGCCTCGTCGAACAACTCCGTGCGTTCGTCGTAGTCCACCCCGAGGGCCGCGAACTCCCGTTTCAGGTAACCGACTCCGACCGCGAGGGTAAACCGGCCGCCGGACAGCACATCCAGTGTCGCACCGGATTTGGCCACCACAAATGGATTACGGTAGGGCAACACCACGATGTTGGGGATCAGCCGCAGCGTTGTCGTGCAGGCTGCGGCGAAACCCATCGCCACAAACGGGTCCAGCGCGTCGTGCCCGCCGGCGTCCAACCAGCGCTGCGACGGAGCGGGGTGGTCGGTGAACCCGAACCCGTGGAATCCGGCGGCTTCCGCCGCTGCGGCAACAGCGGCGACCCCCGCCCCGCTAACCAGTTCGGGATGGTACGGGTGACGATGCATGGGATGGGTGATCGTGAAATACATGGCCAGCTTTCTCGTCGAGCGCGCAACCCTCAGTCGTGACATTTTTACGATAATGTGTAAAGTTCCCGGGGGTGGCGGCCTGAGCGCCTCCGCGAGGTCCGAACGCTGTTTGCCCCACCGGTCTGCCGTGCACGGACACGGTTACGATGGGAAGGCCGGTATCGACCCGGACACAGCGGCTCACCCACAGGATCATGACAGTGGCGCCAAAGCACCGTGACACTTCATCGACACTCTGTAAAGTTCGGCTATGAGTCGCCGCGCCGCCACTGAGGCCGACACCTCGACCAAACAGCGCATTCTCGCCGCCACCGCGGAGGTGCTCGGCCGCAACGGCAGGTCCAAGTTGAGCCTTTCGGAGGTGGCGGCGCAAGCCGGGGTGTCGCGCCCCACGCTGTATCGTTGGTTCGCATCCAAAGAGGAGCTACTGTCCGCGTTTTCCCGCTATGAACGCCAGGCCTTCGACAGCGGCCTGAGCAAGGCGACAGCCGGACTGACCGGGGTTGAGAAGCTCGACGCAGCGTTGCGCTTCATCGTGGAATATCAGCACGCCGCCACGGGCGTGCGGATGGTCGATATCGAACCTGAACATGTCATCGCGGAGTTTTCCCGCGTTCTCCCCGAGATGCGGGAAGGGTTACAACGGCTGCTTCCTGGATCTAATGCCGCGGTGAAAGCGGCCGCTGCGATCCGTATCGCGATCTCGCACTACATGATTCGCAGTGACGATGCAGACCAGTTTCTGGCGCAGCTGCGCCATGTGGTCGGGATCAAAACACCCAACTCATCCTGAACCCGGAAATCAGCGATTCGTCGGGGGCAATCAATCGTGTGGGCCAGGTCGCCGCACATACTCCCCGTGCCCGAGAGCACAATGTTTTTTCCGTTTTTTCGCTGACTCCCACACTCGCGGCCGAACGGCTCAAGACGGGCCGAACAGCACGGCGGCGTTGAGGTATCCGGTGGGGTCGAACGCAGCCTTGACGAGCCGCATGGCGGCGATATCGGCCGGTTCGCGTGTCATACCGAGGTAGGCCCGTTTCCGGGTGCCCACACCGTGTTCGGAGCTGACATTGCCCCCGCAAGCGGCGATGAGGTCCATCATCGCGCCGACCAGTTCATCTTCTCGTTCCAGCGCACCGCCCAGTACGTTGAGGTGCAAGTTGCCTTCGCCGATGTGCCCGAATAAAACCGGCAATCCCTCCGGGATGCGTGCGTGAATCAACGCGGCCGCGTCCCGGGCGAAATCGCTGATTGCGGCCAGCGGCAGGGATACGTCGAACTTCAACGGCGGCCCGTCAACGCCGAGCACCTCGGACACCGATTCGCGGACCCGCCACAGCCGCTGCTGGGCGGCCGGGTCCGTGCCGACCGCCGGCTCGTCGCACATCCGCGCCCCCCTGATCGCCTCGGCCAGCCGCTGGAACTGGTCGTGGTCGGAGGCCAGCTCGACCAGTAGCAGCCAGTCACCTCGGACCGGGGCCGGCACGTCGAGATGTGTAGCGGTCAGTGCAGTGGCGCGGGCGTCGATGAGTTCTAAGGCCGCGATCCCGTCGACGTCCCGCAACACCCGGGCCATCTCGACCACTGCCTCAAGGTCGGCGAACCCGCACACCGCGGTCACCCGATGCGATGGCGTGGGGTGCAGGCGGAGGTCAAGCGCAGTGATGACACCCAGAGTTCCTTCCGCACCGACGAATAGCGCCGACAGGTTGTAGCCGGTGTTGTCCCGGCGCACCCGGCTATGCCGGTGGAGCACCGAGCCGTCGGGTAACACGACGTCCAGGCCGAGGACTTGCTCACTCATGTTTCCGTAGCGCACGGTGCGCAGGCCTCCCGCGTTGGTGGCGGCCATCCCACCTACGGTTGCCGTGTCTCGGGCTCCCAGGTCGACACCGAACAGGAGGTTGGCCGCGGCCGCGGAGCGCTGTACCGCGGCCAGGGTGGCACCGGCGCCGACCTGGATACGACGCTCGACGGTGTCGACATCGCCGACCGCGCACAGCCGCTCAGTCGACAAGAGCACGTCGTCGTGCAGCGGTACGGTGCCGCCCACGAGCGAGGTGCGACCCCCTTGGATGGTCACGTGGGCGCCGGCGTCGCAGCAGATGCGCAGCACCTCGGCGACCTCGCCCGCTGAACCGGGCCGCACCAGCATGCCGGCACGGCCCCGATATCGGCCGGTGTGGTCGACACTGCGGCTGGCGAGGACGTCGGGATCGGTGATGACGTGGCGTGAGCCCACCGCCGCCGCCAGGCTCTGCCGAATACTCGCCGTCATGGCGCCGGTGTATCACATGCGGCGATCACGAATTCATGGTGCACCCGGTGACGGCGCGTGCACGGTACGGAATGATCCAGGCCGATGGCCGTGGGCGGCGGGGAGGACAAACGTATGGCATACCGCGAGAATGTCTGCTTCACCTCAGGCGAGGACCGGGTCAGCGCCTGGCTGTACCGGCCGCCGGGCAAGAGCGCGGCGCCGCTGCTAGTGATGGCACATGGCTTGGCCGGCGTGCGCACCATGCGGCTGGACAGCTATGCCGAGCGATTCTGTGCGGCCGGGTATGCCTGTCTGGTTTTCGACTACCGGAATTTCGGCGACAGCGAGGGTCGGCCGCGCCAGGTGCTCGACATCGGCATGCAGCTGGCGGACTGGGCCGCTGCCGTGGCCTACGCGCATACCCTCGATGGCGTTGACCACGGCCGAATCAGTTTATGGGGAACGTCGTTTAGCGGCGGGCATGTGATCGCGACCGCAGCAAGGGTGCCGGGAATCTCAGCCGTTGTCGCCCAATGCCCGTTCACCGACGGCATCGCCTCGGCGCGCACACTCCGTCCGTTGGTCACCGCACGCATCACCGCGCTGGCAGTGCGTGACCTCGTCGCTGCCTGGATGGGTAGATCCCCGGTGATGGTCCCGGTCGTGGGCCGACCGGACGAGGTTGCCCTGATGAACGCCCCGGATGCGTACCCAGGCTTTATGCGCCTGGTACCTGAGGGTGTGACGGTGCCCAACGAGGTCGCCGCCCGGCTCGGCATCACAATTCTGGCCTACCGTCCAGGACGCCTCGCCGCGAAAGTCACCTGTCCGATTCTGTTCTGCGTATGCGAGGCCGACTCGGTGGCACCGGCAAATCCGACGCTGCGCTATGCGGCCAAGGCGCCGCGCGGCGAGGTCAAGATGTATCCGGAAGGCCATTTTGCGATCTACGTCGACGACGCATTCGAGCGCGTGGTCGCTGACCAGATCGCTTTTCTCGACAAACACGTCAAACCCGGCGGTGGTTAGGCCGCGGCGAGTCGATCCGGCTCATGCCTGAGGCACACCGAAGCGATGCCGGGCCGGGTGACGTCGGCGGTGTGCACAGGGGTCGGTAGAAGGGGCGCGCGCACGGGCGCGATCCCGGCGATCAGGCCCCCCGACCGGCTGTATCGATATCGGCTCCCGGGCCGAGGGGGGACTGCTTGCGGATCGATTCGTCGCGGATCAGCCCGCGCAACAGAGCAGTGCTGAATTCGGCGGCGATCTCCTTGGCCGTGCGCCGCCCGCTGGGCCGCAGCCAGCGGTAGCTGCCCAGCGTCATCCCGATATAGCCCAGCGCCAGCACGTGCGAGTCGCACTCGTAAAACTCGCCGCTGGCGATGCCGCGGTCGATGAGCCCGTGCACATGCTCGTAAACCTGGGTCTCCTTCTCTCGGATCTCGGCGACCTGTTCCTCGGTGAACCACTCGGTGATGTAGGGCTGTTCCTGGAAGTACACGGCGGCCCGCTCGGGATTTTGAGCGATCCCGGTGAGCAGTCGGACGGTGTACTGGTACAGCGCCTCCCGGGCAGTCCAGGACGGATCGTCGTGGACAGCGGCCAGCGTGCCCTCGGCGGCCCGGCGGTAGATGTCGAACAAGATCAGCGACTTACTGGCGTAGTAGTGGTAGACCGTCGCCTTGTTGAGCCCCACCACGTCGGCGACGTCGTCCATCCGGGTACCGTGATATCCGCGCGCGGCAAACAGCTTGGTGGCCACGGCCAGCAACTCCTCGCGGCGGGAAACCCCGTTTTCGGATGGCATCGTCTACTCACTATCGCCAGGACCCGGACAACACGGTGTCAATCAACTGGTTGGAAGTTTAAGCGCAGCCGCCCATGCACTGTCGCCCGGTTGACGCATGGGGCTAGACTGCTGCACAGGTCACGAGCCGAGAGGTGCGCCATGGATACGGATCCCAACCCGGACTACGACTTTTCTGACGAGCTCGAGTTTTTCTTCCGGTATGTTCCCTGGGGTCTGCGCGGTGTCGTCGACGGCAACGGCTATCCGCCGCCCGCATATCCCCCGGTGTGAACGGCGCCGGTCACCTCACTCCCTTGTTCTTGTTCCCAGCGGAGTAGGGGGTTCGGCTCGGCCAACTGGCTAAAGCGCCTTCAATTCTTCGGTCAACTCGGTTACCGATTTTTTGGCGTCACCGAACAGCAGGGTGGTGCCGTCGGCATAGAACAGGGGGTTGTCGATCCCGGCGAAACCGGAATTCATCGATCGTTTCAGCACGATCACCGATTTCGACTTGTCCACGTTCAGGATCGGCATCCCGTAGATGGGTGAGTTCGGTTCGTTGCGTGCCGCCGGATTGGTGACGTCGTTGGCGCCGATGACGAGTGTGACATCGGTGCGGGCGAACTCGTCGTTGATCTCGTCCATATCCTTCATGGCGTCGTAGTCCACTTCGGCCTCGGCCAACAGCACGTTCATGTGCCCGGGCATCCGGCCGGCCACCGGGTGAATAGCGTATTTGACTGGCACACCACGGGATTCGAGTAACGTGGCCATGTCCTTGACCGCATGCTGGGCTTGTGCGACGGCCATGCCGTAGCCCGGAACCACGATCACCTGGTTGGCGTACGCCAGTTGGATCGCGGCATCGGCCGCAGAGGTGGACTTGACGTGCTTGTCCCCTCCGTCGCCACCAACCGCCGCGCCGCCACCGCCGAACCCGCCGGCGACGATTGCGGGGATGGATCGATTCATAGCCTTGGCCATCAAGTTGGTCAAGATCGACCCGGAGGCGCCGACGATCATGCCGGCGACGATCATGGCGGTGTTGTTCAGCGCCAGCCCGGCCGCCGCCGCGGACAGCCCGGTCAATGCATTGAGCATCGAGATGACGACCGGCATGTCTGCGCCACCGATGGGTAACACCACCATCAGCCCGAGCGCACCGGCTGCGACCAACAGCCCGATCATCCACCATAACGGCACTCCGCCGCTGCCGGGCCGGGCATGCACCCCGATGACCACCGCGCACGCCACCGCCGCTAGCAGCAACAGCACGTTGAGCGGCTGCTGGACGGGGCCGAGTCCGATGGGCCGGCCCGGCAAAATCTCCTGCAGCTTGCCGAAAGCGATGCACGAGCCCCAGAACGACACCGACCCGATGATCGCGGCGAACAGCGACGCCACCACAATGTGCACGGTGGGTGACTCGCCGTACTTGAAGGCCGAAAAACCGGTCGTCTCAATGAATTCCGACAGTGAGATCAACGCCACCGTGCCGCCGCCGACCCCGTTGAAAAAGGCCACCAGCTGCGGCATCGCGGTCATTTTGGTCAACCGCGCCGGGGGTACGCCGAGCACCACACCGGCGGTCAGGCCGGTGATAATCAACAGCCATTGACCGGTGTGGCGGATCGCGATCAGTGTGGCCGCCACTGCGATCGCCATTCCCGTCGCGGCGATCAGATTGCCCCGCACCGCGGTTTTCGGGCCGGTCAATCCCATCAGCCCGTAAATGAACAGCGCGAAAGAGATGATGTAGAGAATGCTGACGAGATAGTTCATCGGGTTTGCCCGTGGGTCTTCGCGGGTGTCGACGCTTCGGCGCCCTCTCGGGCCGGCACCGGCTTTTTGCTCTTGAACATGCCCAGCATGCGGTCGGTGACGATGAAGCCGCCGATGACGTTCAGGGTGCCGAACACCAAGGCGACGAACAGGATGAGCTGTAGCGCGAGCGACGGGTGCTCGATGCGGCCCAACAGCACCAGTGCGCCGAGCACCACGATGCCGTGAATGGCGTTGGTGCCCGACATCAGCGGGGTGTGCAACGTGTTGGGCACCTTGGAGATCACAGCGAAGCCGACAAACCCGGACAGCACCAGGATCGCCACATTGGCCAGCAGTTCGTCGTACATTTAGCCACCCTCTCCGGGATTCATCGCTCCTAGCCCTGGCTGCGTTCTGCCTCGTCGCCGGCGCGGGTCACACACGCCGCCGCCACGATTTCGTCGTCGAAGTCCGGGGCCAGCTTGCCGTCGTTGAGCAGCAGATCCAGCAGTGCGGTGATGTTTTTGCTGTAGAGCTCGCTGGCGTGTTCGGGCATGGTCGCCGGCAGGTTCAGCGGAGCGGCGATGGTGACGTCATGCTTGACGACGGTCTGGCCGGGCTGGCTGAGCTCACAGTTACCGCCCGTCTCACCGGCCAGGTCGACGACCACGCTGCCCGGCTTCATCCCCTTGACCGCCTCGGTGGTGACCAGTCGCGGCGCCGGGCGACCGGGAACCAAAGCGGTGGTGATCACCACGTCGAACTCGCCGATCGCCTGTTCGAGTGCTTTCTGCTGTTGCTCGCGCTCCTGTTCGGTCAGCTCGCGAGCATATCCCCCTTCACCTGAGGCCGAGATTTCGCCGATACCGAGGTCAAGCCACTGAGCGCCCACCGATCGGACCTGGTCAGCCACCTCAGGCCGCACGTCATAGCCCGTGGTGCGCGCACCCAATCGTTTCGCGGTGGCCAGCGCCTGCAGCCCCGCCACCCCGACACCGAGCACCAGCACCGTGGCGGGCTTTACCGTGCCCGCCGCTGTGGTCAGCATCGGAAAGAACCGGGTCGCCTCCCACGCGGCCAGCAGCACCGCCTTGTACCCGGCCACGTTGGCTTGCGACGACAACGCGTCCATTGACTGCGCCCGTGAGATTCGCGGGATCGCCTCCAGCGCAAACGCCTGCACACCCGCCGCGGCGAGCGCCGCGATCTGGTTGTTGGTGTCGCGGGGAGCGAGAAAGCCGATCAATGTCTGCCCGCGGCGCAACCGACTGACCTCCTCGGGGGTCGGCGGCGCGACCTTGACCACAATGTCGGCGGCCCATGCATCACCGATGGTGGCACCCGCCCGGGTGTACAACTCGTCGGGAAGCAGCGCCCGCGCCCCCGCGCCGGACTCGACCACCACTGCCACACCGCTGCTCACCAGTGCCGGCACCGCCTTGGGCACCAGGGCGACGCGCCGCTCCTCTGGCCCGGCTTCGGCGACCACGCCGATCGTCGTCTGTGAACCTGTCATGACGCGCACATCGTTTCCGTACTTTCCTGCCCATTCCTCCCCGGCCGACGCGGCCTCGGCCGCACGCTTCGCTACCCTAACCCGCACCGCGGGTCATCACCGAAGTGTGCCCGCCCGGGGCTCCGCCGCGCTTCCTCGGAGTTCCCGGCACAGCATGTACCAATCACCTGGGCGGAATCATGCCGTTGATGATCCGACTGATCCGGGGAATTTGGTAGCGCTCACGGGGTTGTGGGGTCACAACGCATCGTTGTGCGCCGCAGGAGTTGACGCGCACAAGCTCGATATCGGCGGCGTGCCCGCCGCGGCTCGGCGTCGCCTATCGTGACCGACATGGACTTTGCGATGTCGGCTAAAGCGGACGACTACCACAAACGGCTGTCTGCGTTCATGACCGAGTATGTTTTTCCCGCGGAGGCTGACTACGACCGCTATCGCCGCGAAGCCGGTCCGGATGATCACACGGTGCCGCCGATCGTCGAGGACCTCAAGGCCAAGGCTAAAGAACGCGGACTATGGAACCTATTCCTGCCTGCGATATCGGGGTTGACCAACCTGGAGTACGTGCCGCTGGCCGAGTTGACCGGCTGGAGCACCGAGATCGCGCCCGAAGCGCTCAACTGCGCGGCACCGGATACCGGCAACATGGAAATCCTGCACATGTTCGGCACCGAGCAGCAGCGCCAGCAGTGGCTGCAGCCCCTGCTTGACGGCCAGATCCGCAGCGCGTTTTCGATGACCGAGCCGGCGGTCGCGAGCAGTGACGCCCGTAACATCCAAACGTCGATCACCCGCGATGGTGGCGACTACGTGATCAACGGTCACAAGTGGTGGACGTCGGGGGCTGCTGATCCGCGCTGCAAGGTTCTCATCGTGATGGGGCGCACCAATCCGGACGCGCCCGCCCATCAGCAGCAGTCGATGATCCTGGTGCCGATCGACACGCCGGGGGTGTCGATCGTCCGCTCGACACCGGTATTCGGCTGGCAGGACCAGCACGGGCACTGCGAGGTTATCTACGACAATGTCCGGGTGCCCGCGGCTAACCTTCTTGGCGATGAAGGTGCGGGTTTCGCGATCGCCCAGGCGCGGCTGGGACCGGGTCGCATTCATCACTGCATGCGCGCGCTGGGCGCGGCCGAACGCGCGCTGGCGTTGATGGTGGACCGGGCCCGGAACCGCGTCGCGTTTGGCCGGCCATTGGCTGAGCAAGGCGTGGTGCAGCAGTGGATTGCCCAGTCCCGCAATGAGATCGATCAGGCGCGCCTGCTGTGCGAGAAGGCGGCGTGGACCATCGACCAGCACGGCAACAAAGCCGCGCACGTGCTGGTCTCGCAGATTAAAGCGGTGGCCCCGCAGGTGGCCTGCCAGGTCATCGACCGCGCTATCCAGGTGCACGGCGCCGCCGGTGTCAGCGATGACACCCCACTGGCCCGCCTGTACGGCTGGCATCGCGCGATGCGCATCTTCGATGGACCCGATGAGGTGCACTTGCGAACTATCGCACGAGCTGAACTGGCTAGGGAACCAAGCGTTTTCGTCGCGGCGGGCACCTGTTATGGCGGCTGATGTGCGGGAACTCAACGGGGCGTGGAACTTTCGCGACGTAGCTGACAGCATCAATGTGCTGCGGCCTGGGCGATTATTCCGCTCCAGTGAGCTGACCGGTCTCGACGACCACGGCCGTGCGGCGCTGCGACGACTGGGTGTCACCGATGTGGCCGACCTGCGCTCGCCCCGCGAGGTGGCCCGGCGCGGGCCGGGTCGGGTTCCCGACGGTGTCGAGGTTCACCTGCTGCCGTTCCCTGATCTCGCCGCCGACCAGACCGCCACCGATGGGGCACCCCCGCACGAGCAGGCATTCCAGCGGCTGATGACCGAGAAACCCGATGACGAATCCGTTGCCGCCGCGGCGACCCGCTACATGGTCGACGAATACCGGCGCTTTCCCACCGCCAACGGGGCCAGTCGGGCGCTGCGCCAGGTGGTCTCCCTGCTGGCGGCCGGGCGGCCACTGTTGGCGCACTGCTTTGCCGGCAAGGATCGCACCGGCTTTATCGTCGCGGTGGTGCTGGAGGCGATCGGCCTGGACCGCGACAGCATTCTGACCGATTATCTGCGCAGCAACGACGCCGCACCGCACCTCAGGGTCCGGATCATGGACATGATCCGGCAGCGCGCCGAAGCAGAACTGACCCCCGAGGTGATGGCGTTCACCGAGGCCCGGCTATCCGACGAAGTCCTCGGCGTGCGCGAAGAATACCTGGCCGTGGCCAGGCAAACGATCGACGAAACCTACGGATCGCTGCACGGCTACCTGCGGGACGCGGGCGTTACCGCCGCGGACGTGGATCGGTTGCGTCAGGCGCTGCTCGGCTGAATGCGAAGAGGGTTTCCGACCACGGTTGCGTGCTCGCGGTTGCCGGGGGCGGGGTCCGGCAGTAGCGGCACCCGCCGCGCGAACGTGTGAGCACCACAAGCGCCAGCTAAGTATCTCACAAAGAAATCTGTGAATTTCTTAGAAAATCATGCGAAAGGTCTAGACTTTTCCCAGTGGAGAGCTGTCCTGCTTCGACATTCAGTACTGCGATTCACCACCAGTAGGCCTGTCCACAATTGGGAGGTCGCACATGTTCGGCTGTAAACCTCATTCGCTGGTTTGTTCGCTAGGCCTGGGACTGCTGACAACTACGGGCGTCCTGGCGTTCACCGCACTAATGAATCCGCCGCTCGCCCACGGGGATCCCGCCTCTGAGCCCGCTGATCCGACGACGATCGGGCTGGTCATGGGTGGCAGCGGCATCCCGCTGCCCGACTACAACGTTCCCGGCTATGTGCAAGCGGCCAACACCCTCTACATTCACCCGAATTTCCCCGACACCACCTATCCCGCTCCCTACGAGAATGGGCTGTTCACCCCGGAATATCCGGAACTCAGCATGCCGTTCTCACTCAACTACCCCACTGCCACGACCGGGCCGCTGGCCGGGTTTCCGGCGCTGAGCACCTCGATGGGCCAGGGCATGCTCATCGTGGACAACGCCATCGCCACCAACACCGCAGCCGGTGATGCGTCAACAGTGTTCGGGTATTCGCAGAGCGCCACGATCGCCAGCCTGGTCATGGAGCAGCTTGACCCCACTGGCACACCGAAACCCGACGCCGGGCTGCAGTTCGTGCTGATCGGTGACCCCAGCGCACCTAACGGGGGCATACTGGAGCGCTTCGACGGTTTCGCCGTGCCGAGTCTGGGGATCTCGTTCGACGGCGCCACTCCCGCCGATGATTTCCCCACCGACATCTACACCCTCGAATATGACGGGTATGCCGATTTCCCGCGCTACCCCATCGACTTTCTGGCCGACCTCAACGCCGTGCTGGGCACGATCAGCCTGCACGGCATCTACCTGGAGCTGACGCCCGAAGAGGTTGCCACCGCAACGTTGTTGCCGGGCTCGCAGGCGCTCGGCGCGGACACCCTCACCAACTATTACATGATTGACGAAACCCCGCCGCTGGTGGCCGTGCTCTCGGATGTCCCGGTGGTCGGCAAACCGTTGGCCGCCCTGTTCGGCCCGGATTTGACGGTGTTGATCAATTTGGGCTATGGCCCTGGCAACCTTGGCTATTCACTTCCGGCTAATGTGCCCACCGAGTTCGGGCTGTTTCCCGATGTCAGCCCGATCACCGTCGCCGGCGAGCTGGCCGCCGGGGCGCAGCAGGGTATCAGCGCTTTCAGCAACGACCTGGCCACCGTGTCGCTGCCGGCGCTGGTGTCAGGGGTGTCGGCAACCGTGGATCCCGCGCTGTCGCTGCCGAGCATGACCGATCTTGTCACGGCGGTGTCGGCTGGCCTCAGCGATCCGGCAACAACGCTGACCGATGTCACCAACGCGCTCAGCAGCGCCGGCGAGTCCCTGGCCACCCTGGCGATGCAGACCACCGATATCGTCAACGCCGCGGTAATCAGCTTATCCGGCTACGACATCAGCCTCTTTGACGCCAACCTCAACAACCCCATCGACGCCATCGGCCTGCCCATCGCCGCAGACACCGGGCTGCTCACCCTGGTGGCCAGCATCGAACTCGAGCTTGTCTATCAGGCGGTCACCGCGACTATTAGCACTATGACCGCAGTGGTCCCGTAGGTCTTCGGCCGCTTGATCACCCCGTCGATGACCTTCTGCGCCAGCGGTACTATCGCTCAGCTTCTGTCCTCAACCATTCCTCCGAAAGCATCGAGAGTTATTGAGGGCCAAAGGCTTCGTGCGGCGACAGCGTTCGTCGGTTAAGGCCGGAGCAGCACGAGCCACTCTCTTGGCGTTGATATGGTGATCTCGACGGTGACGGCGGCGCCCAGGATGAACGCGCCAGAGTACATAGCGGCACAGCTTTGATCACGGGCGCGCCAGAATCAGGCTGCGCACGAAACCGCATCGACAAACCGGTCGACCACACAACGGGTCCCGCGGCGGCTGTGACACGACGACGACCGGCAGCTGAGGACGCTCCGCGAAAAACCGCATGTCAGACTAGCCCGGACTGAGATTTTTCAAAGGAAATCTTGAGGATTTCCCACAGGAGGAGCGCGGTTCGGGGTATGTTGCACGTGCATCCAAAAGCTTGCTCGTGGTGGACCCTCGAGTCACACAAGTGCCGTCTTTGGGGAGGTCGTATGTGGGGTTACAAGCTTCGACTCCTGGGATTCGGGCTGACCGCAGCTGGCGGTGCAGGTCTTTTAACCCTCACAGGGATGATGAACACGGCCTTCGCATACGGTGACAGCGCGGTCGACCCTGTCACACCCGAAATCACTTGGGTGATGGGCGGCAGCGGTGACCCGATACCCTCCGAGGAGTATGTGGCAGCCGTTAACAAGCTGTACTTTCCCGATATCAGACCGACGAATCCCTATCCGGAAAACGCCCTGTTTACCCCCGAAGGGTTGTATCCGCTCACCGGGGTGAAAAGTCTGCCCCTGGACACGTCAGTCGCGCAGGGGGTGACGATCCTCAACAACACCATCAACCCTAATGGCGTGTTAACCCCTGAAGCCACCCTGGTTTTCGGTTACTCACAAAGCACAATCATCGCCTCGCTGGAAATGGAGGCGCTCGACCCGAACGGCACGCCACAGCCGGACAGCCCTCTGTCTTTCGCGATGATCGGCGACGTCATGAACCCCAACGGCGGGCTCTTTGAACGTTTTGACGGTTTGCAAATCGCCAGTCTCGGTCTTGATTTCAGCGGTGCGACCCCCGCCGACGATTACCTGAACAGCATTTACACGTTGGAGTACGACGGGTACGCCGACTTCCCGCGTTACCCGATCGATCTGCTGTCCGACCTGAATGCTTTCGCCGGTATCTACTACGTGCACGGCACCTACCCGGACCTCACGTCCACGCAGGTCGAAAGCGCTCTGCTGCTGCCTGGTTCGATGGACTATGGCTCCGGCACAGCGGACAGCCTCACCAACTACTACATGATCACCGTCAACGATTTGCCGCTGCTCGATCCGATTAGGTCGATCCCCTTCTTCGGCAACGCGGTAGCCGACCTGTTGCAGCCGGATCTGACGTATCTTGTCAACCTGGGCTACGGCGACCCGCTGTATGGCTGGTCGACCAGCCCCGCCAACATTCCCACCCCGTTCGGCTTATTCCCCAGCCTCAGCGCATTCGAACAGTTACCGGGGCTTCTGGTCAGCGGCACCGAGGAAGGCATCCATAACTTCATTGCCGATTTGACCGGTAGCGGACCGAATCCGGTGACGTTCTCACTTGGCTCGCTGCTGGATTCCGCCTCGGGAACCTCAAGCGCGTTAGCCGGCCCCTTGACGGCGCTGTCGACCCTTGCCAGTGACCCCGGCTCGTTGGTCACCGATATCGTCAACGTCGTTAATACGCTTTCCGGTGCGGCGTCGACGGCCTATGCCACTCTGCTGCCCACAGCAGACCTCGCTAACGCACTGTTGACCAGTATGCCCGCATACGACGTCAGCCTGTTCTTGAACAACCTCAGCGACCCGGTCAACGCGATTGGTTTGCCGATCGCGGCTGATATGGCACTTGTCACCCTGGCCGGCGGTTTCGAATTCGACGTACTCCTGGACGCTGCGACCAGCATCGCAGGCGATCTCGGCAGCCTGATCCCCTGACAGCTGACCAGGAAACCGGCAACCTGTCCTGCGCTGGACCGGGTGTCCGGCGCAGGTCAGGTTGCGTGTTGTACCGTCGGCGGCGGATACCAACCCCCGCGAAAAGCCTCGTCGGCTTTAACCCAGGCGTGTTTTGCCAGAACCTCTCGCACGTGGGGACAGGAACCCGGAGTACACGACACTGGAACGTGCGCGGTTTGGCGGGTGCCCGTAACGCCGCACACGGCCTCAGCGCCCGCACGAATTCGATCCGATCAGGGGCAGGGCCCGGCCGTAAAGGTCACCGGCGCCCCACAATTCCCGCGTCGGCCCGAACGCAGCTGAATAACTTGGTGATTTAGTAACGTTGTCCCTGCCCAGGGGAGGTTTCGATGCCACGGTCAAAGTCCGGCTGGTTCGCTTTTGGTCTACTGGCTGGTGCCGGTGCGTCTCTTCTGGGGCTGACGTCGATACTGCACTCAGCCTTGGCGTTCGGCGATGATACCGCCCTGGTGATGGGCCCCAGCGGCTTCCCGGTACCCCCGCCAACCTATGTCGACGCCGCCAACGAGCTGTTCCTGCACCTGCCCGACACCTCTGTCCTGCCCTTGACCACGCCCGAAGGGCTCTACCCGGTCACCGGTGTCAACACGTTGCCGTTCGATTCGTCGGTCACCCAGGGGGAAGCCACCCTCAACACCGCGATCAGCCAGCAGATCGCCGACCACAACCACGTCGAGGTGTTCGGCTACTCGCAGAGCTCCACGATCGCCTCGCTGGAAATGTCGCAGCTGCATGCCGAAGGTGTGCCGAGCTCAGACGTGAGTTTCGTGCTGGTCGGCGATCCCAACAACCCCGACGGCGGACTCCTGGAACGTTTCGCCGGCCTGTCCATCCCCAGCTTCGGGGCGACGTTCAGCGGCGCAACCCCGAGCGATCTCTACCCCACCGACATTTACACCAACGAATACGACGGATTTGCCGATTTCCCGCGCTACCCGATCAACCTGCTGTCCGACCTCAACGCCCTGATCGGCATCGCCTACGAGCACGCCACCTACCTGGACCCGTCCGAGCTGACCAATGTCATCGATCTGGGCACCTACGCCGACACCACTTATTACATGATTCCGGCGACCGGTCTGCCGCTGCTGGAGCCGCTGCAGGTGATCCCCGGAATCGGCCAGCCGCTTTACGCTCTGCTTGAACCGGACACGGCTATCCTGGTCAACCTGGGTTACGGCAGCCTCACCCAAGGTTGGGACACCCAGAATCCGCCGGATGTGCCCACGCCGTTCGGGTTATTCCCCACCGATATCAGCCCCTCCCAGCTGATAACGGCGCTGGCCGCCGGGACGCAACAGGGGATCGGCGACTTCGTCAAAGATCTGCAATCGTTGTCGTTCACGTTCGACTTCACCTCGCTGCAACCACTTCTGAATGCGGCCTACACGTTCGGCCTGACCCCGAACCTCCTCACGAACCCGTTGAACCCGCCGTCGAACCTGCTGGAACTTATCAACGCCATCAGCACCTTCGCCCATGGGGACGTCCCGGTTTCGGCGAGCAATGTCGTCGATGCGCTCGTCAGCACCGTCTCCACTGACGTCGCCACCGTGCAGCCGTTGGCAGATGCTGCGCTTGCACTGGGCGTCACACTGCCCGAATACGATGCGACGCTATTTGTGGAAGGAGTCTCTGCTGGCAATCTCCTTGACGCGATCGGCAACCCGGTGGCCGCCGACGTCGGGCTGATCCCGTTCGCCCTCGGGTTTGGCCTCGTGCCGCTGGTGGAAACCGGTGCAATCACGATCAGCGAATTCGCCAGTCTCATCCCATGATCGCTGCGGCGCCGCTACCGCGGTGCTAGGTTAGATCGGCAAACGCTCAGCATGAGCCTCAGCCCCGGCCCGGCCTGGGCTATTTGCGCCTAAGAGCTCAGCGCACCGAAAAACTCGCCTGTTTAGCCCCGGACAGGTCGGTGATTTGCGCCCACTTCGCGGCCACGTCGTCCACTGACGGCGGGTTCTCGAAGTTCACACCCTCGTTCTCGAACAATGCGACCCGCTGCACCCTGCCGCCGCCGACGATGAAAACCGACCCGTTATCCGCAGATTCTTCGGTGCACAGATACGCCACCACCGGCGCCACAAATTCGGGTTTGAGCTTCTCCAGCACCTCCGGGGGCAGGATGTCCTGCGTCATCCGGGTCGCGGCCACCGGTGCAATCGCGTTGGCGTGAATATTGTATTTGGCGCCCTCCAGCGCCAGCGTGTTGATCAACCCGACCAATCCCATCTTGGCCGCCCCGTAGTTGGACTGTCCGAAGTTGCCGAACAGCCCGCTGGTGGAGGTGGCGACGACCACCCGCCCGTAGCTCTGCTCGCGGAAATGCGGCCAGGCCGCGCGCAGCACGTGGTAACCCCCGTACAAGTGCACCTTGAGCACAGCGTCCCAGTTCTCGAACGCCATCTTGTGGAATGTGCCGTCACGCAGGATCCCGGCGTTGCTCACCACACCGTGCACCGCGCCGAACTCGTCGAGCGCAGTCTTGATGATGTTGGCCGCCCCCTCCTCGCTGGCGACGCTGTCGTAGTTCGCGACAGCGCGGCCCCCGGCGTCCTTGATCTCGGCAACCACCTGGTCGGCCATCTCCGAGCCCGCCCCGGTGCCGTCACGCGCGCCGCCCAGGTCGTTGACTACCACGCTGGCGCCTTCCCGCGCGAGCGTTAGAGCGTACTCGCGGCCCAGCCCTCCCCCGGCTCCGGTGACGATGATGACACGATCTTGTACTCCGGGCATGAACTTCCTTTCTGCGTGTAGCGGCCCGACCGTGGCCGGGCCGCTGCGTGGCCCGAATCGTCGCCGGGCTATTCGGTCAGGTACGCGCCGACACGGCTAAAGCAGCCGACGCGCTAACTTCCACGCCTTCTCTGTATACGGCGGGTAGATGAACCTCGATATGTCGGGTCGGGTGGGTTTGGTGAGCACTGACTTGCGATGGCTGAACTCCTCGAAACCCCAGCGGCCGTGGTAAGCGCCCATACCTGACGGGCCGACCCCGCCGAACGGCAGCTTGGACGTGAAGTATTGGAACGCCAGATGATTCACCAGCATGCCGCCCGCCGGCACCTCCTTGATCACCCGTTCGCGCACGGCGCGTGCCTTGGTGAACAGATACGCCGACAACGGCTTGGGCCGAGAGTTCACGAAACGTATTGCTTCGTCGAGAGATTGGACCGAGATTACTGGCAAGATCGGGCCGAAGATTTCGTCTTTCATCAACGGCTCGTCGGGATCAGGGTCGACGACCACAGTCGGTTCGATCCGCAGAGCCGACGCATCGACGTTCCCGCCCACAACGATCTTGCCCTTAGTGTCAGCCAGATAGCGGCTCAGCCGATCGAATTGCCGCTGGTTGACGATGCGCATTCCCGCCGCTTCGCCGGACTGAAACGTGGTGATGGCGTCACTGATCTTGGTCACCAGTTCGTCTCGGATGGTTGCGTCGGCCAGTACATAATCGGGGGCAATGCACGTCTGGCCGGAATTGAGCAGTTTGATCCAGGCGATCCGCTTGGCCGCGACATCCACATCGGCGTCCGCCGCGACAATCACCGGGCTCTTCCCCCCCAGTTCGAGGGTCACCGGGGTCAAGTGCGGGGCGGCGGCTTCGTAGACTTTGCGGCCGATCTCGGTGCCACCGGTGAATACCACCCGGTCAAAGCCTTGGGCGATCAGCTGCTGGCTCACCGCACCATCTCCCTCGATCACCGCGACCGCATCCCGGTCGAGATAGGCCGGCACCAGTTCGGCCATCAGCCGCGACGAGGCCGGTGCAATCTCAGACGGCTTGAGCACCACTGTGTTTCCAGCAGCGATCGCTCCGACAGCCGGGCCGAGTGTCAGAACGAACGGGTAGTTCCACGCGCCGATGACCAGCACGGTCCCGTAGGGCTCATACTCCACCCAGCCACGCCCGGGTAGCTGCGCACGTTCCAACAGGCGGTGCTTACGGCGCATCCACCTGCCCACATGCTTGGCCGCATACCGCGCCTCGGCGGCGGTGCCGGCGATGTCGGCCATCCAGGCTTCGAATGGTTTGCGGCCAAGGTCATCAGCCAGGGCGGCGGCGATCTTGTCCTCGTTCTCAGCCATCATCGTCTCGATGGCCCGCAACTGGGTGCGCCGCCACTCCAGCGTGCGGGTTCGCCCACTGGCAAACGTCTCGCGTAGTCGGGTCACTGTTTGCGGGACGTCCTGGCCTGCCGATATTTTGGCGGCAGTGCCGTGTGCGGCGGCTTCGGTGGTCATTGGGCTTCCCTTCCTCACCGGCGGAATCCCAATCCTAACCAACCACCCGGTTGGGTAACAGGTGCCGGTCAGGTTTTGTCGACGGCAGTCACCTTCAACGCTTGGTCGCCATGAGAAAAGAATTCACCGGACGCCTGTCGTCGGTCGCGGGCGCTCGGCCGAGTCGCGCAGATTCCTCGCGGCTGTCCACGGTGCGGGTCGCCCAGCCATGGCGGGAAAACCACTCGGCGCAGTCCGGGCGGTCCTCATCGTGGTACCAGAGTTCGAACGGGTCGAACTCGACATCTTCGCCGCGTTTTTCTCGTGCTTCTCGCAGCCTGGCCCATCTCTTTTCGGCTTCTTTGCGCTGCTCTGGGTCCACGCCGAAAACCTCGACCGCCACACGGCTGCCGGCCGGGCTGAGGTCGTCGATCGCGACGAACATGGCTTCCTGCGCCGCAGCCGGCAGAAATGGCAACAATCCCTCAGCTAACCATGCCGTCGGCGATCCTGCATCAAAACCCGCGTCACGCAACGCTTTCGGCCAGTCGTGACGGAGGTCGACCGGGACCGCGCGCCGGGTAGTGGCTGGTGCGATACCGTGCCTGGCGAGCGTTTCGGCCTTGTACTCCAGCACCTTGGGCAGGTCGATCTCGTAAACGACGCAGCCTTCCGGCCACGCCAGCCGGTATGCGCGGGAATCCAGACCGGCTGCCAGGATGACATGCTGGCGGATCCCGGCAGCTGCGGCGTCGGTGAAGTAGGCGTCGAAAAAGTGGGTGCGCACCGCCTGGTAGCTGATCATCTGCTGGGCGTCCATCGCGACGTCGTCGTCATCTGCCGAAGCCGACCACCACCCCATCACCTGGGCACGAACTTTCTCCAGTTCGGGAGTGGAAACCAGCAGCTCAGCGAATTGGTCGCGGATAAGCGGAGCGTCGCTCGCGGTCTCGGCGGCGCGGGCCAGCGCCACCATGACCGCGGTCGCCCCCACGCTGGTCGCGATATCCCACGAGTCGTTGTCCGTGCGCCGGCTGATGGGCCGGCTCTTTGCCGGGCCGTGTCGGCCCGCGACGTCGCCGGACGACATCACAGCCGCTCCGCCACCACGAACTCAGCGAACGCGTCTTTATCGTCGCCCATCGGCACACCGTCGACCCAGCGGTCCAGCCGGCGCATCTCGTCTGCCGAGTTGCACGCCCTCGCCCGCCAGCCGTGCTCGTTGAGCCAGTCGGCCACCAGCGCGCGGTGCTGGTCGTGGTAGATCAGCTGTTGCACGTCCACCGTCTGTTCGATGCCCAGCTCGTCGGCCACTCTTTTGAAGCGCTCCCGCATTTCCTGACGCCTGTCGTCGGCGTGGCGGGCAGCGGTTTCGACCGCGATACGGCTGCCCGGCGCGCTCAGCTCGGTGATCTGCTCAAACAACCGGTCCTGGGCATCGGCGGGCAGATACATCAACAATCCCTCAGCCAACCACGCCGTCGCCGTCGCCGCCTCGAAGCCCTGACTACGAAGTGCGGTCGGCCAGTCCTGGCGCAAATCGACAGGCACCTCGCGGCGGTCGACTGTCGGTGTCGCGCCGTGCGCCGCGAGTGTCTCGGATTTGTAGGCAAGCACCTTGGGCTGGTCGATTTCGAACACGGTCGTGCCGGTCGGCCAGGCCAGCCGATAGGCACGGGAATCAAGCCCCGAAGCCAGGATCACCGCCTGCCTGATCCCCGCCGTCATCGCATCGGCGAAGTAGGCGTCGAAAAACCGGGTGCGGACCGCTTGATAGTTGCGCATGTGGTGGAAGACCGCCGCGCTGTCGGGGTCGATGGACTCCACCTTGGCGACCACCGAATCATCGAGCATCATTTCCCACACACCGGTTCCGGCGTTGGTGACCAGAATCTTGGCGTAGGGGTCACGGATCAGCGGATCTGGCCTGTCGGTTTCGATGGCCCGGGCGGCAGCCACCATGACCGCGGTGGTGCCGACGCTGGTGGTGATGTCCCAGGTGTCGTCATCGGTGCGCATTGTGCTCATGGTGTTCGCGTTTCCCTATCTGTCCGGTCGATCCAGGCGTGCCCGCACCAGCGTGCTGGCGACGGTCTCCTCGACCAGGTCTGCGGGTATTGGGCGGCCCAGGCGCGCCATCTCGTCGGCGTTGCTGACGGCGTGCACCTGCCAGCCGTGGTCGGTGAGCCACTGAGCGGCGTCGGCGCGGTTGGCATCCGGGTAAGTCAGCTTTTCGACGTTGACGTCCAGACCGAGCCGCCGCATACGCGCCCATCGTGCGCGGCGCGCCGCTCGGCGCCGCTCGTTGCTGCCATCGAAACCAAACACTTCGACGGCCACCCGGCTGCCCGGTGCACTCAGCGCGGTGAGCCTCTCGAAGAGGCGGTCCTGCGCATCGGCGGGCAGGTACGGCAGGAGCCCTTCGGCCAGCCAGGCCGTCGGCCGGGTTCGGTTGAAACCGGCGGCGATCAGTGCGGTCGGCCAATCGTCACGCAGGTCCACTGCGACGGGGCGCCGTGTTGCGGTGGGAACCGCTCCATGGGATCCCAGGATGCCCGCTTTGTATTCGAGCACTTTGGGCTGGTCGATCTCATAGACAATGGTGTGCGGCGGCCAGTCCAGTCGGTAAGCCCGCGAGTCCAGCCCAGCAGCCAAAATCACTGCCTGGCGGATGCCGCTCTGGGTAGCGGCGCTGAAGAACTCATCAAAGAAGTGGGTGCGGACCGCCTGGTAATCACAACCCACCCGGTGGGCACGGCGCCCGTGCTCGTCGTCGCCGATCCAGTCCATATCGGGGCTGGCAAGGCGCGCCCACGCCAGCCCGGCCGACGACACGAGGAGGTAGGCGAACTCGTCACGGATCAGTGGATCGGGTGACGCCGTTTCAACCGCGCGGGACGCGGCGACGCCCAACGCCGTGGCACCGACGCTCTCGGTGATGGCCCAGGTGTCGCCGTCGGTCCGTACGGATTGCACGTCCTCAACATCAGTCATGTCGTGAGCCATGCTACCGAACAACTTAGGTAAGCTATGCGCCGGTGTGGGTGACATCACCGCGGTGCGGACGGCCGGGAACGCGGCGCGGGACATCTGTCGCAGGCCGCCGCGCAAGTGCGGCGCCTCCTACGCCCCGGTCAGGACTCGAGCCGCCACAGCGTGCCGCTCATCAGTTGCAGGAGCCGTTCGGTGACGGTTTCAGCCTCCCCCACACTTCCGATGAAGCCGGCATAGAGACTGACACCATAAATTAAGGCCAGAAGCATCTCGGCTACCGTGGAAACATCGGTCTCGAGGGTGATCTCGCCGCGCTCCTTGGCTTCGTTAATTGCCTGGGTAAGGAATAACCGGGTCGCGCGTATTGAGCCATTCTCGAGGCGACGGAATTCCGGATGCCGCTGCGACTCGATCACGGTAGTAATCAGAAAGGCCACAACTGCGGGATCCCCAAAATCGCCGTGAATCACGGTCGTCATATACGCCGACAACTGACTCATCAACCTGGTCTCGCGGCGCGCGCGCTCGATCCCTGCCGTGACGACCAGGGCGTTGGTTTGATCCACTACTTCCCGATAGAGCAAGCGTTTACTGGGAAAGTAGTGATTAATTGCCGGACGTGTTAAATCGGCGCGGAGCGCGATCTCCTGGAATGTGGCCGCGTCATAGCCACGTTCGGTAAAGACTTCGCGCGCTGCGCGCACTATACGCTTTCGCGTGTCCGCCGCCTTCGCTGCGGGAGGACGGCCGGGTCCACGCTTCGCCATTTGCGGCACATCCAAATTGTGCCATAAATCACAGAGCGAACACGTTGAAAAGAGCCTCCTCCGGAAACCGCCGATGGTGAGCGCCCCTCTCGCCGGGTGCTCTTTCGGGTTCGGCGGATCGTCGCGGCATGTGGGGCCCGATGCGGCGATCCCATGACACTGCTGGCCGTTGCGGTGTGGACGTCTTCAACTACCGGTCATGTCGGCCGCGGCGCGCCCATAGACCGCCCGCGGAACATCGCCGTCCGGACCGGCTGAGCGCGCGCTGGTGCACAGAGCGGCCGCCCGCGGCGGCCGCTCGTCCCGTCCGGCCCACGCAGCTGTGGTCTCGGGGCCCGGATCCGTTCACCCGCGCTCAATCGGCACCACGGTGCTGTCCGGGGTGGATAAGCTCCATCGATATGTTGTCGTAAGACATCATGGTAGTGGGCAATGTTTGCTGGCGTGCCGGGTTGGTACCGCGTATTCCCGCGTCCGCGCGGGCCAGAAGTAAGAAAGCCGCTGCAGAAAGGTGATGGCGAATGGGGCAATCACGGGCAGCTGCCGCTCCGGCGTGGCCGGGCCGATCGGTATCCAGGGCAGGGGGTGGGACAACCGGCTGGCTCCGGTCACGCCGATTCGGCCTGCTCTGGGCGGCGATCGTGGTGGGAATCGGCGCCGGGTTTGGGGCGGTAGCGTTTCGCTACCTCATCTACGGGTTCACCTGGCTGGCCACCGGACACCCGGCATTCGGCCAGCAAGGCTGGGTGCCCAGCGGCCACTTGCCCTGGTTAGGCCTTGCATTCTTCGTACTCATCCCGGTCCTGGGCGGGTTGCTGTATGGGCCGTTGATCTTCCACTTTGCCCGTGAGGCGCGCGGCCACGGCGTGCCGGAAGTGATGATCGCGGTGGCCGAGAACGGCGGTCGCATCCGGCCGCAGGTGACCATCGTCAAGGCGCTCGCCTCGGCGCTGTGCATCGGAACCGGCGGTTCCGTCGGCCGTGAGGGACCGATTGTGCAGATCGGTGCAGCGCTGGCCTCCAGCCTCGGCCAGTGGGTGCGGATGCCGGAGAACCGGCTACGTATTTTGGTGGCCTGCGGCGCGGCCGGCGGTATCTCGGCCACCTTCAACGCCCCCGTCACGGGGGTGTTCTTCGGTGTCGAGTTGATCTTGCGAGAGTTCTCTATCGAAGCGATCTTCACCATCATGCTGTCGGCGATGCTCGCCGACGTCATCTCCCGGGTCTTCTTCGGCTCGGCCCCCTTCCTCACTCAACTGCCCAGCGGCATCGCTCTCGACCACATCGCCAACTACCTACTGGTGGCGCTGCTTGCGGCACTGTGCGGACTGATCGGGGTGTTGTTCACCAGGGTGCTGTACACAACCGAGGATTGGTGCGACCGCGTCTGGCGCCACCGTCCGGAATGGGCACGTCCCGCGGTGGGCGGTATCGTGCTCGGCCTGCTGCTGCTGGGCGTGCCGCAACTGTACGGAGTGGGCTACCCCGTGATGTATGCCGCCTTCGCCGGTCACTATGCGCTGTGGTTTCTGCTCATCCTCGCGGGGGGCAAAATCTTGGCCTGCAGCCTGACAATCGGTATCGGCGGCTCAGGTGGCGTGTTCGCGCCCTCGCTGTTCGTCGGGGCGACATCGGGTATGGCCTTCGGGCTGATCGTTCACCACCTGATCGGCCCGGCCGCCGGAGAACCCGCGCTCTACGCGATTGTCGGGATGGGCGCGGTGTTCGCCTCGGCGGCCCGTGCGCCGCTCACCGCGCTGGCCAGCACGGTCGAAATGACTGGCGACTATACCCTTACCCTGCCGGTGATGTTAGCCGTTGCGATTGCCACCACCGTGTCCCGCGCGCTGTCGTACGGCACCATCTACACGACCAAACTGCTGCGCCGCGGCATCGACATCGACCGCCCTACTCCCACACACGCGTTCGTCAATCTCACCGCCGCCGACGCCATGGATCCGTTCGCCACCCCGCTGGAGCTCACCGACCGGACCCCTGCCATCGAGCGGGATTGGACGGCCTTGCTGGGTCCTCTCACCCATGTCCACCGACCCCAGGCACTGTTTGCCAACGATAGCCTGGCCCAGGCGTTGCGGCAGCTTGTCGTCTACGGTCGCGACGGTCTACCGGTCATCGATGTCGACGCCCGGCATGTGCAGGGCTGGTTAACCCCTCAGAGCGTCATGCGCGCGGTGCACGCCTACCTCGCGGAGGCTCAACCGCGAATCACCGCGAGTCATCAAGCCGCCGAGTGGGCCGCTCCGGAGGCCGAACACGCTCCGCGAAGCCAGCTTGTGGGGTATCGCATCGTCGAACACACCCTGGCCGCCGAATCCGCGGCTGTCGGCTGCAGCCTGGGCGAAATCGCCTGGCCCGACGGCTATCTCCCGGTGTCCATCCTCCGTGAGCGCCGGCTCATCGAGGCTGAGCCCACCGTCCGGCTCGCGGCAGGCGACCGGATCAGCATCCTCGTCCCCGCTGACGACACCAGCCACAGCACGGCGGCCGGCCCCGACAACCCTGAGACAACCCATGACCTCCGATGACACCCGGGCAGGTCAGCGGGCCGATCACAGCGCACTGAGATCGCGGATGGCCGCGCGGGATGCGAAACGCGGCAGCCGCGCCAGCCCGCTTACTTCGAGCAATCGCACCGCGCGATAGCGATGCGGCCACATCGGCTCGAGCAGCCGTTCCATCTCCGGATCGTCCCGAAGCTGACTACAGTCGAGAAAGTGACCGTGCGAGCACTGCTGACCACCACGACTCGCGTCCCCTATCGACGGGTTGCGGGTGATCATAGGGGTTGCCGACCGGGCTTCGGTGTAACCGGCATAATTGACCACCCAGCGCGCCACACGCCAGGATGACCGGGTGACCACGCCGTTCGATGATCCCCAGGCCGAGCTGGCGTGGATGTTTTTGCAATGCCTATGCCAGAGCGGAGATCTCGACGAATGCTTCACGCTGCTCAGCGACGACTTCACCTACTGGAGCATTGTCACTCGCACGTCAATCGATAAGGCAACACTGCGGCGCGAGATCCAGCGGCGCCAGCGCCTCGCGGAAACGACCCTCGATTTCATCCGGTGTATCCACGACGGTGACTGTGTCGTGGTGGAGGCACACGGCCGAATCACCGTCGGCGGAGCGCGTTATGACAACCCGTATGTCTTCCTCTTCGACACCTGCGATGGGCTGATTGTCTCGATCCGCGAATACAGCGATACCCGGCTGGCCGAAGAACTCTTCGGCTAATCGGCGTTGACGGTGATCTCGGCCTTGTCGGGGTAAAAGGCGACCCGATCGGCGATCGCGGCCACCGCCGGATAGGGGTGTTCATACGTCCAGATGGCGTCCTCGACGGTGTCGCCGGCTGCGGTGGTCACACTGTAGTAGCTCGCCTCACCCTTAAACGGACAATACGTTGTCGTGTCACTGCGGGTCAGTACCTCGTGAACAACATCACTCATCGGAATGTATTGCACCACAGGGTAAGTAGACTCACGCAACGCCAGCGCGTCACACGTGTCGGCGACCAGTTCGCCGTTGACACGCACCTGAACCCGCCCGTTGGTCGGCTCGATCGTGATCGGGTGCTCTGTGCTGGGTTCTAAGACGATCCGGTCACTCGTCATTGGCAACTCCTCCCGCGTGGATGCGAGGTGCAACGCTGAGCGGCGCTGATCATTCCCGCCGCGCGGGATGCGGGCCGGTCCTCATCGGCCGCGCTGCTCCGGGCCGGGTGAGCCACGGCTACCATCGGCGATATGCTCCTCGAAGCCGGGCAGTGGGCGCGCGGCAGCGGGCCGGGCGCCTGACGGCCGGCATCGACCCTGAGGGCACCCCACCGCAGCGGTAAGGTCAGTTTGCGGTCGTAGTGTTGCGTTTTCTCGCCTGTTGTTTCATCCAGAACCGTGCGGCCTCCCGGATGGATTCCTCCACGGGACGCGGGTGCCACCCCAGCTCCCGCATCGCCTTACCGTGATCGACTTCGGCTTCGGCGCGCATCATCCGCACCGAGGCAAGGCTGAGTTCAGCGTCTTTACCGGTAAACCACGCCCGCAGGCTGCCCAGCGCGCCCAGCCCGTACAGTACCGGCACCGGGATCGACCATCGGGGCGGCGGCACACCGGCTTCGTCGGCCGCGATCCGCACGACCTCAGACAACGGCATCATGCGTTCGGAAATGAGATACCGCTCGCCGGTGCGCCCATGCTCGGCGGCCAGAATCAGTGCCCTGGCGGCGTCGTCGACACCGACGACCTCCAGGCGGATGCCGCGCATCAGAAAAGGCAACTTGCCGAACACCGCACCGGCGATGAACGCGCCGTGCGGGGTGCGGCCCCAGTCCCCGTCGCCGTAGGTGGTCGAAACACACATCGCCACAGCCGGCAACCCGAACTCGGAGGCGTAGCGCAACACCATGTCCTCGGCTTGCACCCGGGATCGCACGTATGGAGTAAGCCGGGTACGGCGAATCGGGTCGTCTTCGGTGGCGACCCGGCCACGTCGCCGGCCCACTGTCGCGTAGGTGCTGGTGAAGACGAACCGGTGCAGGTCGGCGTCCTTGGCGACGTCTAAAACGTTGCGCAGGCCCTCCACATTGGTGCGAAACAGTGGCGACGGGTCACGCAACCACGCGCGGGTGTCGACCACGCAGTAGTACACGTCGTCGCAGCCGTCCATCGCGGCGTGCAGCGTGGCGGTGTCGAAGATGTCGCCGTGGAATCGGGTGACCGCGAGGTCGTCGATACTGCGGGTGTCGGCAGTCGGCCGGACCATCGCGCGGACATCGGCACCGCCCGCGACCAGCTGACGGGTGACATGCGAGCCTAAGAAGCCGTTGGCGCCGATCACGAGCTTGGGTCGTGCGTTCATGTCATTCCTTCGTGCGCGCTCATCCAGCGGGCCGCGGCGTCGTCGAGAGTGCCCAAAGCCTGTGCTTTTCGGCACCAGGTCATCGCTGCCCGGGCAAACCGCAGCGGGTTGTAGATGTCTTCTTGACGGCGCCACTGGCCGTCGCCCGCGTAGGTAAGGATCGAGATGTTCGTCGCGCTGATCACGGTGCCGTCACCGGGATCGACCATCGGGTTGTCCAGTTCGCAAATGATCCGCCCCGTTGACTCGTCAATCACCGACCACAAGGTCGGGAAGGCGACCATGTGACTGCCCGGGAATGTCGTCATGGTCTTGCGGATCCAGGCCCGCACCTCCTCGCGGCCTTTCATGGTTCCGGCCGCGTGCTCGACATACTCGACATCGCGCGTGTAGTGCTCGACCCAGGCGTCCCAGTCCCGGGTTTCGGCAGCGCGGGCCACGGTCTGCTCGAATTTCCGAAAGGCGTCGGCTAATTCCCGTCGACTAAACACCGGTCACTACCCTGTCCTGAGGCCGGCCGTTCGGCTCGTTCGGCTAGCTGTGGGCAGCACAGCGAGCAGCATACGTGCCGCCGAGTCAGACGGATCTGTCAGGTCGCGCGCCGTGACAATAGGCGTGCGGGTGGAGCGCATCGACGCCACACCATCCGAGTGAGGCGGCATTGAGCCAGACGACATAGTGTGGCACTGGACCAAGTCTGCTGGCCGCCGGCGATGCGACCGGCACCGTGGGCAGCACGGCATCGCGTTCGATGAAATATGGAGGCGCCTGCCCCGGTTTCATGCCAGAAGATACCCAGAACGTCATTGAAGGAGAAAAAGATGACGACCTACGGCAAGGCGATCCTGGCGGGTGGCTGTTTTTGGGGCATGCAGGAGTTATTCCGTAAACAGCCAGGTGTGGTGTCCACTCGTGTCGGCTACACCGGCGGCGATACTCCCAACGCAACCTACCGCAACCATGGCACGCACGCCGAGGCCATTGAAATCGTCTACGACCCGAGCCGCACCGATTACCGCACGCTGCTGGAGTTTTTCTTCCAGATCCATGATCCGACGACAAAGAATCGCCAGGGCAACGATGTCGGGACCAGTTACCGTTCGGCGATTTTCTATCTCGACGAGGAGCAGAAGCGGATCGCGCAGGAGACCATTGCCGACGTCGAGGCGTCCGGGCTGTGGCCGGGCACGGTGGTGACGGAAGTCAGCCCCGCCGGCGACTTCTGGGAAGCTGAGCCCGAGCATCAGGACTATCTGCAGCGCCACCCCAACGGCTACACCTGCCATTACGTACGGCCCGAGTGGACGTTGCCGCGACGAGCAACCGCCGGGCAGTGATCGCAGGGAACTTGCGTCCGCGCAGGGCGCCACTGGGGCGAACGCTGTCGCCGGCAGCTGATCGGACGCGCCGGTGGCGCTATCGGCATCAGCGGCGCCGGTGCACGACGATGCGGCCGCCATCCTTCGGAGTAAATGCAACGCCCCGCGCATGCCACTTCTCGCCCGGGGCCGTCGACGTCTCGATAATGAAGTGCCGCAGCACTGTTCGCAGCACCACGTCCATTTCCATACCGGCGAAGGCGGCTCCGACGCAGCGCCGGGTGCCACCGCCGAACGGGATCCACGCAAAGGTGGGCGGCTTGCCCGCGATGAAGCGTTGCGGATCGAAACGGTCCGGATCAGGGAAGACATCGGCATTGGCGTGTATTTGCGCGATGCTGACAACGATCGAATAACCCCCTGGGATCACCCACTCGCCCAGTTCGTATACCGGTGCTAAGACGTGACGGCCAGCGAAGTCGATGACGGTCCTCACGCGCTGCACCTCGAGGATCGCCGCCTGCCGCAGCTGGTGGTTGTCGGTGTCGGCCTCTGCGATTAACGCCGCGAGAACATCGGGGTGACGGCTCAGCCGCTCGAACGTCCACCCCAGCGTCGCCGCGGTGGTCTCATGACCGGCCGCCAGTAATGTCAGCAGCTCGTCGCCGATATCCTTGCGCGACATCGGTGAACCATCCTCGTAGCTGCTGCGCAACATCAGCGCCAATATGTCGGTGCGCTCCTCAAAATGCGGGTCTGCCCGCTCGCCGTCGATCAGCCTGTCAACCACGGCGTCGTACTTGCGCCGCCATTCCGCCAACCGTCCCCACGGGCTATAGCGACCGTAGGTGCGGGCGGGTTTTGGCAGGATCGCCAGTCGGGAACCAAGTGTCACCCAGGGGGGGATTATCCGCCGCAGCTCGTCGAACTCGGCGCCACCGGCACCAAAAACCGTGCGCAAGATGACATTGAGGGTGATCCGCATCATCGAGGGCAGAGTTGCGAACTCCTTGCCCTCAGGCCAGTGCGCAGTTTCGCGGAGGGTTTCTTCTTCGACAACCGCCTCGTAATTCTTGACGCTCTTGCCGTGAAAAGGCGGCGCCAACAGCCGACGCCGCCGTCGATGGTCGTCGCCGTCGAGGGCGAACACCGACCCTGACCCGAGCAGACGGCTCAGGTTGGGCCGGATGTTACCGAGATCGTCTGGACTGGTGGTAAAGACTTGGCGGGCGAGCCGCGGGTCAGCCACCACTACCGCAGGACCATAAACCGGAAAATCGATGGTGAAGACATTGCCGTAGCGGCGAAGCAGCTGCTGCACCATCCATCGGCGTGAGACGGTGAACGCCAGGCCTTGCAGCACCTTCGGGATCCGGGGCGTCGGAGGCAGCTTGACGGCACGCACGACCGGAACGTCGGAGACTGCGTCGCTCATAGCGGGGACACCCCCAATCCATTCTGGTACCGTCGCGTACCAATGCTCGCTGCCTGTACGGTACTCTGTGGCTTTAGGCCTGACAAGGGCTCTAACCAAAGGGAGCAGGGCCGTGACAGCAGCAGTCCACGACGCGGCCTGTGGGAACGTCGACCCGTTTCGCCGCCGGCTGCTGAACGGACTCGCCAACTCGATCGGTGAACGGGGCTACCGAGCCACCACCGTTGCCGATATCGTGCGCCATGCGCGCACATCCAAACGGACGTTCTACGACCAGTTCTCCAGTAAGGAACAATGCTTTCTGGAGTTGCTACGCGCTGACACTGAGCGACTTGCGGACGATATCCGAACTGCTGTCGACCCGGAGGCTGACTGGCATCACCAGATCCGTCAAGCGGTTGAGGCCTACGTCCACCATATCGAGGCGCGCCCGGCGATCACGTTGAGCTGGATCCGTGAGCTTCCGTCGCTTGGCGCCGCGGCACGCCCGGTGCAGCGGCACGGGTTACAGCTACTGACCAACCTGCTCATCGACCTCAGCGGCAGCGCGGGGTTTCAGCGGGCCGGTTTAGCGCCGCTGACACCACCATTGGCGGTGATTCTGCTGGGAGGTCTCCGGGAGCTGACCGCACTGGCCGTCGAAGACGGAAGAGACGTCCGCGAGATCGTCGAACCGGCCGTCGATGCTTCCGTGGCGTTATTGGGCCCTCGCCAGTGAAACCGTGACGTAGTTATCGCGCCGGGCCTAGGCTCGTCGGAGAGCGCGGACTACAGGAAGGATTACGATGCGGCTATCGACACGTAACCAGCTCAAAGGGACCATTTCCGAGGTTGAGCTCGGCAATGTGATGGCGATCGTGAAAGTTCGCCTCGACGGCGGTGACCAGGTCGTCACATCGTCGGTCACCAAAGACGCGGTGATCGATCTCGGTCTGAAAGCCGGTCAGCCGGCGACAGTTTTCATCAAGTCGACAGAAGTGACGATCGGCGTGGACTAGCGACTGGAAATGTGCGCGGAGTTTGTTTAGGTCGGCGGCACAAGATTACAGGATGTGCGACTTCGACATTCGTGCCGATGACGCGGCTCCTCCACGACGTCGATAGCAATTACGAGGTGACGCGCCGCCACCAGGTCACCCGTCAGCGGCTGCCGCCCCGCTCATAGGCAAGGCCCTCCCGTGATCGACCCTTGAGCCGTCACGAGGTGGGATCGGGACGATGACCTGATAACGCGGCGGGTTCAGTCGCCTTCGAGCACGAACTCCACGCGCTGGGCGCAGATGCCGGCCAGGTCAACGTCCTCCATCGCCAGTATGGTGTTCAGCCGGATCAAGGCGATCGCCAGCAACAGCGGAGCGGTCACATCGGCGAACCGAATATGCGTCAGCCGGCGTCCGGTTCGCTGCTGGTAACGGTCGATGGTTTCGTCGCGGCCAGGGGTGCCCGGTGCCGGGGCATGCCCGTCGAACGGACTGCTGATCCAGTCGGTCATCAGCATCCAGGCGACGTCGCCAGCTGGATCGCCCAGGTAGGCGATCTCCCAATCTAGTGCGGCGACAGGCGAAAGATCCGGCGTATAAAGCACATTGGACATTCGGCTGTCGCCCCAGCAGAGTGTGACGTGCTCAGGGGTATACAGGTGCGTGTCCAGCCAGTCGAGCGCTCGGACGAAGGCCGGATGCAACGGTGCGTCTCCGCTGGCCCAATTCAGGGCGTAGCGAAGGAAATTAACTAGCCGCTGCGGTGGACTATCCCCGAAGGCCGCCAGGTCGAGGAAGCCAAGCCGGTAGCGGTAGGGGTCAATCCGATGGATGTCGGCGATGAGGTCGAGGCAGCCGTTCCACAGCTTGGCCCGCCCGGCGGCATCCGCGTCAGCGAATATGCCGCACTGATGATAGGGCGGAGAGTCGCTGACCGTGACGGCTCCGTCGATGCGGTCCATCACGAAATAGGGTGTTCCCAGCGCATCGGAATCGGTGTCGATCCAACGCACGGTGGGCACCGGAATCGGTGAGTCGGCCAGCCGCTGCATGGTCAGGAACTGGCGGCGCAGATCGTAGTCGGGCAGGATCGCGTGCTCTGGCGGCCGGCGAAAAACCAAACCCTTGGTGCCCGGCTCAGGTGCTTCCACGCCTACCAGGTCGAAAAGAAATGTTTCAGTGGAAAACCCGCCCTCGGCGCGCCGCCAGTTGTCGATCTTCGCGCGGCGAGCCCCGGGGACCTTCTCTCTCACAATAGGTTCCAGCGCCGCAGGCAGCTCGTCGGCGTTTAGTCGCGCCACGGGTCACCACCCCGTGTAGCCGTAACGCGGGTAGGCGCCCATGAACACCATCTCCACCAGGCCGTGTCCGACCTTGCCGTCCATGCGGACCTCGCACAGTGTTTCGCTGAGCATGCTCACCGGCCGGATGACATCGACGTTCCCGGTGTCCACGGTGTACCCGTCGATGTAGTCAGTGCCCCGCCAATAGCCGGACGCGTAGCCATTGACTTCCATGTAGCCGGCCAACCCGGGCCAGAAGTCGCAGAGCGGCGTGACGTCGATGGTGCTGACGCTACGGTCACCACGGTGCACCGTGAAGGTGCCCGAACGGATGACACGCAGGTCGTCGCGGAATTTCAGGTCGTGTTCGACGTCGATGATCTGGCCCGATTCGCGGCCGCTGCCCAGCGGGTAGAGCAGCTCGCCCTCGAACTGCCAGCGCTGCCCGGTGCTGGTCTCGCGCTGCGCGAAATGTACGAGTTCATCATCGAATTCGAAGATCCCCATGTAATAGAGCACACCGTCGGGGATTTCTGCGGGCTGCAACTGCACACCGTCGGGTAGGCTCCCGCCACCGGGTCCGTGGCGGATACCCCAGGAGTGGTCACGGCCGAACCACCAGCGCCGTGAGTCGATGTCGATGCGCTCTCCCCCAACGTCGATCCAGCCTTCGAGTTCACCGTTCTGGTAGAAACGCCGCGCGTCCTCGAGGACTCGGCCGCGGCTGCGGTGAAAGGCCGGTGTCTGCTCATAGGGGGGAAACCGGCCGCGTAACCGCAAGTCCAGGCTCAACCCGTAGTCGTTCGCTCCGAGCACGGCCCGTACTTGTCGCAGCGGTTCTTCTATCGCGTACCGGTACGGCCCGACGGTATACGTCCCAAGCGGCCCGGTGTCCGGGTTGAGTTCGGTCGACATCCGCACCACCGTGGTCTTTCCACCCCGTCGGGTCACCATCGCGTAGGCGTCGGTGACGTTGCGGTTGGGGTAGCGGGCCAGCCCGGTCATCACATTGATGTCACCGGATTTGTCGAACCCGTACATCACGATGCGCTCGGTCCAGCGCAGGTCGCTCTGATCAACGTGGTCGAAGGTGGTGGGCAGCTGGTGGCACAGCAGCTCGTCGTGTGATGTCAACATGCCCAATTACGTTATATGCTGACATGTAATAAAACTACGATTTGGTGGTGTTTTGTGGAATCCGAGCCGCAACCACCCGGCCGGCCGCGAGATCCGCAGAAGGATCGCGCCGTGTTAGCGGCGACCCGCGAATTGCTGGTCGAGGTGGGCTATCAGCAGACCACGATCACTGCCGTGGCCCGGCGCGCGGGCGTTGGCGCTCCCACGATCTATCGGCGCTGGCCGCGGCGGGAAGCACTGATCGAGGACGCGGCGTTTGGGCATACTCGGCCTGCGCCGTTGCCGACACCGACCGGCGACGTGCGCGCGGACCTGAGGGCATGGGTCGAGGCTTTTCTCAGATGGCTGGCCGATCCGGTTACGCGGGCAGCGGTTCCCGGCCTGCTCCTGGCCTATCAGCATGATCAGGGGCTCTATGCGCGGCTGGTAGCGCGCAGCGAGGACGATGTACGCGCCCAACTCGCTGAACTGTTAGCCGCCGATCACCTCGAAGCACGCGTCGACGTGGTCTTCGACTTTCTGGTCGCCGTTACATCGATTCGCGCCCTCACGGTCGGGATGTTTGACGCCGCGGAATTTTGCGACCGGACTGCGGATGCCCTCAGCGCGTTGGCATATTCCTCATCGCAGCCACAGCTCAGTCCGCGACTGACTCCCGGCCACCCCTTCGCGCCGTGTCCCCCATGCGACTCTTCGGCGGAAAAGCCAGCTTGACGATCTTGCCCACGACTATGCCAGCCGGTAACAAAGCAGGTCCCCCTACGGGTCTGATGACGCGGCAGAGGTAGGAGGCGTCACGTTCGCCGAGTTCAGCCACCACACGCTGCTTGATGGCATCAAGTTCGTGAGCGAACGCTTCGGCCTGCGCAGGAGTCACGATGAGTGACGTGTGTGTCATGACCTCTGCGTAGGGGCTTTCGCCCGCGACAGTGAATATCACGACGCGACACGCCGAGTGGCCGTCGCCGGTTTCACAGTCGCGCCGAGGCGCAGACACGGAGATCTGTACATCCTTTTCGGCTGTTCGAGACGCTGCTGCCGGTCCGGTTTTACCTGTCGCGCGCCGGCGTCTGGTCGACCTGCAGCCGAGCGATACCGTTACCTAGTGCGCGTATAAGAGCCGGGCGTCCTACTATTCGGTCCCCGACGGGCCAGCGGATGTGGCGTGGGCATACCACGCGCCGCTGCATGACACGGAGCCGGTGCGTGACCGTATCGCTTTTTTGAAGGTCGACGGCGTTGTCGACGGCCACCGCCGGGACCGCCCTGTGACATCCCGATCACGCTGAGGTGCCGCGGTCGATGATGGCGAGGTCTGCGACATGGCTGAGCCGTTATGTCCTGTGCCCGGACCCGGGTCTGCGCCGGGGATCGGCATGGTGAACGACGCGGATTCCTCAGCGGCGATGTCGTTATCCAAGGACTTTGTTTGGCTTCCAGCAGGCCTCCCCCCGAGACCAGGTTTCGGGTAACGGCGGAATGGGCAGATACGAGTCGTGCTAAGGCCATGAACCAGCCTACACAGTGAGTGGGTAGCCGCCGCTGACCTTGAGTGTCTCACCGGTGATAAACGATGCCTCGTCAGAGCAGAGGAACAGCATGGCCGACACGACGTCATCCATGGTGCCGAGCCGATGCACGAGCTGACGTTCACGAACGATGTCATGGACGAGGGAATGAGGCAGGTCCGCGAGAGCGTTCTCGGTGTTCATCAAACCCGGTGCAATCCCGTTGACACGGATCCGGTCGGGGGATAACTCCGACGCGAAGGCGACCGTCAGACCGCGCACCGCGAGTTTGGACACCCCGTAAGGGCTGATATTGATGAAGCCCGCCATCGAGGATATGTTCAACACAACACCGCCGCCGCGTTCGCGCATCGAATCACGGCATGCCAGAGTGCAATTGATGACACCTATCACGTTGACGTTGAACAAATCGCGAATGTCGTCACGAGACAGCACGCCAAACGGCTGGTTGTACTTCGTCAAGTGCAGGCCGGCGTTGTTGATCAGGATGTCGATGCCGTCGAACCGCTTGATCGTTACAGCGACAGCCCGGTCTACCTGATGTTCGTCGGCGACATCGCAAGGCACCGCGATCACCTGGGCGCCGTGTGACGTCAGTTCGGCGGCGGTGCGTTCAGCCGTGTCGGCGTCAATATCGGCAATGGCGACAGCGGCTCCTTCGCTAGTCAACGCCCGGGCGAACGCGCGCCCGAACCCGACAGCGCCGCCGGTGACGAATGCGGTCTTCCCCTGGAAGCGCACACGCTAACGTTATCGCGGTTTGCGCGCCGGTCCTAGCTGTGGATATCGCGCCTCTACCTCGGTGCCCGCCACATCGGCCACAGGGTCGGCCCCCCGCCGGGCAGTACGATCTCGCCGGTGACTATGAACCCGAATCGCTCATAGTAGGGCACATTCTCGGCTTTGCTCGACTCCAGGTAAGCCGGACAGCGTTCGGCATCGCAGCGGTTCAGCCTCGAGCGCATCAGCGCTTGCCCGAATCCGCGGCCACGCACCCCTGTGTCGCTTCCGATGACGGCCAGATACCAGTGTGGTTCTTCGGGGTGACACCTTTTCAGTAGTTCCATCGCTTCGTGGGCAGATAGAAGCCGAAAACCGAACGCACGGACAAGTGTTGGTGTCATCGCCAGTTGTGCGCGGACTGTTTGCTGCCACCGGTTGGGCGGATCCCACAGCGCCGCGGCGCCGATAACCGGCCCGTCGCAGGCCACCTCCACGCCGCCACCGCCCAGGTGGTGGTGTCGGGTCATCGTCGCGAACAGCCGAGACAGGTTTTTGGTCCGCGACTTGGTGTCGGGCAACATCCAGGTCGTCACCGGATCGTCGTAAAAAGCCCTCGCCAGGACATGTGAAAGCGTGCGGATGTCGGCTTTCGCCGCGGCACGTGCCACGATGGTCACCATGCCAGGCTAGTCACTGCTCGCCGCGACGTCCGGCCCCTCGCCAGGTGCCGTTGACCGGACCGTCATGGGCGTGTACCAGTAGCCGGCAGTGACCACGCCTTCAACATCACCGCCCGTCCGCATTACGATGATCTCGCTTCAGCACAGACGCCGGCGTCCACAGACGCCATGGGACGGTGACGACGGTGTGGGACTTCGAAACAGAACCGGAGTACCAGAAGAAACTGGACTGGGTCGACAGGTTTATTACTGAGGAAGTCGAGCCACTCGACGTGGTTCCGCTTGATCCGTACGACAAGAAGAACGCCGACACGATGGCGGTCCTGCGACCTTTGCAGCAACAGGTGAAGGACCAGGGACTGTGGGCCGCGCATCTGCGACCCGAACTCGGGGGCCAAGGCTACGGCCAGGTGAAGCTGGCGCTGCTTAATGAGATTCTCGGGCGGTCCCGCTGGGCGCCATCGGTGTTCGGCTGCCAGGCGCCGGATTCCGGTAATGCCGAAATCCTCGCGTTGTTCGGTACCGAGGAACAAAAAGCCCGCTACCTGCAGCCGCTACTCGACGGGGAGATCACCTCGTGCTATTCGATGACCGAACCGCAGGGCGGATCCGACCCTGGTCTGTTCGTCACGCGTGCGGAACGTGATAGCGACTCATGGGTGATCAACGGAGAGAAGTGGTTTTCCTCCAACGCCCGGCACGCGTCGTTTTTCATCGTGATGGCTGTTACTAATCCCGATGCCCGCACGCGCGAGAAAATGTCACTGTTCATCGTTCCCGCCGAAACGCCGGGCATCGAGATCGTGCGCAATGTCGGTGTCGGAGGCGAGTCATCCGACCATGCCAGCCACGGCTACGTGCGTTATACCGACGTGCGGGTGCCGGCTGATCACCTGCTGGGTGGTGAAGGTCAGGCATTTGCGATCGCTCAGACCAGGCTCGGTGGAGGGCGCATCCACCACGCGATGCGCACCATCGCGCTGGCGCGGCTGGCGTTCGACATGATGTGCGAACGGGCGGTCTCACGACAAACCCGGTTCGGGCGGCTGGGGGATCTGCAGATGACCCAGGAGAAGATCGCCGACAGCTGGATCCAGATCGAACAGTTCCGGTTGCTTGTGCTGCGCACCGCGTGGTTGATCGACAAGCACCAGGACTATCAGAAGGTCCGCCGGGACATTGCGGCGGTGAAGGTCGCCATGCCCCAAGTACTACACGACGTCGTTCAGCGTGCCCTGCACCTGCATGGGGCGCTTGGGGTGTCCAACGAAATGCCGTTCGTCAAGATGATGGTCGCCGCTGAGTCGTTGGGCATCGCTGACGGCGCCACTGAACTGCACAAGATGACCGTGGCGCGCCGCACTCTACGTGAATACGAGCCTGTGTCAACATTATTCCCGTCTCACCACTTGCCGGCCCGCCGCGCTCAGGCTCAAGCTCGGTTAGCTGAACGCCTGGAGCACGCTGTCGGCGAATTCTGAGCCGGCATAAACGATTGCGCACCCGTGTTCCCGCACTCCCGGTCACCTGAGCAAACCTGCCGCCTCACGTGTTGTCACGAGATGTAGCGGACGATGCTTTCCGCCGCGCACGCGGGTTTGGCGGATCCTTCGATCTCGACGGTTGTGGAGAGTGTCGCCTGCACCGCGCCGTTGCCGAGATCCTCGACGTCAATCAGCGAACTGTGCGCACGTACTTTGGCACCCACCGGCACAGGGGCGGGAAAGCGAACTTTGTTCAGCCCGTAGTTGATAGCGAGTTTGATGCCTTTGACGGTGTAAATCTCATGCTGGAATCGCGGCAGCAGCGACAATGTCATATACCCGTGTGCAATGGTCCCGCCGAACGGTCCTTTCGCTGCTCTTTCCGGGTCCACGTGAATCCACTGATGATCCCCGGTCGCGTCAGCGAATAAGTTCACGGCTTCCTGGGTGATCGTCACCCAGTCGCTGTGTCCGAGGCTCTTTCCCTTGGCCGCAACTAGTTCCGCGACCGACTCGAAGGTGCGCATTCATATTCTCCTCTAGTTCCGGCCCGCTAGTCTAACCCCGGCCATCATCCGGGCAAGCGCGCCCCGGGGGAGCACCGCGGCATCAGACCCGGCGATGAACATCGCGTGGTCAGAACCAGACGCTCCGCTTCGGCATGACGCCGCACTTGGCTCCGCATCGGAGCCGCCCGACTGGCTGTGCGTCGAGCGGCTTCCCCGCCTCGCCAGGGCGTACAGCCGGGCCGCGGGTGCTGAGACTGACACGCCGATATCCCTGCCGTGAGTGGCTTCCGGTGCCTTCGCCGCCCGAAATGAGATCGCATGCGATATTTCCTGGCCTGGTGTTGGTTGCCGGTGAGTGGCCCACCGCTGCCGCGCCACGATTTCGGGTCGGCGCCGCACGGCAACCCCCGATCGGGTGCGCCAGGGTGACGGCGCAGGATGGTGGTGTGAGGTTGCTGCTGCTCGCCGATACCCATGTTCCACACCGGGCGCCCGATCTGCCTGCGCAAGTTTGGGACGAGGTGACACACGCCGATGTTGTCATCCATGCCGGCGATTGGGTGGCACCGGAACTCCTCGACGAGCTACAGAACCGAGCCCGTCGCCTGCTGGCCTGTTGGGGAAACAACGACGGGCCTGTGCTGAGGCGACGGCTGCCGGAACGCGCTGAAGCGTCACTCGGCGGGCTGCGGTTCACGGTGGTGCACGACACCGGCGCCGCCACCGGTCGCGAAGCACGGCTGTCGCGGCTCTACCCGAACAGCGACGTCGTGGTATTCGGCCACAGTCACATCCCTTGGGACACCACGACGACTAGCGGCCTGCGCTTGCTGAACCCCGGATCACCGACGGACCGCCGACGAGAACCCGCTGGCAGTTATATGACCGCAACTGTCGATAACCGCGCGCTACAAGAAGTGCGGCTGCATCGCTTGCAAAAATAGCTCGCCCAGCCTTCACCGATGGGGTCAGCCGGGCTCGAGTCCGCTCCGACTCCCAATCGTTAGCCAACCGCGACCTACTGCTCGGCGGCAATAAACCGAAGACTCGACGGCGCTGTGTTTCACTGCCTAAGAACGGCATTCGACCGCAGTGTGCGGCGATGACAGTTGGGATGGGTAGGAGCTATGAAGTTCGTTGAAAAGTTGTGTGCTGCAACGGCACATTTGCCGCGCAGGCTGATCATCGCGGCAGCGGGGGCTGCCCTATTACCCGGCTTGGTCGGCGCCATGGGAGGCTCGGCGACTGCGGGGGCGTTCTCAAAACCCGGTCTTCCGGTCGAGTACCTGCAGGTGCCCTCACCCTCAATGGGCCGCAACATCAAAATCCAATTCCAGGGCGGCGGACCGCACGCGGTCTACCTGCTCGACGGCCTGCGTGCTCAGGACGACTACAACGGTTGGGATATCAACACACCCGCCTTCGAGGAGTACTACAAGTCCGGGTTGTCGATGGTTATGCCGGTGGGCGGGCAGTCCAGTTTCTACACCGACTGGTACCAGCCATCGCAGGGCAACGGCCAGGACTACACCTACAAGTGGGAGACCTTTTTGACCAAGGAGCTGCCTCCGTGGTTGCAAGCTAACAGAGGTGTTTCACCAACCGGGAACGCTGTCGTCGGCCTGTCGATGTCGGGTGGGTCCGCACTGATCTTAGCGGCGTACTATCCGCAGCAATTCCCTTACGCATCCTCGCTTTCGGGCTTCTTGAACCCTTCAGAGGGTTGGTGGCCGACGTTGATCGGGCTGGCGATGAATGACTCTGGCGGTTACAACGCCAACAGTATGTGGGGTCCGTCCAGCGACCCGGCGTGGAAACGCAACGACCCGATGGTCCAGATTCCCCGACTGGTCGCCAACAACACCCGCATCTGGATCTACTGCGGCAACGGCACCCCGAACGATCTGGGCGGCGACAACATGCCGGCCAAGTTCTTGGAGAGCTTTACGCTGCGCACCAACGAAAGCTTCCGGGACAACTATCTGGCGGCAGGCGGGCACAACGGCGTTTTCAACTTCCCGCCCAACGGAACTCACTCTTGGCCGTACTGGAATGAGCAGCTGGTTGCCATGAAACCCGACATCCAGCGCACACTCAACGGCACCTCCAACGCCGCCTGACCCCTCCGCTCATCGGCAGCAGCGCCATCACGGCGTTGCTGCCGATGTTTTTCACCCTCCCTGGCCGTGACGCGGTGGACCGACCAGACCGGACCGGACAGCACGCTCACGGGTTAGGCCGCGGTCATCCGGGCGATCGACCGCAGCGGTATGGGCAGCCACCCGGGCCGGTGGCGGGCCTCATAACCGGTCTCGTAGACGGCCTTATCCAGTTCGTAAGCGGCCAGCAGCAGCGCTGAGTCGCGGGGATCAATTCCCGATCCTGCTGCGTATCCGTCGCAGAACGCGGCCCGGTTCCGCTCGACCCACTCCCGGGCACGGGCGGCCAGTTGCTTGTCGGCGGTCTGATCTACCAGCGGCCCGTAAGCAGCGTATTCGAAGGAGCGCAGCACCCCGGCCACGTCGCGAAGCGGGGAATCCGGTGCCCGTCGCGCGCTGAGCGGCGTGCCGGGCTCACCCTCGAAGTCGATCAGCAACCAGGTTTCCGGCGTGCGCAGCACTTGTCCGAGATGCAGATCGCCATGCACGCGCTGAACTGTCACCGTCTCTTCGGCAAGCTTTTGGAATCGCTGTTCGATTGCGGCGACGTACGGCGCTAGCTGGGGCACCGCCGCCGCTGTCGCCGACAGCCGAGCCAGCATCGTGTCCACCGGAAACGCGGCCTCCGACGTGCCCAGACATTCGGCGAGCGTGGCATGCACGGACGCGACAGCTTCCCCAAGCCGGAACGCCTCGCCGGCGAAGTCTCCGCCAACTTCGTGGGCGTACAAGTCTCCCTCAGCAAATAGGTCCCGCACGCTGGCGGTCGCCATCGCCCACCCTTCAGCCGCGTTGGCCTGGTAGGCAGTCAACATGCCCAACGGGCAGCGGTTATCGTCCGGCTGTCCGGGCACAACCACCTCGTAGGAGCCCAGCAACCGCGCGACATGGGGGTTACCCGCGCGACCGAGGACCCGGTTCAGCTCAATATCGGGGTTAATTCCGCCAGTGACCCGGCGGTAGACCTTGAGAATGGCTTCCTGCTCGAAAATGACGCTGGTGTTGGTTTGCTCAGCTTCCGAGACCCATGACGCTGCGTCCAGCGGCAACACGACATCGGGCTCCCTGATAAACGAGACATCGCCGCGTATCGCCGACGAATCCATCAACGACAGCACGTATCGAGCTGCCCTCGGCTCGTAGAGCGCGTCGTAAGCGGTATGGTCCTGGTCGGCGCCGATGGTGGCCACCGCACTGTACTCCGAGACGGGTCCTGAACCCCAGCTGACGAGCACTTGATAGCGCTCCGTCGACCCGTCGGCATAGGAGACGTCGACCAGCACCAAGTCCAGGTCGTCGCGCAGGGCCACGGTAAGACCGGGTTCGGCGGTGGACAACTCCCGACTGCGCCCGGCGTACCAGCGTTGTTGTGGAAGCCACTCTGACCACGGCAGATTGGCTGGCGAGCTCATGGTGTCTCCTCAGAAGCGTTCAATTGAAACCAGTAGAACCCGTGTCCCGGCAGGGTCAGCAGGTAGGGCAAGTGACCGATGCGAGGAAACTCCACATGCCCAGTCAACTCCACTGGTGTGTAGCCGTTCCAGTGCTGCAGGTTCAGCTCGATAGGCTGTGGGAATCGCGACAGATTGTTGACACAGAGCACCGTGTCGTCATCGGCTTCGCGCACGTACGCCAGCACCGATGGATTGGATCCGCCCAGCTCACGGAAGGCTCCGATGGCGAATGCGGGGTGTCGTCGTCGCACCGCCAGCATGGTACGGGTCCAGTTCAGCAGTGATGTTGAGGTATCACGTTGGGCCTCCACGTTAACGGCCTGGTAGCCGTACACCGGATCCTGGCAGGGGGGCACGTAGAGCCGGCCGGGGTTGGCGGTGGAGAAGCCGGCGTTGCGATCCGGCGTCCACTGCATCGGAGTGCGGACACCGTCGCGATCGCCCAGCCAGATGACGTCACCCATGCCGATTTCGTCGCCGTAGTAGATCACCGGTGATCCCGGCAACGACAGCAACAGCGCGGTGAACAACTGGATCTGGTTTCGATCGTTCTCCAGCAGCGGGGCCAGTCGACGCCGAATCCCCACATTCGCCTTCATCCGCGGGTCTTTAGCGTACTCGGCGTACATATAGTCACGTTCTTCGTCGGTGACCATTTCCAGCGTGAGCTCGTCGTGGTTGCGCAAGAAAATCCCCCACTGGGCCATCTTCGGGATCGGTGGGGTCTGCGCCAGGATCTCTGAGATCGGAAACCGTGACTCACGACGGACGGCCATGAAGATGCGCGGCATCAGCGGAAAATGGAACGCCATATGGCATTCGTCGCCGCCGGTCTCGGGGTCACCAAAGTATTCGACGACGTCACTCGGCCATTGATTAGCCTCGGCGAGCAGCACCCGGCCCGGGAATTCGTCGTCCACAACCTTGCGGACGCGTTTGAGAAACGCGTGCGTCTCCGGCAAGTTTTCGCAGTTGGTACCCTCACGCTCGAAAAGATAGGGCACTGCGTCGAGCCGGAACCCGTCAATACCCAGACCAAGCCAGAAGCGAATGACGTCGAGCATCGCTTCCTGCACGGCTGGATTGTCATAGTTCAGATCCGGCTGGTGAGAAAAGAACCGGTGCCAATAGAATTGGCGGCGAACCGGATCAAACGTCCAGTTCGACTCTTCGGTGTCGACAAAGATAATCCGGGCGTCTGCGTAACGTTCACTGGTGTCACTCCACACGTAGTAATCACCGTATGGCCCGTCAGGGTCGCGACGGGATTCCTGGAACCACGGGTGTGAGTCGGACGTGTGGTTCATCACCAGGTCGGTGATAACGCGGATACCGCGCCGATGGGCGGCGTCAACCAGCGCAACGAAATCATCGACGGTACCGAATTCGGGCAGCACCTTGTAGAAGTCACGGATGTCATAGCCGCCGTCACGTAGCGGAGAGTCGTAAAACGGTGGCAGCCAGATGCAGTCGATGCCGAGCCATCGGAGATAGTCGAGGCGATCGATGAGCCCACGCAGGTCGCCCGAACCATCCGCGTTAGCGTCGTAGAAGGCCCGGACCAGCACTTCATAGAAAACGGCGTGCTTGTACCACGTTGGATCGGCAGGCAGGATATGGGCCTCGGCGAAATCGTCGGCACTGGGATGTTCGACCAGACCGCCTTCGAGGTGACTGCCCCCCGCCGGACCGTGCTCGGCGCTGTCATCTACAGGGTTCATCACATCCACGATGCCACGGTTACCCGAGACCGCAAACCCAATCCTGGACGGTACCAAAAGGATTGGATGCAGCCGTCGCTGCGCGTCGGTATCAGCCCGGCGGCCCCTCCGTCAACGTCACGTTAGCTGTGTGCTCACCGGTGAGCGGGCCATGCCAACTCAACGAGATGGTGTCCCCGGGGTGGTGCTGGTCGAGGATGCTCGTCAGCGCAGTGGCCGAGTCGACGGGTTGCCCGTCAACTGCGGTGATCACGTCCTCCTTCGCGATGCCCGCTTGTGCGGCAGGAGCATTTGGTAGCACCCGAACCACCTTTGCGCCGTTGCCGCCGTGATCGGTGACACCGACGCCCAGGAACGGCGTGGGGCCGATATGCACGGTCGCTGATGCAGCACCGGCACGGATCTGTCCGGCGATCGCCCTGGCTTGATTGATCGGAATCGCGAACCCTGTCCCGCCGCCGGAAAACTTGTAATTGTCGGACGCCGCGGTGTTCATGCCGATCACTTGGTTAGCGGCGTTCACGGTGGGCCCACCCGAGTCTCCGGGCCGGATAGCCGCATCCATCTGGATCAGTCCACTCAGCGTCTCCGAGCTTCCGGTCAGGGCGTCTGAGGCGGTGACGGTCTGGTTCAGCGCGGTCACGTGGCCCGCCACCGCACTGGGAGTTCCCCCGACTCCGCCGGCGTTTCCCAAGGCGACAACCGGTTCGCCGATCGCCACTTGGGACGAGTCACCCAGGTTGGCTGTCGGCAGACCGCTCGCCCCGCGCAGCCGCAGCAGGGCGATGTCATGGCTGCGGTCGTATCCGACAACATCCACGTCATAGCTTTGACCGTTTCCGATATCTCTGGCTTTGATGTCAGTGGCGCCCGCGATGACATGGTTGTTGGTCAGCACCTCGCCGTTGGGATCGAGCACAATACCGGTTCCCGCTCCCACCGCGTTTTGGTAGCCCAGCTGGGCGTCGATGTCGACGATGGCCGGGCCTACCTGCCCGACGGTCGCTAACGGGTCAGGCGGTGGAGCGGGAGCCTCGGTGAACCGGCCACGTACCGGCGGCGAAGCGTGCGCCGGCGGTGTGACCAGGCCCAGTCCCAGCACAACTGTCAAAATGAGTAACCACCACGACCACCACGGTGTGCGGCGGTGCGATTTGCTCATCCCGTCACCTCCTGCATCGGGCGGGCCTGACCTGCCCCAATTGCCCGAATTCTCGCAGCGCCCGTCTCCGGACGACGCAATTATTGTTCACCTAACCGTAGTCCAGGTAGCCGTGGTGCACTGTCATCGCGTCCCGACACCCAGTCGTTCATTTCCACATGGGTTGGGGAATAGCCACGTTATCGGCCTGGCAAACGAAACAGGAGCTGCCCGGTGTGAAACACGGACTGACGGTGGTGGCTGACATTGCCGACCATCTCGCTGAGTCTGAATTAGCGATCAGCGAACCTTCACGCACCGTGAACGCAGTCGACCGCCCCGGAAGCGAGCGTAAACGATCGGGTGAGGCGGGAAGAGGACCTCACGTGGTGTCCCAGCCTGATCTGGCACGGTGCCGTTCGGCACGTCGGCACGGCGGCCGCGTTGACGGTGTTCCCGCCGCCGGAGTGGATGTCGGGCGGTGTCAACCGGTCGGATCGTCGGCAGCGACCTAAGCTGACGGCGTGGGCGGGTTCGACCCCAGGGCCAGGTTCGCGCAGGCACCGGTAGCGCGTCTGGCCACCGTCACACCCAGCGGCGGCCCACATCTGGTGCCGGTGGTGTTCGCGCTCGGCGACAACGTGGTCTACAGCGCTGTCGACGCCAAACCCAAGTCGACACGGCGGCTGCGCCGTTTGGTCAATATCGAGATCAACCCTCGCGTCAGCGTGCTGGTCGACCACTACGCCCCGGACTGGACGCAGTTGTGGTGGGTGCGTGCCGACGGTATGGCCAGCATCCACCGTGACGGCGCGCTCATGCACACCGGTTACGAGCTGTTGCGTGCCAAGTATCCGCAGTATCGATCGGTCCCGCTGACCGGCCCGGTGATCGCCGTTACGGTGCGGCGATGGGTGAGCTGGCACGCCTGAAATTCCATCTGGGCGTCCAGGCTCACGCCCTTGTGTTACGGGTCACAGGAGGGAATGGTGACTTACTGAGTCCTGGAGGGCTTGGGGGATACCCCGCGCGCGAGACGACGCAGGTACAAGGAGAGAGACGTCATGGCTGACAAGACGACTACTTCGCAGGGGGCCGCAGTCGCTCCCGTCCCGGACAACCCGGCCGCCATCCGCAATGTGGTGCTGGTGGGGCCGTCGGGGGGCGGCAAGACCACCCTTGTCGAAGCTCTTCTCGTCGCATCCGGCGTGTTGACCAGACCCGGTTCCGTCGCCGAGGGAACCACGGTCTGCGATTATGACGATGCTGAGATCCGCCAGCAGCGGTCCGTTGGCCTTGCCGTGGCTTCGCTGGCACACGACGGTGTCAAGGTCAACCTGATCGACACACCCGGCTACGCCGACTTCGTGGGTGAACTGCGGGCCGGGCTGCGCGCGGCAGATTGCGCGCTTTTCGTCATCGCAGCCAATGAGGGTGTCGACGAGCCGACCAAGTCGCTGTGGCAGGAGTGCAGCCAGGTCAGCATGCCTCGCGCGGTGGTCATCACCAAACTCGACCACGCCCGCGCAAACTATCCCAACGCGCTCGCAGCAGCGCAGAAAGCATTCGGCGACAAGGTTTTACCGCTGTATCTGCCGACTGACCACGGTCTGATCGGGCTGCTGTCGCAGATACATTACCAATACACCGACGGTAAACGGACCACGCATGCACCGGACTCGTCCTACGCGGACCAGATCGACGGAGCGCGCGGCACGCTGATCGAGGCAATCATCGAGGAATCTGAAGATGAGTCGTTGATGGACCGTTACCTCAGCGGTGAAAAAATCGACGAGTCGGTACTGATCAAAGATCTGGAAAAAGCGATTTCCCGGGGTTCCTTTTTCCCGGTGATCCCGGTCTGCAGCAGCACCGGTGTCGGCACACTGGAATTGCTGGAAATCGCCACCAGAGGATTCCCCCCTCCCCTGGAACATCCGCTGCCGGAAGTGTTTACACCAAACGGCGCCTCCCGTACCAACCTCACGTGCGATGCTAACGCGCCGCTGCTCGCCGAGGTGGTGAAGACCACCTCGGACCCGTATGTCGGTCGGATCAGCCTGGTCCGGGTGTTCTCCGGGACCATCAAACCCGATACCACGGTCCACGTCTCGGGTCATTTCACCTCGTTCTTCGGGTCCTCCGCCACCTCCGTGAGCGCGCATACCGACCACGACGAGGACGAACGCATTGGGATTCTCACTTTCCCTCTGGGCAAGCAACAGCGGCCCGCGCCTGCCGTGGTGGCCGGTGACATCTGCGCGATCGGCCGGCTGAGCCGAGCAGAAACCGGCGACACACTGTCGGACAAATCCGATCCCCTTGTGCTCAAACCCTGGACCATGCCGGAGCCGCTGTTGCCCATTGCCGTCCAAGCGCATGCCAAGACCGACGAAGACAAGCTCTCAGTTGCGTTGGGGCGGCTGGCCGCCGAAGACCCGACGCTACGGATCGAGCAGAACCAGGAAACCCATCAGATCGTGCTGTGGTGTATGGGCGAGGCCCACGCCAGTGTGGTACTCGACGCGCTCGCCAAACGCTACGGCGTCACCGTCGACACAGTCGAGCTTCGCGTGCCGTTGCGAGAGACCTTCGCCGGCAAGGCAAAAGGCCATGGCCGCCACATCAAACAGTCCGGGGGACACGGACAGTACGGGGTGTGCGACATCGAGGTCGAGCCGTTGCCGGAGGGCTCCGGGTTCGAGTTCGTTGACAAAGTGGTCGGAGGTGCGGTGCCGCGGCAATTCATACCCAGCGTGGAAAAGGGGGTGCGCGCGCAGATGGAAAAGGGGGTGCTGGCCGGCTACCCGGTGGTCGACATTCGGGTCACGCTGCTTGACGGCAAGGCCCATAGCGTGGACTCTTCGGACTTCGCATTCCAGATGGCGGGTGCGCTGGCGTTGAAAGAGGCGGCAGCGGCGACCAAGGTGATCTTGTTGGAGCCGATCGACGAGATCTCGGTGCTGGTACCCGACGAGTTGGTCGGCGCAGTGATGAGTGACCTGTCCGGGCGCCGTGGCCGTGTCCTGGGCACCGGCACTGCGGCCAACGACCGCACCGTCGTCAAGGCGGAGGTACCGCAGATCGAACTCACCCGCTACGCGATCGACTTGCGCTCACTCTCGCACGGTGCCGCATCGTTTACCCGCTCTTTCGTCCGCTACGAACCGATGCCGGAATCTGCCGCCGCCCGGGTAAAGGCCACGACGTGACGGCCCGCAGGTGGGCGTCCGGTATGTTTGCCTCACCGCCAGACTCGTGCGGTCCTTCCCTTCCGATGAGATGTTTTCGCTGCGGTAATCGTTTGCCGAACGCAGAATGGGGTAGAAAGTAAGGCACACAGCGTCTGGTGCTGTCGATCCCGGCACCTCAGAGGGGTGGACGCCATGCGGAGAGCGGTTCGATGTCTATTCGTCGTCGTCGCGGTCGGGGCTGCGGCGACGGCCACGGTGGTGCCTGCCAGCCTCGCCTCGGCAGGGGTCGCGGTACCCGATGCGGCCCGCGTTGGGTCGATCCGACCAGCGGCGGGGGAAGTGGTGGGTGTGGCCCATCCGGTAGTCATATCGTTCACCCGACCGGTAGCCGATCGGGCAGCTGCCGAACGCAGTATCACGATTATTTCGCCGAGCCGGCCCCCGGGGCACTTTAGCTGGGTGGATGACAATGTCGTGCAATGGATTCCAGAGCAGTACTGGCCCGCGCACACAAAAGTGACGGTGCAGGTTCACGGCTTGTCGACCGGCTTCGAAACCGGTGACGCGGTCCTCGGCGTTGCCAGCATCTCAGCTCATACGTTCACCGTCAGCGTCAACGACGAGGTGATGCGGGTGATGCCGGCGTCGATGGGTAAACCCACCCGTCCGACCCCGATCGGACACTTCAGCGCTTTATCGAAAGAACGGACCGTCACATTCGATTCGCGCACGATTGGTATTCCCCTCAGTTCTCCCGAGGGGTATCTCATCGAGGGCCAATATGCGGTTCGTGTCACCTGGAGCGGGGTGTATGTGCATTCAGCCCCCTGGTCGGTGGACTCGCAAGGCTACGCGAACGTCAGTCATGGCTGCATCAATCTGAGCCCAGAGAACGCCGCATGGTATTTCGACATGGTGCACATCGGCGATCCGATCATTGTGCAGAGCTGAGGGGTTGGCAGCGCTTCTGGGGCGCCGCTGTGGCCCCGATGAATTATTTCGCCGTTCATGCAGCGCGTTGTCGGACAAGGAGATCAGATGACTTCCACGACAGGGCGAGCGGTACGTTTCGACCGCTACGGGGGGCGGGACGTGCTCTACGTGACTGACATCGACATACCCTCGCCAAGCGAAGGCGAGGTGCTGGTCGAAGTTCGCGCCGCGGGGATCAACCCGGGTGAAGCGGCGATCCGGACCGGTGCACTGCACGAGAGGTTTCCCGCGACGTTTCCGTGCGGCGAAGGCAGTGATCTCGCCGGTGTCGTGGCGGCGGTAGGACCGGGGGTGACACAGTTCTCGGTCGGCGACGAGGTGATGGGCTTCAGCCTGCGTCGGTCCAGCCACGCCACCCACACTGTTGTCCCGGCACGTCAGTTGATCCGCAAGCCTCCTCAATTGAGTTGGGAGGTGGCTGGTTCACTGTATGTCGCTGGCGTCACCGCATATGCGGCAGTTCGCGCTGTGTCGCCGCAATCGGGCGAGACGGTGGGTGTGTCGGCGGCCGCCGGTGGGGTGGGCAGCCTGGTTGTGCAGTTGTTAGTCCGTCGCCGGGCGCGAGTGCTCGGCATCGCCTCGGAGCGCAACGCCGACTGGCTGCAGAGTCACGGCGTCACCCCGGTGGCATATGGCGATGCGCTGGCGGACCGGCTGCGGAAAATGGCGCCGCACGGAATCGACGCGTTCATCGACTTATTCGGCCCGGAATACGTGCAGCTCGCAGTGGACCTTGGTGTGCCGCCGGAACGGATCAACACCATCATCGCATTTCAGAAAGCCGCCGAAGTCGGCGCCAAGACCGAGGGCAGCGCCGAGGCGTCGACTGCGGAGGTGCTGGCGGAAATGGCCGACCTCGTCGCTACCGGCGCGATCGATGTCGATATTGCCGCTGCTTATCCGCTCGAGCGAGTTGCGGACGCGTTCGCGCAACTTGAACAGCGACACACGCATGGCAAAATTGTTCTGCTACCACAGTCTTCGTAAACAAAGCGGGTGGTGGAAAAACCAGCTCCCTATCCGACAACCACAACATGTGCACCGCCGGATCGGCGATCGTGGTCACCGCGGCGAGCAACGGTGGATGCCTCGCAGAACGACGAGGTGCGAAACCAACATCAGGCAGCTTGTCTCCTAACGGTGCCTGATGCGCCTGAAGTCGAAACCGCCGCCGCGTACGCTCGACCCCATGACCGTTACTCTGCGAGACTCTCGAGTCGCCGAGGCGTTGGATCGAATGTTCGCCGAGGCGAAAAAACAGACACCCCTGCTGCGCGACCGGCAAGACGAGTTGGAGCGGCTGTCCTCGGCCAGTGCGCAGGAACGTGCCGATGCGATGAGCGAGTTCTACATTCCGGTTACCCCCGAGGCCGGCAGGCTGCTGTATTCATTGGTGCGGGCGACGCGTCCGGCGACGGTCGTGGAATTCGGCATGTCATTCGGAATTTCGACTATCCACCTAGCTTCAGCGGTTCGTGACAACGGCAGTGGGCATGTCGTCACCACTGAGCTCGCCGCGACAAAGATAGCCGCCGCAAAAAAGACTTTCACTGATACCGGGCTGGATGACGTGATCACAGTGCTTGAAGGCGATGCTCTTTCTACGCTCCCGACCCTCGACAGACCGGTCGATTTCTTGCTCCTCGACGGTTGGAAAGAGCTCTACCTGCCCGTGCTTCAACTGCTGGAGTCACAGCTATCACCGGGAACGCTGATCCTGGCAGACAACACAGAGATGGCCGGAACGAAACCTTACCTCGACTACGTAAGGAATGTGGAAAACGGCTATCTGAGCGTCAACTTTTTGGCCAGGGATGCTGACAGCATGGAAATAAGCTGTCGGGTAGATAATTGACCGTCCGCCAAGCTACGGCGGAGCTATCTGACGGATTCTTCCAGCCACGGCGTCAGCCATTTCACCCCTTCCGGCGTCAGGTGAACGCCGTCACTGCGTACCTGGATACCGTCCACCTTGGCCGTGTAGACACCGTCGGGACATAATCGCTTATTCAAATCCAGCACAACGACATTCGAGCGGTTACCAATCGTTCGGCGCAACAACGTGTTCCACTGATCCACTCGCTCGGGTTGGTCCTCCGGATACAGGCTGCCATCTGGTTTTTCGCCCCGCCGACTATACGGTGCGGTGGCAACCATCACCCGAGCCCCGGTCGAACTCAAAATATCCAGCGCCCGTTGAAGTTCGGCAGTGAGATAAGAATCGAATGCCGGATCGCCAATATGTGTCCAGCGTCCCTCGTTGACTCGGTCGATCGTTTCCCAGCGGCCGATGATCAGCAGCGCGACATCGGGCTGATCTTGATTGATCTGCGCTGACCATCGGGCCGGCCAGTTGTCGCATTCGGGTTTTTGATCGATGACTTGACCGAAATAGCGATATGGGCCGCTCCGGACAATGCTGCATCCGATGACAGTGTGGTCGACGAAGTCAAATCCGGGTGTCTCCGGCAGGTAATGCATCAACGTCCAGGCGATCGAGTCACCGAATACCGAGACGGTAAACGGACGGTTGGGATTTCGCCGCGCGGCAGCCCGCACCGCTGCCGACGTTTGCGGTGGGGACGGCGAAACTGCCGCGACGGAAGAGACCCCGGGCGGCAGGCTGTTCCCACCTGCGTGCCCGGCTTCGACGGGGACCATCACCACCGTCAGCGCGACAGCTGTTGCCACCGTGGCCCCTGCTAACGGGAGCAGCGGTACATGTAACGGCTGCCAGCGCCGGATCGGCTGTTCGATCAACCACCATGACATTGTGGCCACCGCCGCCGTGGCGCTACACCGAGCGGCAAACAGCGTTAATCCCGACCACCCGGTTCGCTCCCCGTTGAGCACCATGAAGATCGGCCAGTGCCACAGATAGACGCCGTAGGAAATGGTCCCAAGCCACACCAAAGGACGCCAGGCCAGCACACGGGCCACCGGCCCGCTCTGGTCTAAGGCCACCGGAGCGATAACAAGCACCGCGGCTACGGCCAGCGCTGCCAGCAGTCCACCGCGAAATTCGCGGCCACTGCCCGTGACATGGTGAGCGGCCATTGCCAGCACACCTATCCCGACCACAGGCAACAGGCGGGCAGCCCACCGGCCCGCTCGCGACCGGATCAGACACCATCCACGGTTCAGCGCGGGCCAATCCCGGACCAGCAACGCTGACGCCGCCGCGCCGGTCAGGAGTGCCTGCGCACGGGTATCGGTGCCGAAGTACACCCGCTCTCGGGAAGCATTACCGGCCAGCACAATGGCCGCAGCGGCCGATCCCAGTGCTCCCAGTGTGGCCAGCAGAAAAACGGTGAAGCGTACCCCGCCGAGCGTCGCCCAGACGCCGCGGCGCCGGGCGCGTACGGCCAGCAGCACAGCGACCCCCACCATGAGCACCGGCCAGATGAGGTAATACTGCTCCTCCACACCCAGTGACCACGTGTGCTGCAGAGGTGATGGTGGAGCGCCTTGGGTGAAATAGTCGGTCCGCTGAGCTACGAACCTCCAGTTGGCTGCCCACACAAATGCGGCGATCGCGTCGTCCCGTAGGCCCGCGACCGCTTCCGGCGGCAGGAGTCGGCGCGCACAGCCCACAACCAGCACCATCAACACCAACGCGGGCAACAGTCGGCGGGCGCGGCGAATCCAGAAACCGGGCATGTCGATCCGACCGCTTCGGCCAAGCTCGTCAAGCAGCAGGGAGGTGATCAAGAACCCGCTGAGGACGAAGAAGATGTCGACACCGATGAATCCGCCCCTCATGCCGGCGATCCCGCCGTGCTCTGCGAGTACTAGGGCAACTGCGACGCCACGGAGCCCGTCCAACGCGGGAATGCCGGTGCTGCGCTGACCTCGCCGCCGCCCAGTCGCTCGGCGACTGGAACGCGGATCAGGAGCGATCCATCGGCGCCGCCGAGGACAACGAACCGGCGCAGGGTATCCCCCGGCCGGTTCGGTCCTCTGCCGTGGCGTGTCCCGGCCATATGGCCAGCTGACACCATAGTTGCCGCCGATACGTCGATGCCCCTCCTCGTAGTCATCGCAAGCTTAGATCTGACGAGGCCAGATGAGCGGAAGACACGGCGGTGCACCACCAAAATTCCCTCAAGTGGCTCCATGTTGGTCGCATCGGCGCCCGTGTCGCCCCTAACCTGCAGGTCAGCCAGGTCCGACCACTCCGCGGCCCGATCGACGGGGTGATTCACGCGGAGGTCTCGGTGACACCACCCTGGCCATCCGGCGGTCCAGAAACACCACGGTGTGGGGGTGTCCTCATCCCCTGCCGGAACTCGTGACACCCACAAACCGATCGCCGGACATGCTCTCACCATCCCAGGACGAGCCCACCCAGATCGCCCTTGTCGCAGCACTCGGCGAGCAACTCACTGAAAGCCTCGACGAGACCGGTCAGCACTCAACACCAGTCGCGCGCCGTCAGAGCTTTCGTTGAACCGCTCAGGGCCTGTGGTCACGGGAGGTGTCCGGCCCAAACCCAAGGTTGTGTTGCACCGATCGCCTTGCTGGGTCATCTGTCGGTGCGTACAGCGACTCGGGATGCGACGGCAGTCGGAGCTCTACGGGATACCCTGGAGATTCCGTGTTAACGCCGCAGAGAGCTGTTCATGATCGTGTTTCAAAGTGACTGCGGATACCAGACAGCATCGCGCGATGGGCTTTGACAGCTTCACGATTCGTGATCCCCGCCAGCGGCCGCGGAGCTTGAATCCAAAGCCTTTCAGTGACAAGGGTTCCCGAATCGACCAGCTCGAATGATACCATTCCGGTTAAACGCACCCGAGGGAACTGGCGGGCCTCGGTGATCACCTTCCCGTGCGTGTAAACCCTGAGATGCGCCTGATAGCCGATCCTGATGGCGAACCCCCGCAGGGGAATCCGGTCACATATCCGATAGGTCTGCTCATAACCGTCGCTATTTTCCCTGCGTGCTGTGGTTCGCACCGAAACAATCAATGGATGAACGGTTTTCAGGTTGTTCAGATCTGCGTAGAAGTCGCGCACCTGCTCCGGCGGCGCCGGCACTTTTTCACACAATATTTGAGTTGTCCGGGTGATCCACCAGCTCACAAGTAATGAACCTAGCGGGTTGGGGGTCACCACCGCCCTCGGGGGCCACCTCGCTGTCGACGACGAGAGTGCGGCCACCAGCACACCGATCAATCCAATCGCGGTGCCGGTTGGTATTCGATATCGGCCACCGCACGGGCGAATGTAACACCGTTCGAACCCGTCATGATCGCGGAGAGTGTGCCGATGCGCTGGCCTAGCTTGTCTAAGGTAGTCGTCACTGTCAGCTCGCCGTCGACCGGCGGCGACCTGAAGAAGTTAATGTTGAACCCCGCCAGCGAATACTGTTGGCCCGGAATTGTATACCGCTGGCCGGCAAGGACGCAGGCCTGGCTGACAATGGCTGTGACTACTCCGCCCTGCATGGTTCCCAGCGGATTGGCCATCCACTGCTGCGGTGATACGACCAGCTGAGTGGTGTCGTTGTCTGACTTCACTGTGGCACAGAGCAGTTCACAGAGTGGCCCGGGGGAAATACGCCCTTTGCCGATTTCAGCCAGGATTTGCGAACCGTCTAACTCAGGATCGATCGGCGGCGGCAGAACGCCGGTGGGCGATGCGAAAGCGCTTCCAGTCTCCGACGGTGCACCGTCGATCGCCGACAACGCATCGCTGGTGCGGCCGACGCGCACGCATCGACCCACTCCTACACAGACCACGTCGTCCCGCTCATCGCTGATCTGCACGGTAAGGGTTCCGTAGCGGTCGTCCCGGCGCACCAACAGGGACTTCGCAGAGAGCTGCTGGTTGGCCACGACCGGCGCGGCGGAGGCAAGAGACAGCCAGGACTGGACGCTGCCCACCGGTTCACCCAGCGAATACCAGAATGCACCGCTGGTGGCCGACTCGACCATCACGGCGTAGGCCGGCATCTCGATTCGCCCCCGGTGGTCAGCGAGGGTGGGGCCGACAAACTGCCGCAGCGACATGACGCCGCCGTCGAAGGAGGCCCGGCTGATCATGAACGTCGACAGCAGGTCATCGATAGCAGCCATCGTGTTGTCCTCTCATCAGCTGCACCACCCGACGGGTTACGTGATACGAGTGTGACAGGCGAACCGGGCAATGGATCGCGGTGACTGCCCCATCTGGTGCACCGGGCTTACGGTAGTGCTGTCGAGCGATTCGCGAGGCGCTGATGAGGAGGCGTGATGGCTGAGGTGATTGCAGCCGCTGACAATGTCATCGAACGTTATCTGAGATGCCTGAGCGCCAACGACTGGGACGGTCTTGCCACCACGATGGTAGACAAGGGCCTGGTCCGTGACGGGCCGTTTTGCGACATCGTTGAGGGCAAACAGCCCTACATCGCTTTCCTGCGCGATGTTTTCTCCCGTCTTCCGGGCTACCGGTTGACGGTGCAGCGCATCTCGCATGTGAGTGAGCGGCTATGCTACGTCGAATTGACCGAGACCTTCGAGATCAACGCCGTTCCCACGGCCTACCCGGAATGCATCCGCTTCGAGCGGAACAATGCCGGGCTCATCTCGCGTGTCAGCGTCTACATGAAACGGCCGGGTGACGTGCCCGGGGTGGAAGGCGGCCGGGCTCTGTGACGGCAAGCCGGCACCACAGCACTTCGACGGCGGGACTGCACAACGCCTCCTGCGCCTTAGTGATGACTGCGCGATGACCGCACCTAGACGGCGTGGCCTTAATGGTGCGGTGACGCGGATCTGGGGTTTTGCCGCGCCGGTCTACGACCTTCCTTTTCTGCAGCGCTGGGTCTACCGTCCCCCGCACGACGAGGTGATTACGCAACTGCGCGTGCATCAACCTCGCAGAATCGCCGATATAGGCTGCGGAACAGGAATTCTCGCGGACAGGATAGAGCGTGAGCTGCATCCGGACGAAGTCTATGGAATCGATATGTCCGACGGCATGCTGAATGCAGCGCGTGCCAGATCCCCCCGGGTGCAGTGGCTGCGCGCCCCGGCCGAGACCCTCCCTTTCGGCGACGGGACGCTTGATGCGATTGTGACGACTTCGGCGTTTCACTTTTTCGACCAGGCCGCAGCGCTGCGGGAGTTCTCTCGTGTGCTGTCCCCTGGCGGGCTGGTGGCGGTCGCAGCCTTAAGCGCGCGCCAACCTCTTCTGCAGGGACCTTCGGCCCCCAGGTGGAAACCCGCCCATCATGCCTCGGCGGCTGAGGTACGGACCTTGTTCGAGACCGCCGGTTTCGTCATCACTGCACAGCACCGTGTCCGCCGGCCCCCGTGGACACGGCCTTTATCGGACGTGATCACTGTCGGCATGAAGAGCTAGCTCACCCGCCAACAGGGGTACGGCCTGCTCGTTAGGGTCGTCCGCGGGACAGAGCATCGGTGCGTCGTAACGCCCGATCGGTGGGCGAAAACGACCACCCTGTTGATCTCCCGCGAGATTTTGTCGGCGGCGGTCCGGACATCGGCAGTTCTTTGCGCAGGACCTTGCCGGCGGGATTACGCGGAATCCTCCTGACAATGTGAATGTCTCTCGGCTGTTCGAAGCGCCCTGTGCCGCAGGCAATCCCGCACTGTGGTTTCGCGGATCTGGTGATCTGCGCGTGGCATGACGAACACCGCCGGCCGCTGCCCAGACCGCTCCTCGGGAACCCTGATGACCGCGCTCTCGCCGATACCGCGTTGTTCAGCGAGAGCGCTGTGCACCGCGCGTGGATCCAGATTCTCCCTGCCGGACATGATCCTCTCGTCTTCGCGACCGGCGATGACGGCAATCCGCGGTTGCGTGCTGTAGCCTGCAGGCGATCGCCCACCGTCACCGCCCGGATGTAGCCGCGGAGGTTCGCCGCCGTCTGTCGCCGCGGCGCAGGCGGTTTCCCATACCAGAGTGAGTCCGGATAACGGGCGACCCGCATGCCCGGCTTGGTTACGGCAAGGCCACCGTGGCGCGAACAGTTCGCGCTGCGGTCGCCCGGCGGCCAGAGCCGAGCGAAGATCTGTAGCGTGGCCGACGTCGATCTGTCGTTGTTGGATGTGCCCCGGGCGGTTGCAGTGCCTGATCCGCAGGCGTACTTGCACGCGGCGATCGCTTGGCATTTCAGCGAGGACACCGGTTCCCCATTCTGGTTGCGCAGGGCTGAAACCCTGCCCTTCGACCCGTTAACCGGCATCCACACGTTCAGTGATCTGCGGTTGTTTCCCAACGTGGTGAATGATCTGCGCAGTGTACCGATCGGGGATCTGATACCGCGTGGATACGGATCACCGCCTCCGCTACCCCAGGTATTCGAATCCGGTGGTACTACTGGCGCTCCTAAACGGACCGCGCAACTGCCGGATTGGATCGAACAAGTTATCCGGTGGCAGACCGAGGATTTCGTAGCGGGCGGCTTCCTCCGGGGCCGTGGCTTTTTGTGCGTGATGCCCAGCGGGCCACACGGTGTCGGTTACTTTTCCCGGCTGGTCGCGGAGCGGCTCGGCTCGATTTTTTACTCGATCGACATCGATCCGCGTTGGGTCAAGAAGGTTGTGCGGCGTGGTGTCGCCGGCAAGGTATCGGAATATCTCGACCACGTCGTCGGACAAGCCGAATTGATCCTGCGGTCTCAGGAGGTCGCCAATCTACAAACCACCCCACCGCTGCTCGAGGCAATTGCGCGTGACGATGTGCTGGTCGACCTCTGCAACCGTAAACTGCGGTACGTGTTGCTCAGCGGTGCGTATGCGGATGCCGATACCTTGGACCTACTTCGTGAAATATTTCCCAACACTGTCATCACAATGGTTTTCGGCAGCACGATGATTCTTTCGCAGGCTAGCACCCGAACCGGCAGGGACGGTCACCCGTTCGTATTCGATCCACGCACTCCCTATGTCGTGTTCTGGGTGGTGGACCCGGACACCGGTGACGAGGTGCCCTACGGAGAGCGTGGCCAGGTGGTGATGAACCACATCAGCAAGGGGATGTTTATTCCAAACAACTGGGAACGCGACAGCGCGATTCGGATGAGGGGGCCCGCAGGTCAAGTCGGCGATTCTCTCACTGCGGTGCGCCCGCTAGCGACCTTCGAGGGTTCAGCTGTTGTCGAAGGTGTTTATTGACGGAGGTCACCTCACCAACGTCGTCCTGTACCGGCAGGTATTACACGGTGAACTGCGTTTAAAACCCGCCGGCATCTGCGACGTGCACTCGTCCAAAAGGTGTGTGTCGGGGTAATCGGCAGTCCGAGCATCTTGCTGATACTCGCAGCGACGTCGTGGCTGTCGACTTGATTAGCAGCGCACAGCTGTCACTTTGTCTGAGGGCCGGAGAAGACAAATTTTCGTACACCGGCGGCGTGTGCTGCATTCACCACGGCTACACCCATATTCGCCTCACGTGCCGCATGCGCCGGGCCGATATGAAAAACCCCGTCTATTGTGGCGGCCGTGTCGAATAGGCTTTTCGGTTCTGTCGGAGCATCGGCATTCTCGGCTCTGCGCCGGTCAGTCACCGCCACGGCGAAGCCGCGCGGTCATCGCCTCGTTGAAAACCTGGTAGATGGCGTCGTACCTGCCTTCTCGCTCAGCGAACCGGAACCGCTTGGCTCGGTCCACGACGATCTCGTCGGCCTGCGGCTGCGTCCGCAACAGTGTGATCGTCTCGGCGATGTACTCGTCGAGCGGCATCGCCTTCGGATCGAAGCCGCGCTCTCCCTGAAGCGCGGTCTGCACCTGCGGAGGGATGAGTTCGATCACCTGAACCGATGTGTTGCGCAGCTGAAAGCGCAGCGACTGTGTGTAAGAGTGCAGCGCCGCCTTGGTCGCGCAATATGTCGGTGTTAGGGCGCTCGGCATGAACGCCAGTGCGGACGTGATATTGAGGATCGCGGCGTGCGGCTGCCTGATCAGCACCGGCAGTAACGCGGCGGTGAGGCGGATCGGCCCTAGCAAGTTGGTCGCAACCGTCTCCTCCGCCGCCGACGTGTCGGCACCGGTGAGGTCCTCGACGCGCTGGATGGCGGCATTGTTGACGACCACGTTGAGGTCCGGATAGTGCTCGGTTATCCGCGCGGCGACTCGTTGGATGTCGGCCGCGTCGGCCTGGTCCAACGTCAGATAGTCCACACCTGGATGGGCCTGCGCGACGGCCTGCAGCGGTTCGCGGCGCCGCCCGGCAACGAGCACCCGGTTACCCGACTGGTGTAACGCTTCGGCCAGCCCGCGACCGATTCCGGTGCCTCCGCCGGTTACCAGGATCGTGTTGCCGCTCATCTGCATGGTGTTCTCTCCTCGTTGCTGACGCTGACCGGCGGCACTCGCGGCGTCGGCGTCAGCGCCCAGTTGACGGTAGGCTTCAAGTGGGGCGGCTGTTGCGTGTCGCGACTGCCGTTTCGTAATCGTCTGTATCACTTTGTGTTTGTTCGAAGGAATGCTTATGACCGATCTGACCACGACAGTGCCTCCCGCGTTACAACGGGCGCTTGAGCTCCTCGCTGACCCCCCATCGCAGCCGGATGTCAGTAAGGGTTACCTCGATCTGGTGGGTGCTGACGCGGCGGGTGCGGGTGTGCCGAAAAACACCGGCCCGTTGCAGGCGATGTTCACCACGCGAATCGGCTCGATGGTTTACGACTACAACCAAGCGGCGTTGCGCCGGCTGTTCGCGGCATGGCTGAATCCCACCGAGTCGTTGACCATACCCGCCGGCGGAACCGCCCTGGACGTCGGCTGCGGCCCGGGTACTGTGACGGCGGCTCTCGGCCGTGCTGTGAGCCCCGACGGACTCGCCTTGGGTATCGACATCTCCGAATCAATGCTGGCGCGCGCTGTCCGGGCCCACTCGGGACCCCAGGTCGGCTTCCTGCGCGCAGATGCGCAACAGCTTCCGCTGCGCGGGGCAACGGTCGATGCGGTGGTCTGCATCGCCGTACTCCAGCTCGTGCCGGATCCATCCGCAGCGATAGCGGAGATGGCGCGGGTGCTCCGACCAGGCGGGCGAGTCGCCGTCATGGTGCCCACCGCCGGATTCGCCGCTCGTGTTTGGCAGCTGTTGCCGAACAGGTGGGCCCGCGTGTTCGGCGAGGACGAACTCGGCGACATCCTGGAGCAACACGGTTTTGTGAGTGTGCGGACCAGGAGCTTCGGCACTTTTCAGTCGGTGCGCGCCAAACGTGGCTAACACCGCACGCCGGCCGGTCCGCGCCTAATCTGCGGAAACCGGTCTTTCTGCTCGCCGATCTCGCCTACCGTTACCCGCGTGGAGTTAGACGAAACCGCCGAGCTGGTCCCCGTCGAACGATTGCGCTCAGGTGACCCGATCACCGACATCCACGGTGGCGGTCAACACTACAGGGTGCTGGAGTCTAAAGCAGTAGGTGAGAGCTGCGTGATTCTCGAGCTTGCGTCGAACGCTAATCACCAGCTGCGGGTGATTGAGATGTCCTTCCCCACCGGCTACCTGGTCGGCAGGTCACCCCGCCGCATCTGGTGACAGCCGAGGCGTTCCCCTCCGGCGGGGCACGCGCCCACCTTCTGCTGTTGCCGCCGCTCACCGGCCTGGCTGAGGTGATTGACCGACTCTCGCCGGCGTGGCGCCCGGGCTAGTCCCGAATGAACCCTTTGCTGCGCATCAGGAACTCGGCCAGGTAGCCGTTGTGCGGCATCCATGTTGCTGAGAAGTGCGTAGGGTGCCGGCCACGGTAGAGGTTGGTCACCGTGGGCTCAGCAAGGAGGTCGTCGATCAGTTGCTCATCGGAGGTGATGGCAGTAATCACCAGCGAATTCCTCAGCGGTGCAAGACCATCGTTGCGCGACCACGCACTGACCCACACACAGGGAAATGGCACCTCGATGTTGAGCTTGTCCACCTCGGGTGCGTTCAGCAGGTGCACCGCCGGCCGGAGCGCAGCACTGCCGTCCCCGAGGTCGCCGATCACGTGATCAGCACCCAACAGCGAGATCGAGCCCGCCGCCTTGGCGGCCACGTACTCGGCCAGCGCGTGTGCCTGCCCGATGGGCCGGGTGGGCAGTAGCGCGGTTTCGTCGCCCGCGGGTAACGCCGGGATGAGCGCGAGCTGTTCCGCGATAGCCTCAGCCAGCGGTGCCGGGTCACCTTCGTAAAGCACCGCCGTGGCGTTCTGACAAGCCATCCCGCCCCGGTTGCTGATCGAGTCCACGATCAGATCCAGGTAATCGCGCCAGTTTTGTTCGGCGGTGACCAGGATCTTCGATTGCCCAGGCCCGTTGACTAACACCCGCGGGTCGGCGCCATAGGTGTCGACGACATCTCGGCCCCCGAAGACGATGGCCAGATCGGCGGCGCGGATCATCTCGTCAGCACCGGCATGGTCCGCCGGCAGATACAGCACGTCCTCAGGCCGGAATCCAGCCTGACGCAACGCCATGACCACGCGATGCGCGGTGAAGGGCTCCCGCCGGGACGGGCGGACTGCGACCCGGTATCCCAGCGCCAACGCCTGCGGCCAGCCGCTGTGCACCCCAGGATGGTTGGCAGAGGCGTGCACAGCCAAAACCTCTCCCCGGCGCACCCACACACCGCTGCCGCTGCGGGTGAGCTCGTCCCGCCAGTCACATACTGAACCCATCGGCCGGGCCACACACACCGCATCCGGTGTCTGGCCGAGCGCGGCCGCCACCTCTAGGGCTCCGGCCCGAGTTATGGCGATCGGCAGGCCCGACACCCGAGTCACCCGCGTGACGTAGGACTCGAAATCCAGCCCGGCGATCTGGGCGTAGCGAAAAATGTCAGCCGACTTTTTCAGTGCGGCTTGCCGTTGGGCCAGCGGAAGCGGGTGGATCCGCCGCTGCGTGGCGATGCTTCGAGCGACGAACAACTCCGGGACGATGCTGAGCGCGGCGACGGCAACGCCAGCGGTATCTGTGATGATTTCCCGGTTACGGGTGCGGTAGTCACCGTTCGGGCCCAGTGCGTCGAGCCGCACGATATCGCTTCCCGAGCAGGGTGATTCGCAGCGACTTGTCATGTCCGGTACGCTCCTTCGACGCAACGCCGTCACGCCTCATTCCTGCTGCGACGCCGACATCACCTGCCGGTGAGGAATCATTTGTACAGTCGCAGCGTCCAGGACCCGGGGCCGCCCAGCGTGGTGTGGTCGTAACAATAGGCTCCGGCCGTAGCATGGAGCTAACGGCAGATTGCCACGACGTTGCCGTCAACGAACTCTTCAGCAACCGATGGGCCCGGGTGTACTGACAGCGGCCTGTTCGCTGTCGATGAGCCGCTTCCCGCGTCACTTGTTGTCGTCAGCTGCTGCTTCCACACGGTTCCCAGTTGCGCGGCGAAGGCGAGCTGGCGTGAGGCGATCCGCCGGCCGCATCCAGCACCCGACGACACGCCGAGCGTGCAATCACGGCGGCTCGCCCGGCGTGTCCCCGCCACCAATACACACTCGACACCGCCCGCGGCACGCGCAGCGCGGGAGTTATGACTCACTCATCCAGGCCCGGGCTATCATTCGGACGTCACCGTTGTCGCCTCGTCGTCCCACAGCAGCAGTTGCCGAACCGCGGGACGCGGTCCATAGGGCCGCAGCATCTGGCTGGCCGGTCGCGGGCGCACCCGTTGCGGCCACCAGAACCAGCGTCCGAGCAGCGTTGCAACCGAAGGAGTCAGGAAGGCGCGCACGATCAGCGTGTCAAACAGCAGCCCAAGGCCGATGGTGGTTCCGATCTGGCCGAGAACCCGCAAGTCGCTCGACACAAAAGAGCACATAGTGAAGGCGAACACCAGCCCGGCTGAGGTCACCACCGACCCGGAGCCGGCCATCGCACGAATAATGCCTGTCCGTAATCCGGCGCTGATTTCCTCCTTGAACCGGGAAATCAGCAGCAAGTTATAGTCGGATCCCACCGCCAAGAGCAGGATGACGGCCAGCGCCAACACGATCCAGTACAGCTTGATGCCAAGAACGTACTGCCACACCAGCACCGACACCCCAAATGAGGCGCCCAGCGACAAGGCCACCGTACCCACAATGACGATCGCGGCCACCAGACTCCGCGTGATGAGCATCATGATGAGTAGAACGAGGCTCAGCGCAGATATTGCGGCGATCATAAGATCGTATTTGGCGGCTTCTTGGATGTCCTTGTCGGCTGCTGCGGTACCACCGAGATAGAACTTAGCCTCCTGTGCGGGGGTGCCTTTCACGGCCTCGTGGGCGGCCTTCATGATCAGGTCGATATGCGAGATACCCTCGGGAGTCGCGGGATCACCTTCATGAGTGATGATCATGCGGGCGGCCTTGCCATCCGGCGAGAGAAACAGTTTCAGACCCCGCTGGAAATCCGAGTTGTCGAAAACCTCCGGAGGCAGATAGAACGAATCGTCATTTTTCGCAGCGTCGAACGCTTGCCCCATGGCAGACGCGTTTTCAATCAATGCCGACGTCTGGTCATAGATCCCGGACATGGTGGCGTAATTCGACTGAGTTAACTTGCGGAGTGTTTCCTGACTGTCGATCTGTTGTGGTATTAGTGCAAGCAGTTGTGGTTGGATCGTATCCAATTTGTCGAAACTTACCGAGAGTTTTCCTAACTGCTCGCTAACCTTATCGAGACCATCCATCACATCCCAGATGGATCGAAAGGCAAAGCACACCGGAATATCGTAGCAGTGTTTCTCCCAGTAGAAATAGCTGCGCAGCGGCCGAAAGAAGTCATCAAAATTCGCAAGCTTATCACGCAAATCGTTGAGCGTGTCGAGGGTTTCGTGAAAACTTTGCGTCTGGTCGTGGGTCGCGGCTGTGAGCTGCTGCTGCAGGGCGTATTGGCGCCTGAAAATATCGATTGTTTTCGAGATCTCAGCAACTTGCGTCAGCAGGTCATGCGCCCGGTCTTTCTGGTATTTCAGATTCTCGATCTGCCCGACGCTTTGCATGCTGATTTGAAACGGTATAGAGCTGTGGTCGATCGGTGTTCCCAAGGGCCGGGTGATGGACTGTACCTGGGCGATACCAGGGGTATGGAAGACGCCTCGGGCCACCCTCTCTAGAATGAGCATATCCGCCGGATTACGCATATCGTGGTCGGTTTCGATCATCAGCAGCTCCGGATTCAGCCGGGCCGCAGAAAAATGCCGCTCAGCGGCCGTGTATCCAATTTTAGAAGGGGCTGCATTCGGCATATATGGCAGCGGGTCGTAACTGGTCTGGTATCCCGGCAGGGTGAGCAGCCCGACCAGTGCTACCGCAGAAGCCACCGCCAGAATCGGTCCGGGCCAGCGGACAATCGCCGTGCCGATCCGCCGCCATTCCCGGGTGCGCATCGTGCGTTTGGGCTCAAACAGACCGAAATGACTAGCCACGGTGATCACGGCCGGTCCTAGGGTGAGCGCCGCCACCAACGAGATCAGGACACCAATGCCGGAAGGAAGACCCAGGCTTTGAAAATAGGGCATACGAGCAAAACTCAGGCACGAGACCGCGCCCGCCACGGTCAGGCCCGAGCCCAGCACAACGTGAGCGGTACCGTTAAACATGGTGTAGAAGGCAGTCTCGCGATCTTCGCCCACACCGCGTGCTTCTTGGTAACGCCCGAGGAAAAATATGGCGTAGTCCGTCCCAGCGGCAATGACCAGTAACGTCAGCAGATTGGTCGAGTATACCGACAACCCGATGATCCCGGAGTTCCCCAAAAAGGCCACAACGCCGCGCGCCGCAGCCAGTTCAATAAAGACGGTGAGAAGTACCAGAATCATCGAGACAACTGCTCGGTACACCCACAGGAGCATCACCGCGATCACCACGAAAGTCATCCCGGTGACCTTGGCGGTACTTTTGCTCCCCACCGTAAATTGATCTGCGAATTGCGGCGCCGGGCCGGTGACATAAACCTGGACGCCCTTCGGCGGCTGTATCTGTCGCACAATGTCGCGCACACTGGCGACGGATTCGTTTGCAAGCGCACTGCCTTGGTCACCGGCAAGATAGACTTGCACATACGCGGCCTGACCGTCAGTGCTCTGCGAGGCCGATGACGTCAGCGGGTCTCCCCAGAGATCCTGTATGTGCTGCACATGCTTGGTGTCCTGAGCTAGTCGCTGGATTACGGTGTCATAGAAGCGGTGCGCGTCGTCGGCGAGCGGCTTATCACCTTCCAGCACAATCATGGCTAAACTGTCAGTATCGAATTCGTGAAACACCGTGCCCATGTGTTTCATTGCCAGCAGCGACGGCGCGTCGGGCGGACTCGCTGCCACGTTATGTTTCCGGCCGACCTCCTCCAGTTGCGGTACCGCAGCATTCGTTATGGCAACGGTGGCGAGCCAGAACAGCAGAATCGGCACCGAAAGCCGGCGAATGGTACGCGCCACGAAAGGCCGGCGACTGTGGTGGTTGCTCATCCGGACTTATCCAGGCAGAAGGTGTAGGCGTTCATTTCGTTGACGGTCCTTTCGTCTTTGACGACGCCGTTGATGGTGATGCGACACCCGATGGAATTGCCGTTGCCCTGCGCCACCACGTTGGCGACGACCGCGGGCAGCGTGGTCGTAATTTCGTACCTCCACGGCAGCGGTGTGTCGACGACTTGTTTTGGCTCAGCATTGACGTCCAGGTAGTTGATGGTTGCGACAGTCCCCGGGGCGCCAAAGACCTCGAGGGTCACATGCTTGGGGTTGAACGGAATAATTTCATTTGAGATGCCGTCGGCAGCTGACGTTTTATGGTGCGCTCCGAAGACGCCGTGCAGGCGATACACGCCGAACCCCGCGACCGCCACGACAACGACGGCGACCAGCAGCATCCATCCCCGTCTGACTACGTTGGTAATTGAAATCCCGTTCACCCGTTAACCTTTCGATAACCGGTGACACGATCGCACAGGCGAGGTCGTCTTCCCAGCGTGTCGAGCGAGAGGCGACGGCTTTTACAGTACGGTACGGGACCGGACAGTACAAGAGACGAGTAAACAGCCCGTCGAGCTCAGCGGAGCAGAGCGCCGGTGGTGCCCTGTGTGTTATCGCGTGGGCCGGGTGAGGCTAGGCAGGACGACGTCGTCGACCAGGGCTCGCACAGTACGGCGAGTCGGGGGCCGGCCGGTGATGATGGACCGGAAGATCAGGTAGCCCGGTAGTAGATCCCACAGCTCGTCGCTGATGACGGCGCTATCGATCTCACCACGGTCAACGGCCTGTCGCAGCACGTGGTGGATCAAGGCTTTCCGCTGGTCGACGAACTCATGCTGCATCACCTCGTTGAGCGCGGGGTTGCGCGACACCTCGACCAGGACAGCGCGGATGGTACTGGCGTGCTGGCGGGCGTGCTCACACACCTTCTCCCCGATTCGCAACAAATCACCCCGGAGGCTGCCGGTCTCGGGGGGAACCGCGACGTGGCGGATACCCTCGATGAACGCGGCCAACACCAGTTCAGCTTTCGACGGCCAGCGCCGGTACACGGTTGCCTTGCTGGCCCGGGCGGTGGCCGCCACCGCGTCGACGGTCAACCGTTCATAGCCGTGTTCCTGCAGCAGCCGCAATGTGACCTCAAGTAACTCAGCCTCCCGCGGAGACCATGGTGAAGAGTCGACGGCGTGATCGCGGGCCTCGGACACAGCATTCACGATAGAACCCTCAGGTAGTACAGCCCAGTACCGTACCGCTTGGCTGCCACCCTCTCCGCCGACATGGAAGGATGCCCGGCCGCCCAGGATGTCCGGCTGCTGTGCGGCCGGTCGGTGGAGAACGTCACCGTGTCGACGCCGACCGCTTGTCGCGCCAATCGGTGCGGCACGCGAGAACACGCCCGAGTCGTGGCGGCGATATTGGTCTGGAAATACTGCACGGGCATCTTGCCCGTAGGCGCTGCGCATCGAGATCCTGATACGGCCTCCGACACGGTTAGCGCGCAGACGTTGATTTTCGCGCACCGTCCACCGTAACCCGCGAATCCGGCGGCATCTGGTTACCTGGACCGGTCAACGAAAAGACCTTGGCGCAATCTCTGGAAGACGAAAATTTGTGAAGCCCATCAGCTTTCCGAGCGGCGGGCACATCAGCCGTCACCGGCAGCCTTGCGACGCGAATCCCGCTGTCGTGGGCTTCTCATAGCGACACGTTTCCTCAATCGCGATCGCCTTCACGGGTTCTTCTTCCACCACTGTTCCACCACTGTTGTGCACCAGCTTCGCCGTGCGCGCCTCGCCCACGTGTGACCTCGCCCGAAACGCCGCGGTCACGAGACAAACACGGTTATGGCTGCGGCAGATGCACGTCCAATACCGCGCAGCGGCCTTGGCCGGCCTCGGCGAGTGCCCACTGGACGGCGTCCTCCATGTCCTGGGGACTGTGCACAACCTGGCCGATTCCCCCGCACGCCGCTGCCAGCGCGACGTAATCGATGTCGGGTGTTAGCTGTGTCTCGGCAAAGTCGTTGGCCTGTACGGATGCTCCATCGGGGTACAGGTCGATCACCGGCTGCTTCGATGCCCAATAGGAATGGTTGTTCAGCACAACCGTGACGAATGCGGCGGCATACCGGTGAGCGGACCACAACGCTGCAGTCGGCACACTAAAGTTGAACGAGCCATCGCCGCAGATCGCGACCACCGGCGCTTCGGGGCGCGCGAGTTTGGCGCCGAAGGCGCCGCCAAGTGCCCAGCCCAGCGCCGGCGCGCCGGTGTCGAAGAAACGCCCCGGTGCTCGTGACACCTGCCTGCTCACCGCGGGCCGGCTGGTGACGGCTTCCTCGATCACCACGGCATCTTCTGGCAGCGCGCGATTCAGGGCAGCCAGCATCGCGTCTGGGGCATCAGCCGAGCGGCTGGATTCCGCCTTGCGATGCGCCTGGTGCCGACGTTGGGCGATTTCAGCTTCCGCAGCGTGCCGACGCCCACTCCATCGTTGCCGTAGTTCAGCCGTGGCCTGGCGCAGCAGCGCCTGTTCGAGCAACGGGAGTGCTGCGCGGCTATCGGCGGTCAGCGCGATCTCGACCGGGTAGCACCACAGCGGCATCGCCGGCTTGATGGGATCCACGTCGATTTGCACCACCCGCGCGTCCTTAGGGGGGGCGATCTGCGTGGGCACCCAAGGCACTTCGGAGTCGACAAGTAGTACGGTGTCAGCAGATTCCAGCGGCGCCGGATCACCCACGCTGTGCAGTGGGTGACCGCTCGGCAGGTTGCGCCGGTCACCCTGATCCACTACCGGCGCGCCCAGCAACTCGGCGATCCGCGCCAGCACGGACGCGCTGGCCGGGTCGGCACCGGCTCGTGCCGTGACGATCACCACTTTGGTAGCGGCCACCAGAATCGCTGCCAGACGCTCCAGCGCACCCGGGTCCGGGCCTGGCGGCACAGCCGGCGTCAGCCGCCGCGGCAGCGGGCGGGAACCGGGCTCCATCAAAGCTTCCCGGGGCAACATGACGTAGGCCGGCCCGGGTGGGCTGGACTGGGCGACCTGAAATGCCCGGCGCACAATGGGCGCTAGCTCGCGGCCACGCGGCACCTCCATATGCCATTTACCGTAGGCACGCATGACGGCCTGCTGGTCGAGCTGCTCCTGCTGCCAGTGGATGTGACTATCGCGATGACCGCGGATCTGTGGTACCGAGGTGTACGGCGCGCGCCCGGCGAACACGACCACCGGCGTCCGGTTGCGCTGGGCGTTGTGGATCTGGCAACCAAGATTCAATGTTCCCGCGTCCACGTGCACCATCACTGCCTGGGGTCGTCCGCCGATCATGTGGTGGCCGATGGCCGCCGCCAGCGCGACGCTTTCGTGGACGCACAGCACTGCTTGCGGGGCGGGCGTTCCGGCTGTGCGTGCCGCCGCCAGCGCCTCCTGCAGCGGGGCTGAATCGGTGCCGGGATTGAGGAAAAAGTGGGACACCCCCTCGTCGGCGAGCAAAGCCACCAAATCGGCCGCAGCTTCCGACACGTCGGCTGAATTCTTTGCCGTCATGGCTGACGTCATCCTCCCCATCGATTAGTAGCAGTTGAGTTGGCGCGAGGCCCCCCGAGTTGACTTGTCGATGGTTGTGCTCCCGCGACGCGCTCATCGACCGCCAAATCTGCCCCTATTCCGATTCGTCTGCTGAGGTTAGACATCTTCTTATTCAGCAAAACCACTGTGCTTCAACGTTTGCGAGTTGCGGTGAAGAATTTAGTGCGCAGCAGCCGCTCGAACACGGGTGGCAGCCCGTGGAATGGTCGACCATAGTCGTTAGCGGCCTTATCGACCAAGTCGGCGCTGGTGACGTCCCAACCCCGCTCACGCAGCCAGCTTTTGATGTTGATATGCGGGTCGTCGTACCACAAATCCAGAATCGGGGACTGTGTGCCATCTTGGCGGACGGTCCGCATGTGCTCGGCGTATTCTCGCAGCTCTCCGGGCTCCGGCCCGAGTTCGGCGGCAATCTCACTTCCGACTGCTGACAACTCGTGCAGCTTCTCGAACAGCACATCCTGGGCAGGACCGGGAAGATACGGCAGCAGGCCTTCCAGCGCCCATGCGGTCGGCTGCGCGGGGTCGAACCCCGCTGCAACCAGCGGGCGGACCCAGTCCTCCCGTAAATCCGCCGCGACGGCCATACGGCGCGTCGATGGCTGCGCGCCCCGCTTATCAAGCACTTGTTGTTTGAACTCGAGCACTCGCGGCTGATCGACCTCGTAAACGATGCAATCGTCCGGCCAAACCAATCGGTATGCGCGGCAATCTAATCCAGCTGCCAAAATCACGGCCTGCCGTGATCCGCACCGGATCGCGCTGGTGAAAAAGTCATCGAAAAACCGCGTCCGCACTCCCACCCAGCGTGCATTGAACCCTACTGCACTGCTCAGATCGGTCTTTGCCAGTGCCGTCATGAGATTTGGCTCACCGGAGGCGGCCACGAAACTGGCGGCGAAAGTATCGTTCGCCAAAGGTGGCTCCAGCGCAGCGTCCAGCGCACGCGCCGCACAGACAGCTAATGCGGTAAACCCAACACTCGTCACGATGTCCCAGGTATCCCCCGGAGTTCGGGACATAACCGCCTCCTTTTTCCGTCATCGAGCCCGGGCGCGCACGGTTCGAGCCCGTGTCATCGGCGACGCCAGTGGGATAGTTCGTTCGCGTAACTAAGAATACACCCGGACTGGTTCCTGCCCGTATCCGCTGATCCACATCCGCTGAGCCTGCCGAGACCGGTCACGGACCGAAACCTGCTACCTCAGACCAAAGGCATACCCGGATCTTTTCACCCCAACCACACCGGGCATGGTGACGAATACCCAGTGACTTGCGACATCCGGATCCCAGGCGAGAGGAATCGGTGATATGGCGTGTACATCGCAGTTGCGTGGGTCGTGCCTGGTCGAAGGCGAACTCGCCGATTCAGTGGATGCTGCGCACTACATCAGCGATACGTGTTTGACCGATGGCCACGCGGGCCGGGTTGGCCTGGAGCTTGAAGCACATTGTTTCGATCTGCGCGAGCTCGCTCGCCGGCCCGCCTGGCCGCAGATCGTCGACGTGATCGACTCGCTGCCGGCGTTGCCGGGTGGCAGCGCGGTCAGTGTTGAACCTGGGGGCGCAGTGGAGTTGTCGGGCCCGCCCGTCAAGTCGGTGCTGACCGCGATCGACGCGATGCGCCGTGACCAGCAGGTGCTGCGTGCAGCTTTCGCGGAGGCGGGGTTGGGCCTCGTGCTGGTGGGCGCCGACCCGCTGCGCCCGGCCAGGCGGGCCAATCCGGGTGCGCGCTATCGGGCGATGGAACGGTTTTTCATCGCGAGCCGCACCGCTGCGGCCGGTGCGGCGATGATGACCTCGACGGCCTCGGTGCAGGTCAATGTGGACGCCGGCCCGCAAGCCGGCTGGGCGGCTCGGGTGCGGTTGGCTCATGCGCTGGGCCCGACCATGGTCGCGATCGCGGCCAATTCTCCGCTGTTGGCCGGAAAGTTTTCGGGGTGGTTGTCCACGCGCCAACGGGTATGGAGTGAGCTGGACTCCGCGCGTTGTGGGCCCATCTTGAGCGCCAGCGGTGAGGATCCCGGCGCCGACTGGGCACGTTATGCGCTCAAGGCGCCGGTGATGTTGGTACACCAACCCGAGGTGGTGCCCGTCACCGAGTACGTGCCGTTCACCGACTGGGCTGACGGGCATACCCTGCTGGGCGGACGCTGTCCCACCGCCGCGGATCTGGACTACCACCTCAGCACCCTGTTTCCTCCGGTGCGCCCCCGCGGCTGGCTGGAAATCCGCTACCTCGATGCCGTTCCCGACGACATCTGGCCTGCGGTGGTATTCACCATCGTCACCCTGCTTGACGACCCCACGGCCGCCGACCAGGCCGCCGAAGCCGTTGAACCGGTGGCCACCGCCTGGGACACCGCGGCTCGCCTCGGGCTGGCCAACCGGCGCCTGTATGTTGCCGCCAACCGCTGCGTGGACATCGCCGCTCACCGCGCCCCGTCCTCGCTGCAGGACATGATGGCCCAGCTGATCCGCGCCGTCGAACAGGGCCGCTGTCCCGCCGATGATTTCGCTGACGACGTCATCGCCCACGGCATCGTTCCCACCCTGACCCGCATGGCCCAACCACTGACCTGACTGCTGGCCGCTTCGATTGGGAAGGACTGTGATGACCCTGTCGCTGTCCAATCACCTCGCCGCGGACTCGCTATATCCGCTGTTATGTCGCGATGTGCTCGAAGGCTTGACAGGCTGTCCGAAGTCGTTGCCGCCCAAGTGGTTTTACGACGCGACAGGTAGCGTCTTGTTCGACCAGATCACCCGGCTACCCGAGTATTACCCGACCCGGGCCGAGACTGAGATCCTGCACGCCTGTTCCGCTGAGGTCGCCTCAGCCACCGGGGCGGACACCCTGGTCGAACTCGGCAGCGGAACGTCGGAGAAAACCCGAATACTGCTCGACGCACTGGGCGCTTGTGAACGTCTGCGTAAATTCGTGCCGTTCGATGTCGACGCCAGCGTATTGGCGGCTGCGGTGACAGCGATATCACTCGAGTACCCGGGTCTCGACATCGCGGCTGTGTGCGGCGATTTCGAGGAGCACCTGACCGAAATTCCCTGCGGAGGCCGCCGCCTGTTCGCGTTTTTGGGCTCGACGATCGGGAACCTCACCCCTCGACCGCGCGCCCGGTTTCTGGCATCACTGGCTGCGGTGCTACAGCCTGGGGACAGCCTGTTGTTGGGTATCGACCTGGTCAAAGACGTTGGCCGGTTGATTCGCGCCTATGACGATCCCGCCGGGGTGACCGCTGCGTTTAACCGCAACGTGCTCGCCGTGATCAACCGTGAACTCGACGCCGACTTCAATCTCGGCGCCTTCACTCACGTCGCATGCTGGAACGCCGCCGAACAGCGAATCGAAATGTGGCTGCGGGCCAGTAGCCGCCAGCGGGTGCGGGTCGGCGCGCTGGGCTTGACCGTCGAGTTCGCCGCCGGCGAGGAAATGCTCACCGAGGTGTCCTGTAAGTTCCACCGCGAGATGGTGGTTTCCGAACTGGCCGCGGCGGGCCTGCATCAAACCCGCTGGTGGACCGACACTGCCGGCGACTTCGGTCTGTCACTGGCCGTCAAGTGAGCACTCGGCGCCCGGCATCAACGCCGACAGGGCTGCGACTCGGCCGGCCCTGCCAGCAACCGTCGTCGCACTACGGCCTATTGGTGGCTCTGGTCGCCGTGAGCATTGGCCTGGTCTCCGGCTATGACGTCTCCAGTATCGGCGGCGTCTTGCTGTTCATCACCGATGAGTTCAGCCTGAGCGCGCGCCACCAAGAAGTGGTGACGACGGCGCTGGCCGTCGGTGATATCGCCGGAGCGATCGGTGCCGGTGCGCTTGCCAACGTCATCGGGCGGAGAAAATCGCTGATCGTGGTGGTGGCGTCCTACGCGGGGTTTGCGCTGTTCGGCGCGCTCTCGGTGTCGTTGCCCGCGCTGGTTACCGCACGACTGTTGGCTGGTCTGGCTATTGGGGTGTCGTATGTGGTGGTTCCGGTGTTCGTGGCCGAATCGGCGCCGGCCCGGATACGGGGGTCCCTGCTCGTCACCTATCAGGCGGCCAACGTGGCAGGCATTGCGCTCGGCTATCTCTCCGCCTATCTGCTGGGCACTCAGCAAAGCTGGCGGTGGGTGCTGGGGTTGGCCGCTGTACCGGCTCTTCTGGTGCTGGCGCTGTTGCGCCGAGTGGACGACACCGCTCGGTGGTACATGATCAAGGGCCGCGTCGCTGACGCGCGGCGTGCCTTGCAGCGGGGACAGCCCACTGCGGATGTAGAGGCTGAGCTCGTCGAGATCAGTACAGCGCTCGACGAAGAGCAGGCCGGTGTTCGCGCACTTGCCGAGATGATCCGCGGACCGTACTTGCGGGCGACCATCTTCGTCGTGGTGCTGGGCTTTCTCGTCCAAATCACCGGCATTAATGCGATCATCTCGTACGGCCCGTTGCTGTTTCAGTCGATGGGCCTGCGGGGCAACTTCGCATTGCTGGTGTTGCCAGCACTCATTCAGGTCTTTGCTTTGGTCGCAGTATTCGTCTCGCTGGTGTTCGTCGACCGGCTGGGCCGCCGGCCGGTTTTGTTAACCGGAATCGCCATCATGGTCAGTGCAGACTTGGTGCTGATGGGCGCCTTCGCATTCGGCGGGAACTCCGGTGGCATGCCGACCGTCTTCGGAGTCGTCGGCGTACTGCTGTTCACCTTAGGTTTCAACGCCGGCTTCGGTCCCCTGGCGTGCGTGTATGCCGGTGAGAGCTTGCCGGCACGGCTGCGGTCACTCGGATCAGCTGTCATGCACACCGCCAATCTGGTGGCCAACGCGATCGTCGTCGCTGTTTTCGTTACGCTGCTGACATCGCTTGGTGGCACAGCCGTGTTCGCCATTCTCGGTGCGCTCGCCCTGATCAGCTTTGTCTTCGTCTACCGGTGCGCCCCCGAAACCACAAACAGGCAACTCGAGGACATCCGGCACGTTTGGACCAAAACCAGTGAAAAGGTGGCTCGCCAGGACCGGCCGATCCGGGTGCGACATCGGCGATGTGTCGTCGAGACCGTGGCTTGAGATGCCAAGCCGTTTTGCCGATCACGTTGGTGACTATCACGGTCGGTGACGCGCCGCTGCCGGCGGGGGCGATGTGGCAGCCAGATGCAGCCGAATACTGTTGGGGCCCGGTTAAGCAGTGGCTAGAAATTCAGCCCCGAGTACATGACACGGCCGGGATCGTACTTCTGGCGTGCGGCGCTCAGGCGGGGCAGATTCGGGCCGAAATACCGCGACGCCGGTTGATTCGACTCGACATAGTTCACGTAACCACCAACCGAATACGGTTGCACCGCTTGGTGTGCCGTGGCGAGCCAGTTGGTCGCTGCCGCCGGGTCACCAGATGTTTCAACATACCACTGCACCAGCGCCGACTGCCGGCGCCACGGAAAGGCCGTGGCGCCGGGGGGCACACTGGCGAGGGCGCCGTCGAGCGCATGCATGATCGCCAACATGCGGCCGGCCCCGCGGGGGAAGGCGTCGACCGCCGCGGCGATCCCCTGGGCGGCACCGGCGCTGATGGTCGGGAAAACATCGGATCCGCCGACGTATCCCAGCGGCGACGGGTTGAGGTTACCGACGGCCAGATATCTCACCAGATCTAACCGGTTGAACGTATGGTTCTCGGTCCCGATCGGTTGCAGACCAACGGCTGAGATGATGGCACGCTCCACGCTGCCTCCTGACCCGACCGGGCAGGTCGCAAGGATCCGGCAATGCGTGCCCAGCGGGTCGACGGTGGCATCCGCCAGCGCCCAGCTGTTTCGGTCGGCGTTACGCAGCCACGTCTGCCAACCAAGCAGAACCTGAGCAAACGACTGCGGTGGGAAATTGAGGTTGACGACGTCGACGTCCCCGGTGGGAAACGTGGCAAAAGTTAGCGCGGTGGTCACGCCGAAGTTGCCGCCACCGCCCCCGCGCAAACCCCAGAACAGGTCGGGGTTGCTGGTGGCCGATGCGGTGACTGCCTGTCCCCCGGGTAGCACGACCGTTGCCGACGTCAATTGGTCACAGAGCAAACCCGCGTGCCGTGAATCGGCGCCCAGTCCACCGCCCAGGGCGTGCCCCGCAGCGCCGACCGTGGGACAGGTACCGGTCGGCACGCCCCGGCCGACGCCGGCCAGTGCCTCGTGCATCGCATACAGACCAGTGGCGGGTGTCACAGTAACCTGTCCAGTGGAGGCGTCGTAATTGATGCCGCCCGGCAATTGGCGCAGGTCGACAACCATGGCGCCATTTGCCGTGGAGGCCCCGACGTAGGAGTGCCCACCACCGCGCGGAGCAACTTTGAGGTTGTGGGCAGCAGCGAAAGCCATCGCTTTTTGCACGTCCGCCACCGATGTCGGCGTGACGACCGCTGCCGGTACATAGCCGTTGTAGTTAGTGTTGAAAACCTGCTTGGCCGCCGCGAATTGGGCACCGTCGTCAGGCCGTAACACTTTTCCGCCGAGGGCGCTGGAAAGATCCTCCCAGCCGGCGGTATTCGGGGCCGCAGTCACCCGGGCTGATCCGAAAACCACACTAGCGGCTAACGCTCCGGCGGCACCCCGCAGAAACGCTTGCCGCGAGATCTCACGCGCCAATGCCGGGCGCTCGCGATTGCGTCATGTCCCGCATTGTCGGTCACCTCACGACAAAAACCGCGGTGCCGCCTGACGTGTCGCGTCACAACTGAAAACGTGTCCGAACCTTTACCTGAACTGGCGGATCTCGTCGCGAGCATCCGGGTAGCATTCCGGCACGACAGGATCAGCTGCTCACCCCGGTCAGTCATGCAACACGGAGATACGCGTCTTCCTTCTTCATTCGTGTCGTTTTGATCACAGTGGTCGTCGCGATGGTCTTCACGTACCTGCGCGCAGACAACCGCTCACCGATGCCGACATTATGACGACATCCGAAGCGTGCGGTGCTGAGCTCTCGGCATCGGACGGTAGCCGCGACCTGCTATCCCCAGGCGGGCACGAGGTCGGTAGTGTTGTGGCGCAACGGTTTCGCGATGAAGCGATAACCGGCGGCGCGCCGCGACTCGGGGGTGCCCGTCAAGGTCCAGGCCGGGGGCACCGATAGCGGCCCAAGGCAGCCTGCACGACCCACCGCTGCTGCCGCCGGGATGGTCGCCGGCACCGGCTGGCCGAGCCTTCTCAGCGCTGCGGGGGCCGACAGAAGTTCGGTCGTGCACGAAGTGGCGGTGTGCAGTGGTGGAAGGAACGGCGCCAAGCTCGACGCGGTGGCTGACTGGGCGGCATAGCAATACATTGTGGCGGCGTTGTGGGCCCACATGTCGTGGTAGTCGGCCTCGGTCTCCGCGATCGCATGGGCTTGGTGTCCGTACGGGTTTCGCCGCCCCAGCAGTGCTAATTGGGCGCGGTTGGCCGCAATCACCGCGGGTGGCACCATCATCGCGAAGGCTGTCTCGTAGGCAGCCGCCGCCTGCCGGGCCTGGCCGGCGGTCTGCTCGACGCGCGCGACGGTGTCAGTCATCCAGGACACGTAGGTACTGGCTACCGCGGCCATCGCCACTGAGGCCAGCCCCATCCATCCCTCGGTAGTCAGATCTGCGATCATCCGCCGAAACGAGGCCGCCGCGGAACATAAATTGTCGGCGAGCACCTCCCACGCTGTCGCCGCGGCAAGCATCGGCGCTGAGCCTGGGCCGAGATATATCTTGGCTGAGTTGACTTCCGGCGGTAATGAACCGTAATCCGGGAATTCACCGGCTGTGTAACTAGCCGCGGCTCCCGTTGCAGCGCCCGCGGCTGTGCCGAGCGTTACGTGATACCTCGCGGGATCCATGCGACTATACCCCGGCCACAACCATGTCTGAACTATACCCCGGTAGGGTATAGTGGTCAAGGCGGGCGTCGTGGTGATGAATGGTCGTTGTCGTTCTCTCAAAACAGCCGGTGGCCAACCGTACCTCGGATTACGGTCGGTGACAATCCTGAACGCCTGATGTGTCGAGGTCTCGCCTTGCCGATCGCCCGACTAACAAGACCGTGGTGGCAGTCGACCTGCACCGCCGGCCAGCGCCCACAGACCGGCGGGTGTCCGTGAGTAGTGTCAGGTCATGACCCGAATTGTGCAGGCCCAGGTTTGCGTTGCTGGTGGAGGTCCCGCCGGCCTGGTGCACGCCCTGCTGCTGGCTCGTGCCGGGATCCCGGTTGTTGTCTTGGAAAAGCACAACGACTTCCTGCGTGATTTCCGCGGCGACACCGTACATCCGTCCACACTGCGGATCATGGACGAACTGGGGTTGATCGATGAGTTCTTACGTCTGCCGCACACCAAGATCGATCGTGTTGCCTTTGACACTGACGGCTCACTTCGCACCTTCGGCAACTTCAGTGCGCTCAAATGGCTTGGCTTCAGCCAGCCTTATGTCGCGTTGATGCCGCAGTGGGACTTCCTGGACTTCCTCGCCGAAAAGGCCTCTACCTACCCGGAATTCACCTTGATCCGTAACGCTGAGGTGACAGACTTGATCTTCGACGGCGATCGGGTCGCCGGGGTGCGTACACCGGAGCTGCAGGTGCGCGCTGAATTGGTGATAGCCGCCGATGGCCGCACGTCGGCGGTGCGGGCTGCGGCGGGGCTGCGCGTCGTGCGGGCGTATTCCCCGATGGATGTGCTGTGGTTTCGGCTCAGATGGTGCCCGGGCGATCCCCGTGAGCTGTTCGCAGTGATCCGTAAGGGCTTTGTTATGGCCATGATCTACCGGGGTGACTACTGGCAGGTCGCCTATCTGGTGCCGAAGGGGACGAACCCCCGGGACGGTTCGCTGGAGGCGTTTAAGCAGCGCCTGGTGGCGGTGCGACCGCAGCTCGGTGAACGAGTCGACGATCTGCGTTCCTGGGACGACGTCAGTCAGCTCGATGTGCGGGTGGACCGGCTCAAAAGGTGGTGGCGTCCGGGGCTGCTCTGCATCGGCGATGCCGCGCATGCCATGTCGCCAGTGGGCGGAGTCGGTATCAACCTCGCTGTTGCCGATGCGGTGGCCGCAGCCAATCTCCTGTGCGCCCCGCTGCGCCGCGGCCGAGTGACCACTGCTCACCTGGCCAACGTGCAACGTCGCCGGCAGCTGCCGACCCGGATCATCCAGGCTGGCCAGGTGTTTATCCAAAACGCCGCAATCCGGCCTTATTTGAGCGGTGATCTGTCCCCGTTCCGTATCCCGTCGATCGTCGGCCGGGGCCCGCTGCAGTTCATTCCGCCGATTCTCATTGGGCGGGGCTTTCGCCCCGAGCATGTCCAAACCCCGGACGCCCACTAGAGCCACAGACCATACCGGGCGATTGTCGCCGACCACCGCTGGAACCTGGCCGCCGCCAGCGCCACACTCTGCGAGAACGATGATGCCTGCAGCGCCCGGCCACACCACTACAGGTATCGGCAGACCTGTTCGGCGGTGCAGGTGGCGGGTTCGGGTGTGGCTGCTTGGTGGCGTAGGTGGGCGATCGTGTCGCGAAGCGCGACGAGCTTGCTGATCTGCTTGTCGAGGTCGGCGAGTCGGGTGTCGAGAAGATCGCGGACATGCTCGCAGGGTGCCTGACCACGGTCGCGGATGAGCAGGATCTGCCGGATCTGGGCGAGCGTAAGCCCGGCGGCCTTGCCTCGGCGGATGAAGTCGATCCTCGTGACGGCTTCGGGTGGGTAGTCGCGGTAACCGGCGGCGGTGCGTTGGGTTTCGGGGAGCAGGCCCTGCTCTTCGTAGAAACGTAAGGTTTTGGTGCTGGTGCCGACGGCGGCGGCCAGCTCTCCGATCCGCACTGCCCCTATCTCCCGTGTGATTTGAGGACTTGACCTTCACCTGTACTGGAAGGTCCATTCTGGCCCCAGCGGACGGATTACCCAAGCGAGTCAGGAGGGCCAAGTGCAACAGATTGTGCGCATGATGACCGACAAGGTGGGCGTCGTGGGCACCGTGGTGTCGGCCATGGCGTGCGCCATGTGTTTCCCGGCAGTGGGTGCTATCGGGGCCGCTCTCGGGCTGGGATTTCTGTCCCGGTGGGAAGACGTCTTCATCAACGTTTTGCCACTGTTCGCGGTGCTCGTCCTGGTCGCCAACGCACTGGGGGCTCATCGGCAGTGGCGTCGCAGCGCCCTGGGGGTGATCGGTCCGATTCTGGTTCTGATCGGGTGGGTTTCGTTCATGAGCGGTGTTCTCGCTCACGGGCCGGCAAGGGTTGTGCTGTACGCAGGGCTAGTGGTCATGGTCGTCTACGCGGTGTGGGACCTGGTCTCGCCACGTCGCCGCCGTTGCGGGCCCGAAGGCTGTGAACTGCCCGCGGAACACCGATGAAACCGATGAAACCCCTGAGCCAAGTGGAACACACGAGGGTTGATCTTGCCGTCATCGGGTCGGGTGGGGCGGCGTTCGCCGCCGCGATCCGCGCCTCCACGCTGGGCAAGTCGGTGGCGATGATCGAGCGCGCCACAGTGGGAGGAACGTGCGTGAACACCGGGTGTGTGCCCTCCAAGGCGCTGCTCGCCGCCGCCGAGGCCCGCCACGTGGCCCTCGACTCCGGCCGATTCCCCGGGATCACCACGAGTGCCGAGCCGGTCGACATGCCCGACCTCATCGAGGGAAAGCGGTCCCTGGTCGAGGCGTTGCGCGCGGAGAAATACCTCGACATCGCCGCCGACTACGGCTGGACGCTGCTGCGCGGGGACGCCTCATTCGACGGCACCCCGGACGCGCCGGTCCTGCAGGTGATGGCCGAGGACGGCACCCGCAGGCTGGTGGCGGCCGCGCATTACCTGGTCGCGACCGGCTCCCGGCCCGCCGTCCCCGCGATTGATGGACTCCACCAGGTCGACTACCTGACCTCGACCACGGCGATGGAGCTCAAGGAGGTCCCCGCGACACTGCTGGTGCTCGGCGGCGGGTACGTCGCCGTCGAACAGGCCCAGCTGTTTGCCCGGCTGGGCACCAAGGTCACCATGCTGGTCCGCTCCCGGCTGGCCTCCCGTGAAGAGCCCGAGGCGTCGCAGTCTCTGCTCGAGGTGTTCGCCGACGAGGGCATCCGTGTGGTCGGCCAGGCGAGCATCGACTCGGTGCGGACCGATCCGGTCACCGGCCAGGGGGTAGTGGTCGCCTCGGTGGCCGGCGCCCCGCACCAGTTCACCGCTGAGCGGCTGCTGGTGGCGCTGGGCCGAACCCCGGTCACCGAGGGGCTCAACCTCGAGGCGGTGCACGTCACGACCGGGAATGCGGGGGAGATTGTGGTCACTAATCAGCTGGCCACGTCCAACCCGCGGATCTGGGCGGCCGGGGATGTCACCGGGCATCGCCAGTTTGTGTACGTCGCCGCCTCGCACGGCACGATGGTGGTTGATAACGCGTTCACCGGCGCCAACCGTTCGGTCGACTACACGCACCTGCCCCGGGTCACGTTCACCAGCCCCGCGCTAGGAGCGGTCGGGATGACCGACGAGGCGGCCGCTGCGGCCGGCATCCGTTGCGACTGCCGCGTGCTGCCCCTGCACCACGTGACCCGGGCGGTGGTCAACCGCGACACCCGCGGCTTCGTCAAAGTGGTCGCCGACGCCGACACCGGCCGGATCCTCGGGATCACCGCAGTCGCGAAGGACGCCGGCGAGATCGCCGGGGCCGGGGTCTACATCCTGGCCGCCGGCATGACCGTGCAACAGGTCGCTAACACCTGGGCCCCGTATCTGACCATGGCCGAAGCTATCAAGATCACCTGCCAGTCCTACACCACCGATGTCACCAAGCTGTCCTGCTGCGCCTCCTGAACACACGGATTGTGCGTGAGTCGAGAAATTAGACCGCTACCCGCCGGCGGGTGTGTGGGCGGAAAGGGATCGGCTGGGGATGCCATCGTCGGTAGGGATACCGTAAGCGGGTGTGCCGTTAGCAGGCGTGCTGTGCCGGTTACCCGGGGTTTTGCCGACCATACGAGCCGTGGAGAGGCGCGGCATCCCGGTTGTGAGGATTGGGCTAGCCAAGGGTGTCGCAGCTGATAGTGGACTCTCGGCGCTAACAAGACGTACAGCTGGCGCTGCCGTGCTGGTCCAGGCAGGTGGTGCCGACAGCCCCCCGACCATGGTGGCTTTACCGACACCGGCGGTGGCCGCGGCGTCGCCGGTGTGGGCAGCAGCCAAAACGCCGAGTACACCTTGGCTGGGCGGGGCCGCAGTGACGCTGCCCATCTGCGATATCGCCCCCCCGCCGACTCCCCCGACACCTCCGCCTGCTCCTGCGCCCATAACGCTGTGCACGTAATCGGTGGCCGCGTAGATCGCAATCCAGTCAAATGCGTGAAACGCTGACAGGAAGCCCTCTGGGTTGAAAAACCCACCGGAGAAAGCGGACGAGAGTGTTTCTGAGTTGAGGAAGGCGCCTAATGACGATCCGGTTCGGCCGCTGAGCATATTCAGCAGGCCGGACAAACCTGAGGCCGACGAGGCGTTCGCCGGATCGATGACGTTCAGCGAATTCAACGCTGAACTTAGCGCCGAGGGGGTGGCGAGTGTGTGCAGCGTGGTGGGCAGGGTGGTGATGAGTTGGGACAGGGTGGTTTGGCTGGCGGCGGCCGCGGCGGCGTGTGCGGTTGCAGCGGTTTGGGCGCCCGGCCCGACGGGGGTGGTGGTGGCCGGGGGCGCGGTCAGCGGGTCGAGAGCCGCTGCGGCGGCGCAGTGACCGGCGTAGCTGTACATGGCGGTGGCGTCGCGGGCCCACATATGACTGTAGTGGGCTTCGGTGGCCGCGATGGCCGGGGTGTTTTGGCCCAGCACGTTGGTGGCCACCAGCGCCGCCAGCTGCGCCCGGTTGGCAGCGATCACCGCTGGTGGCACGGTGGCCGCATACGCGGTCTGATAGGCGTTGGCGGCGGCGGCGGCACTGCTGGCCGCCCGGGCGGCACGGTCGGAGCTGGCGTGCAGCCACGCCACGTAGGGGGCCGCTGCGCTGGCCATCTCCGCCGCTGCCGGTCCTTTCCACGCGTCACTTGTCAGCTTGGATAGCACTGCGGCGCAGCCGCTTGCGGCCGCGTCGAGTTCCTGGGCCAAGCTGGCCCACGCGTTTGCGGCAGCGATCAACGCAGACGAGCCCGCACCGGCATACATCAAGCCGGAATTGATCTCTGGAGGCAGCGCCCCGAAATCCCACACACCGATCACCACCTCACCCCCCGGCGACAACAGTGTTGGCGGCTTCGGTGAGCGCATACGATCCAGCACTGTCCCTCAAGGTAGCGACGAACGCGTCGAGAACCTGCTCAGCCTGAACGCTGAGCATCCGATATAGCTGGCCGTAGGCGGCGAACTCGAGCGCCGTCAAAACCGAAACCTGGTCGGCGGCGGGCGGCACCACACCAGTGATCGGTGCCCAAGTAGCCTCGTTCATCGTAGCTACCGCCGACCCGATCCGTGCCAAGTCGCCCGCCGCACCTGCGAGCGTTTCCGGTTGTGTCACAACAAAAGCCATCGAACTTCTCCTTATCAGTGCAGCAGTTAACCTCCGCGCCGGTGGCGTCCGAGGTCGGTGATAAAGCCACGCCTACAGCTTCGGCATCGTCTGCCCAGAGGTGGGTGATGCAGTGCGAACCATCGCCGGCAACACCCGCGAACAGCTTCGGCACAGCGGCGGCAACGACATCACAACCTCCCGTAACGATGCGACCAGAACTCGAGAACTGCAGAATCCTAGGTTCGGAATCGACACGCGCGCATAGCAAAACAAAGCGTGCCCGTGAACGCTCGGTCAGTGCAGTCTGATTCAGCTAAAGAGGACTAAACCGAGGACTGATCTGAGCAAAACGGTCACCGAACTCGGATAGGGACTATCACTAGGACTCATCTCGCTCTCACCTCCTCACGGCCAGGGCACAAGGGATGCCGATACGTCGCACAAAAGGGTCGGGCCACCTGACGATCAACCGCGGCGACACCCCACTCGTCCGGGTTTCGGCACTGCACGGCGTATCCGATCAATCTTCGGAAGCCACTTGGGCTCAACCCTTAGGCCGGGAGGAGCTGTCCTGACCCGTCTCTCGACGTTCGGGGTCAGTGGCCTGTGTCCGGTGCAGAAGCCTCACCTAGCGAGGTGCACGCGTGGTAATACTGGCACGACCACTCGGACTGGTCAAGCTAACGTGATGTGCCTCAACACTTTTGAGTGAGCGATAGGGAAGCCTTACCTATATGCAAGGTAGGGTTGGCATGACTGGAGATGGCACGTGCCCGACAAGCTACCCAGCCGATATCGCGCGGTGTCGAAGGCGTCAGTCGGCCCCGTGCGTGTTAGGGCCTGTTCCGTCTTAGGGCTCATCGCGAACCGGCTGAGGGAGGAGATACCGATGAGCGCGAACGCGGCCGCTCTCGAAGTCGCCTTTGCCGCGGTGTCTCCCCAGTTGTGGTATGGCTCAAGTGCTCCCTGGTAGGACAATTCGGTATGTGCACTAGATATATTGCAGCACAATAGATTTGATGTGATAGGCCGGCTTCGAGTGACTGATGCGTGAACACGTCCGTGTCTGTGATCGCCTGGCAGTCCGAGATCTGCTTTCCCGACGCTCGGTCGGCGCAAAGCGCGAAGCGCAAACGGTTGAGCGACGGCCAGCAGCAATCACATTCGCACAGAGATCTGCAAAGATTAAGTGTGCCAACTCAAGTCGAGCTTCATCGATGACATTACCGCCATTAGGGCTCGACATTAACAGACCCGCATCGCACCGCAATCACCCGTCAGATATCACCGAGGCTAGTGAGTCTTTACATGCGGGCTCTCACGCTCAGCCGCACCAGTGCGCTTCCGTTCGTCTTGGCATTCGCGGTTCGTCTCCTGTCTGCTGCGCACGAGTTCGCCTGACGAACTCTCCGATTCCGAGGCCGGCGATGTCAGCACGCTCTGGACTGCCGGTGCGAGAAGTTCGACGAGTGTTTCCCGGTCTGCATTCGCAAGCACCGGAACACCGACGATTCGTCGTCCGACGACGATCCCGACGAGCATCGCCGACGCCAGTCCGGCGCGCAGCGCCGCATCGTCGTGGCGGACCGGCCATGAGTCGATGCTGTCGAGTAGCCGGGCTTGGATGAACTCCCGTAGCTGTGCGTTTGCGCGCTCGTTGACGATGGCGCCCCGCAGCATCGCCATGAGCGCGTCCGAATCCTGAGAAGCGCCCTCCCACACACCCAGAAAGGCGCGAACCACACGTTCGCCGAGGCGCTCGACGGGTCCCTCGAACGCATGAGTCAAATCTGCCAACGCCTCCGGCGATATCGACATGACCGCGCCGAACAGCTCATTTTTCGACTGGTAGAACTGCATCACCAGCGAAGCGTCGACTCCCGCATCGGCAGCGACCTGCCTGATCGTCGTCGCAGCGAATCCATCGCTGGCGAACCGGGCGCGGGCCGCGTCGAGGATGGCCTGCCGGGTTGTGCTGATACCGGGCCGACGCCCGCGGCGCACCGCCGGCGTCCTGTTAGCGGTCACGCCCCGAATCTACCGTCGCCCGCGCGATCATCTCAACGGCTGTTGATTTCTTGCCGGGTTGGGCCCTATCGTCGGGAAGAGCGGAGGGCGCGCCGCGATGTCAAAGGAGGCATATGGCTCGGGTGGAGAAGGTGTTTATGCCATCGCATCCGTTGGAACCGGGTGACAGGTACGGTGTGCTCAGCGGATTCGATCCCGGCACGCGGACCCTACCCGCCGGCTTTCGGCTCGCGCCTCCGTTTAGGGCGCTACCGGTCGACATCGTGCTCGACAAGGACGTCCCGGTCACCCTCCGTGACGGAGTGACGATCTATGTCGACATCTTCCGGCCGGCCGGCGCCGAGAAGGTGCCGGTCATCGTGGCGTGGAGCCCGTACGGTAAGGGTGAGGGCAGCGCCCCGGCCGCGATGGCAGTGTTCGGGTTGGTCGGTCTGGACAACGCGATCGTGTCGGGTCTGCACAAGTTCGAGGGGCCTGACCCCGCGTACTGGTGTGCTCACGGTTACGCCATCTGCAATCCCGATCCTCGGGGCGTCAGCGACTCTGAAGGTGACAGCGTGCTGTGGGACCGTCAAGAAGGCCAAGACTGCCATGATCTCATTGAGTGGCTGGCCGTTCAGGATTGGTGCAGCGGCAAGGTCGCCATGAGCGGCACCTCCTATCTAGCGGTCGCGCAATGGTTTACCGCGGCCGAACAGCCGCCCCACCTGGCGGCGATCAACCCGTGGGAGGGGATCAGCGACGTCTACCGCGATCTGGTGATGCGCGGCGGAATACCCGACACCGGGTTCGCCCGACAACTCCGCGACAACAGCTTCTGGGGCAAGAACCGCAAGGAAGACATTCTCGCCGAGGCACAGCGCTACCCGCTGATGAATCAGTTGTGGCAGAACAAGATCCCGCGCGTCGACCGGATTACTGTGCCGGCATACGTCGTGGCCAGCTACTCCAACACGCTGCATACGGCGGGCACTTTCCGCGCCTGGCGGCAAATTGGGTCGAAGGACAAGTGGTTGCGCATCCACAACAGCCAGGAATGGCCCGACTACTACGACGAGGCCAACACCGAGGATCTGCGCCGGTTTTTCGATCATTTCCTCAAGGGTGAGGACAACGGCTGGGAACAGACGCCGCGCGTGCGGTACGCCCTTCTCGACCTGGAAGGCGGCGACAGGGTCAATCTGGCCGCCCATCAGTTCCCGCCGGAGGGCATCGCCTACACGAAGTACTACCTCGACGGCCGCTCACGCACACTACGCACCCAGGCGCCTGCGCAGCAGGTGACGACGGTCTACGACACGCAAGCTAATCCAAGCTGGGTGTCCTTCATTGTCCGCTTCGACCACGAGACCACGATGGTCGGCTACCCCAAAGCGCGGCTGTGGGTCGAGGCGGAGGGCGCTGACGACATGGATCTGTTTGTCTTCGTCCAGAAGCTCAGTGAGCAGGGAACACCTTTGCAGGGCTTCACCGTGCCCAACCACGGCGCCATGATCCACGATGTCACCGAGCGGGGAGCGTCGATCCTGCGGTACAAGGGATCCAGCGGCCGCCTGCGCGTGTCGATGCGGCACTTAGACGAGACGATGTCGACCGACGAAGTCCCCGTCCACAGCTTCGACCGCATCGAGAAACTGACTCCCGGTGAAGTCGTCGCCGTCGATATCGACCTGCTGCCGATCGGGCTGGTCTTTTACCCCGGCGAGCAGCTCAGGCTGATCATCAGCGCGCAAAACCTATTTGGCCCATGGATGCCCGGACTACGTGAATACGCCCCGCGCAACAGCGGACAGCACATCATCCACACCGGCGGGGAACACTCCTCATATCTGCAACTGCCCATCATGGCGGTCCGATGAGCAGCTAACGAACCAATGTCGTTGGTGCAGAGGCTCCTTCGTGACGTCAACAGTTCAAGATATTCTCACCTTCGCGGCGCAGCCGCCATTGTCATGTCACGAGGACGAGCATTAACCACTCGGCCACCATTCGTGAGATTCCACCACGTTCGGTGAGAACCGGTACCGGATGACTACCGCGCCATATTGGCGAACCGCGACAGATGCAGCTGGTGCGCGACGGTGACCGTCTTGGTTGGGCCGTTGCGGTGCTTAGCAACAATCAGATCGGCCTCGCCGGCGCGCGGATCGTCGCGTTCGAAAGCATCAGGGCGATGCAGCAGAATCACCAAATCTGAATCTTGTTCCAGTGAACCACTTTCCCGAAGATCAGCCAGCATCGGCTTCTTATCGTGGCGTTGTTCAGGACTGCGGTTGAGCTGGCTGATCGCGACGACGGGAACATCCAGCTCCTTGGCGAGCAGCTTGAGGCTGCGCGAGAATTCCGACACTTCCACCTGCCGCGACTCGAACTTTTTACCCGAGGTCATGAGCTGCAGGTAGTCCACGACGACAAGCTTCAGGTCGGCTTTCTGCCGCAGCCGGCGCGCCTTAGCGCGGATCTCCATCATCGTCAAGTTCGGCGAGTCATCAATATACAATGGTGCCTCGCTGATTTCGCTCATCCGCCGCGCCAGCCGGGTCCAGTCATCATCACTCATACGACCTGAACGCATGTCGGACAGTTTGATTTTCGCTTCCGCCGACAGCAGGCGCATCACGATCTCGGACTTGCTCATCTCTAACGAGAAGATGACGCTGGCCATCCGGTGGCGGATCGAACACGACCGCAGAAAATCCAATCCCAAAGTGGAGTTATGCGTGGGTATCATGCCGCGGCCCGCCAGATACAAGTGCGCGGCGTTGTCCACTTGGACGCAGCGCACCGGAACGCTGCGCACCCGGCGCACCGCGGTCAGCTGCAGCACCGGTGCCATCAAGGTGGCTGTCGCGCGGCGCTCCGCATAGGGCGCAATCGAGCCGGCTGCCGCGATCGTGTCCAGACCGCAACGCAGTTCAGCTGTCGTGCGGATGCCATACCCGGTCGGCCATTGGTGATCGGCATCGGCGACGATGACCGTGCCGTCGGAGAACTCGATCTCGTAGCACGGGCGACCCAGCATCACATCGGTCGCGGCCAGCACCCGGGTCGGCATCCCGTCGGCGCCCAGCAGTTCGTCACCGACGGCGACGTCGCCCATCGTGGTCCACCCCGAGGGAGTGGGCAGCGGCGTGTTGAGTGCCAGCGCTTTTCCCACCCCCGGGCGGGCGGCGACGATGACCATCTGTCCGGGGTGCAGCCCGTTGGTCACCTCGTCGAGTTCGGTGAACCCGGTCGGCACGCCGCGCGCTATGCCGCCATTGGACGCGATGGCGTCGATCTCGTCCATCGTCGGCTGCAGCAGATCCTCGAGTGGGACGAAGTCCTCAGAGAGACGCCGGTCGGTGACGTCATAGATCTCGGCCTGGGCGCGGTCGACCACCGCGGCCACATCAGCGCCCTCTGCACCCGCATAGCCGTACTGCACCACCCGCGTCCCGGCCTCCACCAGCCGGCGTAGCAGTGCTTTTTCGGCGACAATCCCCGCGTAATAGCCCGCGTTGGCGGCCGTCGGGACTGTCGAGATCAGCGTGTGCAGGTAGGGCGCGCCTCCCACCCGGCGCAGCAGGCCTTGGCGGTCCAGTTCAGCGGCTACTGTCACCGCATCGGCCGGCTCGCCGCGCCCATAGAGGTCCAAAATTGCGTCGTAAACATTTTGGTGCGCCGGCCGATAGAAGTCGCCGGGCCGAAGCCGTTCCACTACATCGGCGATCGCATCCTTGCTCAGCAACATCCCACCCAGCACCGCCTGCTCAGCGGCGAGGTCCTGTGGGGGCTGACGGCCGAAGTCGTCACTGGATGGCGACGCATCCATGCCGGGATAGCCGAGATCGTCGATAACCGCCATGGGCGCTCACCTCCCCTCGACGCAGCAGCTGTCGAACGCACATTCGAATGTCGTGAACAGTAGAACAAGACACCGACACCGCTCGCCTCAGCCCACCTGCCCACCTCCTGGATGACCCGCTGCGCGGACTCGCATCATCTCGTGCTGACACGCCGGCATTCGTCTCGCGACGGTCGACGTTAAACGTTGCTGGCACGGACTCCAAGTGGCACTGTTCATAAACCTGTGCATCGAGTGTGCATATATATTTGTCGCCGTGTTGAAGCGGTTGTGGACAACCTGTGGACCGATGTCGGGTGTTGCACCATCACCGCAGCTAGCCGGACGATAACCCGCCGTGAATTCTGTGGATGAGAATCTCTTCGGCGTGTCGGGCCGGGTTGCGATTTCGGGCGTGTTGTGTTGCGGTCAGTTATGCGCTGCGTTAACGAACCGTTACGTTAGCTAAGTGAGAAGTGACCGGGATTTGTTCGCCCGGCTGGGAGCACTGGTGGCGGCCACGCAGCGGCCGCCACCCGCCTCATTGCCCGATTAGTCTTTCGCCACGACGTTGAGCGCTACCTCGACGTCGACTTCGGGATGCAAACGTACCCACACCGAATGAGCTCCCAGCGCCTTGATGTGTTCCCGGGGTAACCGCACGATCCGCTTGTCGAGGTTCGGTCCACCGGCCGCCTTAATCGCGCCGACCACATCACCGGCGGTCACCGAGCCGAAGAGCTTGCCGGTATCGCCCGCGGCCTTGACCGGCAGCGTGACCACGCCCAGCGCCTCGATGGCGCCCTTGATCTCGTTGGCGTGCTCCAAATCGCGCACCTTTTTGCTGTCCCGCGCGCGGCGAATCTCCTCAGCCTGCTTCTGCGCGCCCCGAGTGGCCACGATCGCCAACCCGCGCGGAAGCAAGAAGTTGCGCCCATACCCGTCTTTGACCTCGACGGTTTCGCCGACAGAACCGAGATGATCGACGTCGGCGGTAAGGATCAATTTCATCGCTGTGCTCTTTCCGTTCCGGCCCTTTATCGGTTACCGCGCTGATGACGTGAATGGGAGCAGCGCCATTTCCCGGGCGTTTTTCACCGCGAGCGCGATATCACGCTGGTGCTGCACACAGTTACCTGTGACGCGGCGCGCCCGGATCTTGCCGCGTTCACTAATGTAGGTGCGCAGCAGCGCCGTGTCTTTATAGTCGATCACTTGGTCTTTCTTGGCGCAGAACACGCACTTCTTCGTCTTGACCGGCTTTTCCGGCGTGGGGCGCCGTTTCGATTTAGCCATGGATCTTTCTCTCTCGTTCCTCTTTCGTTCCTGGGCTCAAGTCGGTATCAGAAGGGTGGTTCGTCATCAGTGTCACCGAACGAGCCCGCGGCGGGCGCGCTGCCCCACGGGTCGTCAGCGGCTCCAGCGCTCGGCGCAGCCGACGCTGGTCGGGCTCCGCCCGCTCCACCGCCGCTCCGGCTGGCCTTGTTGACCTTGGCGGTGGCGTAGCGCAATGACGGGCCGACTTCGTCGACCTCGACCTCCACCACGGTGCGTTTTTCGCCCTCGCGGGTTTCGAAGGACCGCTGCTTGAGCCGGCCGGTGACGATCACCCGCGCGCCCCGGGTGAGGCTTTCGGCCACGTTCTCGGCTGCCTCTCGCCAGATATTGCAGCGCAAGAACAATGCCTCGCCGTCTTTCCATTCTCCACTCTGGCGGTCATAGATCCGCGGCGTTGAGGCGACGGTGAAGTTCGCCACGGCAGCACCGGACGGGGTGAACCGCAGCTCGGGGTCGGCGGTTAAGTTACCGACGACGGTGATAGTGGTATCACCAGCCACAACGTCCTCCTGGGATCCGTGCGTGGATAGATTTGAGCCCGACGCTTTGCGGTAAGCGCCTATCGCAGAGCCTACGCAACGGCTCTGACGCTTGGCAGTCGTTCATTAACGGGTCTGCCGCTCGACGGCCTGCATCGTCACCGGACGCGCTAGCGCTGGTCGGTGCGCAGCACTTTGGTGCGCAGCACCGATTCATTCAACCTAAGCTGACGGTCCAGCTCAGAGACCGTTTTCGGCTCGGCGTCGAGGTTGATCACCACGTAGATGCCTTCGGAATGTTTCGCAATCTCGTACGCCAGCCGGCGGCGACCCCAGATGTCAACTTTCTGCACGGTTCCCCCGTCCTTTCGGACAACGTTAAGGAACGTCTCCAAGGACGGGGCCACGGTGCGCTCGTCGAGAGTGGGGTCGAGGATGACCATAATTTCGTAAGGACGCACGGGAACCTCATCACCTCCTCTGGTCTGTGCGGCCACGGGCGGTCCGTGGCAGGAGGGCCACCTGCTGCGTCGGCGACCGGCCCAGGTTACCGGATGCTGGCCTAACCCGCGAAATCAGGAGTCGCACCTGCTGCGGCCGGCCGCCGTGATTGAGCCGGCCGCAGCCACCGGGGCAGCCAGCCGGGTGGCGCGTCGCGCGCCCGGTCAAACACCCCGCCCGCCGGGTCATCCAGGCGCCCACCCCAACGCACCAAATCCTCGCCGGGCCGGTAAATCTGCCGCACCACCAGCACACACAGCGCCACGACGGCGATGTCGCGCAGGAGCACGGTCGCAGTAAACCACTGTTCCGGCAGGCTCCGGTTGGGAACGGCGTACAGGTAATACATCCGCGGCACCCAGACGACCGCGTCCACCGTCATCCACGCCAGCAGGATCCTCCGATGCGGCACAGCAAGTACCGCCAGCGGCACCAGCCACAGCGAGAACTGTGGACTCCACACCTTGCTCGTTAACAAAAATGCCGCCACCACCAAAAATATCGACTGCGCCGCCCGAGGCCGGCGCGGAGCAGTTAGCACAACGTAAGCTATTGCTGTACAACACATTACAAAGAGTGCCGCGCTGACGGTGTTCAGCACTATCGGTGGTTGCCAAAAGCCCAGTGCGGGATCGAAACCGCGCCAGCCGGTGAACGACTTCACGACGTTGTAGAGCGAGTCCATGTCGTCACCACGACGGGTGTTGAGCCGGAAAAACTCTGACCAGCCGCGCGGGAAAAGCAGCATCACCGGAAGATTCACCACCAGCCAGGTCGCCACCATGGTCACTGCGGTGCGGATCACCTCACCAACGCGCCCAACGCGGATTCCCAGGACCAACAAGGGCCCCAAGAACAGCACCGGATAGAGCTTCGCTGCGACACCCAGCCCGAACAACACACCGGCCCAGGTTGGTCTTCGCCGTGCCCAAGCCAGCAGCGCAGCGATCGCGAATGCTGTTGCGAGCGCGTCAAAATTGGTGAAGATCTGAAATATCACCACAGGAGAAGCTGCCACCAGCGCCGCGTCCCAGACCCGTCGTCCGGCCAGTCTGGCCGCGGCCCAGATGGTCGCCAGCCAGGCCAGCGCCAGCCCGAACGCGGCAACGTCGAAGAACACCACCACCTCGGCGACCACCGGGAACACGCTCAGCTTGCTCAGCGCCGTATAGGTCTTGGCCACCGCCATCGCCGCGTACTGGTAGATACCGGTCAGCACCGGATACTCCATGTAGCGCACCGCTGGCTGACCGTCGTAACGGAGCTGCGGCTTGCCGGAGGAATCGGTCTCGACCCAGCTAGACTTGTACGGAAATCTGCCCTGGCTCAACAACTCCGCGCCGTACAGCGGCACGATGTCGGAATAACACAACTCGTAATAGGCGCGCTGGTGCTCCCAGTTGGCCACTCGCTGATCACCTGGTCCGGTACCGGTGCTTTGCAGGCAGGGCGCCTTTGTCGACCACCCCAGCGCCAAAAACACCAGCCCGATCGCCAACATCACCCGTAACGGCGTCCAAAACAGTGTGCGCCCCAGTAACGCGTGCCGGCCCACGGGCCCGCCGATGACATGTGACAAGGCTGCACCCAAGACGTCTGTGCGGCTCGGGCAATCTCGATCGTCGGCGCTGCGCAGATCAGCGGCCAGTGGCCCAGGCGACGTGATACGTGAAGCCTCGGTTCCGGTCACGGCGGCGGTGCGGGAACTTGCGGTCCCGCCGCCGGCGGGGCTGCTGGGCCCCCGGCGGGCGGAATCACGGGGATGGTGGTGGGCGGGCCCACTGGGATGGTGATCCCCGGCGCTACCTCGATGGTGGGCTGGATGACGGTCTCCGAGGGCGGCGCTTGCACCGGCAGCTCCGGCTGCGGCGGGGCTGCCGGCACACCCGCGTAACCGCCGATCTCCGTCGGCTTGGGGAACGACTCGTTCGGTGTCCCCTTGAGCGCGCCGTCCATCGTGGCCTTCCAGATGTCAGCCGGCAGGCTCGACCCGTACACGGGCGAACCCCACTTATTCACCAGGGGCTTGTCGCCCCCGACAGTGCCTACCCACACCGCTGTCGACAGTGACGGCGTGTAGCCGACCATCCAGGCGTCCTTGTTGGCGCCGGTGTCGCCCAACTGGGTGGTACCGGTCTTAGCCGCCGACGGCCTCCCGCCGGCGAGGTTGTGGCCGCGCGAATAGCCGGCGATCGGCTGCATCGCTGCTGTCACATTATCGGCGACCGCCTTGTCGATGCGCTGTTCGCCGGTATCACCTTGAGCACCCGCATCGAAGAGCACCTGGCCGTCGGAGCTAACCACCTTCTGCACGAAATGCGGCCGGTGATAGACACCCGAGGCGGCCAGCGTTGCGTAGGCCGAGGCCATATCGATTACCCGAGTCTGATACTGGCCCAGCACGATCCCGTTGTTAGGTGGTCCGCCTTGACCATCTTCGGACAGCGTATGCGCCACACCGGGGAAACTACTTGCAACACCGGCCCGGTGAGCGGCGTCGGCTACGTCTTCTGGGCCATGTTTGAGTTTGAGCATCAACCGGTAATACGACGTGTTCAGTGAGCGTTTGAGCGCCTCCGCGATTGAGCAGATCCCGCAACTCTCGCCCTCGACGTTGGTGATCTTGATCCCATCGACGGTGAGTGGGGAACTGTCCACCTGGTAGCCTAGGCCGATACCCTGTTCAAGCGCGGCGACGAGCGCAAACACTTTGAACGATGAGCCGGTTTGCAACCCTGCCTGTGCGAAGTCGAAACCGTTGGCGTCCGAACCGCCGTAGTAGGCTTTCACCGCGCCGTTCCGCGGGTCGATCGCGGCCACCGCGGCCCGCATGTCGGGATCTTGTCCCTCAAGGTATTTCGACACCGCCTCTTCCGCGGCTTTCTGAGCCTTGGGGTCGATTGTGGTGGTGATCTGCAAACCTTGGGTGTTCAGAGTCTGCTCGTTGATATTGAACAGATCGAGCAGCTCCTTGGTCACCTGGCGTTCGATGAGCCCGTTGGGACCAGTGGTCTGGTTCTGCACCTGGGCCTCATCTGGCGGCAGTGTTGGCGGAAACACCTGGGCGGCACGCTCTTTCGCTGACAGCGCACCGATTTCGACCATGCCGTCCAGTACCCAGTTCCAGCGGGCTTTGGCGCCTTTCAGGTCAACCGCCGGATCAAGGGTGGACGGCCGTTGAATCAGCGCCGCCAGCAGGGCGCCTTCGGCCACGTTGAGCTGGTCAACCGGCTTGTCGAAGTAGGCCTTAGCGGCCGCTGCGATCCCGTAGGCACCCCTGCCGAAGTAGATGATGTTCAAGTAGGCCTGCAGCACTTCATCTTTAGACCATTCTCCTGACATCTTGGTGGCGATCACGAGCTCTTTGGCCTTGCGGATCAGCCCGTTTAGCCCAACCCGCTGAGAGCCCACCAGCGCGTTTTTCACGTACTGTTGGGTAATCGTGGATCCGCCTTGCAGATCACCGCCGAAGATATTGTTCTTCACCGCGCGTGCGAAGCCGGTCAACGAAAACCCCGGATTGGAGTAAAAGTTGCGATCCTCGGCGGCGATCACCGCCTGACGTACGTGCATCGGAACTTGGTCGAGGTTGACATCGACCCGATTGCCTTCCGGCGGGACTATTTTCGCCAATTCGGAACCGTCGCTGGCCAAAATCGTCGAGACCTGGTTGGTGCGGATGTCACCTGGCTTGGGGACATCGACGATGAGGTAGGCCATGGCGAAGGTGACGATGGGCAACAACAGCACGACCGCTGCCGTGACGTAGAGCGCGCGGCGCACCCACCGCCAGTGCACCCGTCGGATCCAGGGCCAGTTCAGGCGGGGAGGCCGACGCGGCAGCGGACCGGGTGGAATAACACCCTCCCCACCACCCGGTGGGGAGGCGCCCGCGCCCGGCGGGTGCCGCCGCGCACGCCCCGGCGGTGCGTTATCCGGCGCGGCGGTGACCGTGTTGAGCAGCCCCGGCTGGGCCGGTTTCAGGCGCGGTCCGTCCAGTGCCGCCTTGACCGCGTCGATCGGATCGCGCAGCTGTGCCGATGAGTCGTCGCAGACCGGCGGAAGCACCGTCGTCAGCCGGTCGTCCGGCGGCACATATCGGGATCCCCCGCTGGCAGCGGGCCCACCGGCGTTGGCCCACCGGTCGCGCGGTTCTCCGCTATTCACTGACCGTGCGAGCCCCGTTACCCGCTGTCTGTGTGGTGCGCGAGCCTTTGGGCGGACGGCCGGCGCCGAGCACATAGGACTTCACCAAGTGATTCCAGCTACACGTCCGGCACACCTCTACCACGTGCACGGAGAACTCCTCGTATCGGGATGCCATCGCGAGCAACTCTTCGGTGGTGCGCGCCGAACCTGACACCGCGCCGAGCTGATCGCCGAACACCCACGACACCAGTGTGAGTTGCTCCTTTCGGCAGATCGGGCACATCACCTGACTGGGCTTGCCGTGAAACTTCGCGGCGCGCAGCAGATAGGGGTTCGCGTCACACACCTCGGATACACCGGTACGTCCCGAGTAGACCTCGGCCAGCAGGGACCGACGCCGAAGCGCATAATCGACCACCTGTCGCTGCAATCGCACGCTGACCAGAGTACGACGCCTATCCCGGCACCGGGCTGTGACCGACACCGCGTCCGTGGCTGGATCCGCGGGAGCGCAGGCCGGCTCGCGGGGCCGCATACCAGCGCCGCAGCCAACTGGCTCGGCGGTTACCTGGGGCTGAACGGGACCGGAACACACACCGATGTAGTGGTAAATATATCGACGCGATAGGATTGCTCGACGCGTCGATCCGTTGTAGCGAGCCGAGCAAAGGAGGTGATTCGGTGCTGGAGCTCGCCATCCTGGGTCTCCTGCTCGAGTCGCCCATGCATGGCTACGAGTTGCGGAAACGATTGACGGGTCTACTCGGGGCGTTCCGAGCGTTTTCCTACGGCTCCCTCTACCCGGCGTTGCGGCGCATGCAGGCTGAGGGGCTGATCGCCGAAAACGCCGCGCCCGCTGGGACGCCGGTACGGCGTGCCCGACGGGTGTATCAACTGACCGACGCCGGCCGGCAGCGTTTTGCCGAGCTGGTGGCCGACACCGGTCCGCACAACTACACCGACGATGGTTTCGGCGTGCACCTGGCATTCTTCAACCGCACCCCGGCGGAGGCCCGGATGCGCATTTTGGAGGGCCGTCGCCGTCAAGTCGAGGAACGCCGCGAAGGTTTGCGGCAAGCAATTGCACGGGCCAGCAGTTCGTTTGATCGCTACACCCGCCAGCTGCATCAACTCGGGCTGGAGTCCAGCGAACGTGAAGTCAAGTGGCTCAATGAGCTGATCGCCGCCGAGCGAGTAGCGCAGAGCCGCGCCGAACAGGCCTGAAAACCCGGCAAAACCCGGCAAAACCCGGCAATACGTGAACAGCAGGACACAGGTAGAGGTAAGGAGAACGCCCTATGAGTGAGTACACCGCGCCCGAGGCGTCGACGGAGATCCGAGTCGCCATTGTCGGCGTCGGCAACTGCGCGTCTTCGCTGGTACAGGGCGTCGAGTATTACCGGGATGCTGAGGAGACAACATCCGTGCCGGGCCTGATGCATGTGCGGTTCGGCCCCTACCACGTTCGTGATGTGAAGTTCGTCGCGGCGTTCGATGTGGACGCCAAGAAGGTCGGCTTTGATCTCTCGGACGCGATTTTCGCCTCGGAGAACAACACCATCAAGATCGCCGATGTGCCGCCCACCAATGTCGTGGTACAGCGGGGGCCAACTCTGGACGGGATCGGCAAGTACTACGCCGACACCATCGAACTCTCCGATGCCGAGGCGGTCGACGTTGTCAAAGTCCTGCGGGACGCCCGCGTCGACGTGCTGGTGTCCTATCTGCCGGTGGGTTCGGAAGAGGCCGACAAGTTTTACGCCCAGTGCGCCATTGACGCCGGCGCGGCGTTCGTCAACGCGCTGCCGGTGTTCATCGCCTCCGATCCGCTGTGGGCTAAAAAGTTCACCGAGGCCGGGGTACCGATCGTCGGCGACGACATCAAAAGCCAGGTCGGTGCCACCATCACTCACCGGGTGCTGGCCAAGCTGTTCGAAGACCGCGGCGTGCAATTGGACCGCACGATGCAGCTCAACGTGGGCGGCAACATGGACTTTCTCAACATGCTCGAGCGTGAGCGGCTGGAGTCGAAGAAGATCTCCAAGACCCGGGCGGTCACGTCGAACCTGCAGCGTGAGTTCAAGACCAAAAACGTGCATATCGGCCCCTCCGACCACGTCGGCTGGCTGGATGATCGCAAGTGGGCCTATGTGCGACTGGAGGGCCGGGCGTTCGGCGACGTGCCGCTGAACCTGGAGTACAAGCTTGAGGTGTGGGACTCGCCGAATTCGGCCGGCGTCATCATCGACGCCATCCGAGCGGCCAAGATCGCCAAAGACCGCGGTATCGGCGGACCGGTGATTCCGGCGTCAGCATATCTGATGAAAAGCCCGCCACAGCAGATGCCCGACGATCTGGCACGCGCGCGGCTCGAAGAGTTCATCATCGGCTAACGCGGCGACGGCGCGGGGCCGGGCGCTGGATCCCCGCACGGCTCGTAAGGTCAGTCTCTGTGACCGATCGCTTCGATATCTCCGACGAGGATCTGGCTGGGCTCTCCGAGTTCGCGCTGCTGGCCGAAAACGCCGCGCAGGCCGGAGTGGTCGGTCCGCTGCCGTCCGTGCGGCGGCTCGACTGCGGGGATATCAGCGCACTCCGGTGGGGCGATCTCCCCCCGCGGGTGATCTTTCTGCACGGCGGCGGGCAAAACGCGCACACGTGGGACACTGTGATCATCGGGCTGGGCGAGCCGGCTTTGGCTGTGGACCTACCCGGCCACGGTCGTTCCGCCTGGCGCGACGACAGCGATTATTCGCCGCGCCGCAATGCGGACACCCTGGCCCCGGTGCTGCGCCAGCTTGCGCCCAGTGCCGCCCTGGTCGTGGGCATGTCACTGGGAGGGCTGACTGCGATCCGGTTGGCCGCGGTGGCGCCCGACCTGGTTCGCCGGCTTATCCTGATCGACGTCACCCCCTCCTCGCTGCGGCGGCATTCCGAGCTGACCGCCGATCAGCGTGGCACTGTGCAGTTGATCCACGGCCCGCGGGAGTTTCCCAGTTTCACCGCCATGCTGGATCTGGCGATTGCTGCCGCGCCACACCGCGACGTCAAGACATTGCGGCGCGGCGTGTTCCATAATTCCCGCAGACTCGATGACGGCCGTTGGATGTGGCGCTATGACGTCATGCGCACGGTTCCCGATTTCGACGATCTGTGGAACGATGTCGCCGCCGCGTCGGTGCCTATCACCCTGGTGCGGGGCGGCGCCTCGAACTTCGTCACCGCCGAGGACGTCGCGGAACTCAGCCGACGCGCCAGGCACTTCCAGGGTGTGCACGTCGTGCCAGATTCCGGTCATTCGGTCCACAGTGACCAGCCCCGGATACTGACCGACATCGTGCGCGCCGTGCTCAACGGCTAAGCGCCCCTCAACCGCCTACCGTTATGGGCATGAGTTTTCCCGACCGTCCCGTCCGCATCGGGGTACAGCTGCAACCCCAGCAGGCCCCGCACTATGGCAAGATCCGTGATGCGGTCCGGCGCTGCGAAGACATCGGTGTCGATATTGCGTTCAACTGGGACCACTTCTTCCCGCTCTACGGTGATCCCGACGGTCCGCACTTCGAGTGCTGGACAATGCTCGGGGCCTGGGCTGAACAGACCTCGCACATCGAATTCGGGGCGCTGGTGACGTGTAACTCCTACCGCAATCCGGACCTGCTGGCCGATATGGCCCGAACTGTCGACCACATCTCCAACGGCCGGCTCATTTTGGGGATCGGCTCCGGATGGAAATATAAGGACTACCGCGAGTATGGCTATGAGTTCGGCACGGCCGGCAGCCGCATCGACGCCCTGGCGGCCGCGCTGCCCCGAATCCGATCGCGGCTGGCCAAGCTCAACCCGCCACCCACGCGGCACATTCCGTTGCTCATCGGCGGTGAGGGCGAGCGGAAAACCCTGCGGTTGGTGGCCGAGTACGCCGACATCTGGCACAGCTTCGCTACCGCCAAAACCTACCCGGCGAAATCGGCTGTGCTGGCTGAGCATTGCGCGGCCCTCGGGCGTGACCCGGCCAGTATCGAGCGATCGGCCGCGGTTGGCGGTGAAACCGGGTTGCGCCCCGGTGCCCCCGTCGGCGGGTTGATCGGCGAAGCCGAGACCCTTGTGGACCTGGGTGTAAGCCTGCTGACCATCGGCTGCAGCGGACCTGATTACGACCTGACTGGCGCCGAGGCGCTGTGTCGGTGGCGCGACACGCGTTGAGGCCCCAGATTGCCGACCGAGGTGTGGCCGAAAAATTTCGGTGCCGCGACTCAAACACAGCACGATCCGGCATGCTCCGTGAGAAACTGCCAGCGCCGATTGTGGAATCGGGCTGAAAGACAGCGATGCCAAAAAAGTACGGAGTTAAAGAAAAAGACCTGATCGTCTCGCACATTCTCAGCCTGGTGCTGACGGGAAAGTTGCGCACCGGTGATCGGGTCGACCGTAACGAGATCGCGACCCGTCTAGGGGTCAGCCGGGTCCCCATCCAAGAGGCCCTTGTCCAACTCGAGCACGACGGTATTGTGTCTCTCCGCTATCACCGCGGTGCCTTCGTCGAGCGGTTCGACGAGGCCACTGTGCGGGAACATTACGAACTCGACGGTCTACTCAACGGCATCGCCTCAGCACGCGCGGCGGTCAATCCCACCCCGCGGATCCTGGGTCAGCTCGGCGCGCTTATGCGCTCCTTGCGCGCCTCGAGAGAATCCCGGACCTTCTTTGACGTCGCCGACGAATACCGGCGCACGATAAACGACGAGTACGCGGGCCCGCGGCTGCATGCGGCTATCCGCGCGTCGCAAAGCTTTGTCCCCCGCGTCTTCTGGGTGACCTACCAAAACAGCCGCGACGAAATGCTGCCGTTCTACGAAGAAGAAACCGCCGCCATCCACCGACGTGAACCAGAAGCGGCGCGGGCCGCATGTATTGCCCGCTCCGATTTGATGGCCCAGACCATGCTGGCCGAGTTGATCCGTCGCGGAGTGTTCAGCCCACCCGAGTGCATCGACGCGGGTTCTTCAGCCACGCGGTTGCCACCCGGGGATTAACGCGTACACGAGGTGTTGACCGACAGGCCGATCGGCCTGTCGGCGGATACCTTAACGGTTATGACCCTCAAAGTCGGCGAGCACCGCCACTTCGGCGGAAAAGCGCTAGCGGTGGCCGCAACGATCCTCATGGTCTGCGGCCTGGCGCCGGCTCCGCCCGCGGCAGCAGATATCGATCAATGCTCCCCACCCGGTATCGAGGGCGCGACCGCGCTGCCCAGAAAACTGGCCACTGCCACTCGCCCGCACGAGGACAAATACACGACCGCTGAGGTCAAACCACTGAGTTCGGTGGACATCGGCGCGTTGGGGCTGCGCACGCCCGGCACCCTGACGGTCGGCACCCTCTCGCAAGCGCCACCCACCACGTGCGTTAACGCCACCGGGCAGTTCACGGGTTTCGACAACGAGCTGCTGCGAGCTATCGCCCGTAAGCTCGGCCTGCACGTCAATTTCCTCGGCACCGATTTTTCCGGGCTGCTCGCCCAGGTGGCGTCACGACGCTTCGACGTCGGCTCCGCCTCGATCACCGCCACAGAAGCGCGCCGGCGCACGGTTGGGTTCACCAACGGTTATGACTTCGGATATTTCTCGCTGGTCGTGCCGGCCGGTTCCGCGATCACCAGTTTCGACGACCTCACCCATGGACAGCGGATCGGTGTCGTTCAGGGCACCGTGGAAGATGCCTATGTCGTCGACAACCTGCACCTGCAGCCGGTGAAGTTCCCCGACTTCACCACCGTCTACGCCAGCCTGAAAACCCGCCAGGTTGACGCGTGGGTAGCACCGGCTCTGGAAGCACTGAACGCAGTACACCCCGGGGATCCGACCGCGATCGTCGCGCACACCTTCAGCACGGGCAATTATGTGGCGTATGCGGTCGCTAAAGAAAACCGTCCGCTCATCGAGGCCCTCAATTCGGGACTGGATGCCGTCATCGCCGATGGCACCTGGTCGCAGCTCTACACCGACTGGGTCCCCCGGCCGCTGCCGCCAGGCTGGCGACCCGGCTCCAAAGCGGCCCTGACTCCGCATCTGCCCAATTTCGCCACGATCGCCGCACGTCACCACCGGGCGGTCGATGAGCCCGCACCGGCCAAGTCCACGCTGGACCAGCTACGGGATTCGTTCTTCGACTGGAGCCTGTACAAACAAGCAATTCCGCTGCTGTTCACCACCGGGCTGCCCAACACACTGATCCTCACCGTCAGCGCCAGCGTGATCGGGTTGGTGTTGGGCATGCTGCTGGCGATCGCCGGGCTGTCCCATTCCCGCTGGCTGCGCTGGCCGGCCCGGGTCTACACCGATATCTTCCGCGGCCTGCCCGAGGTGGTGATCATCCTGCTGATCGGGCTCGGCGTCGGCCCATTGGTGGGTGGCTTGACTGCCAACAACCCGTACCCGCTCGGAATCGCCGCGCTGGGATTGACCTCTGCGGCATACGTCGGCGAAATCTTTCGGTCCGGGATCCAAAGCGTCGAGCCGGGACAGCTCGAAGCCTCTCGCGCACTGGGGTTTAGCTACCCGGCCGCGATGCGGCTCGTGGTGATACCGCAGGGGATCCGCCGAGTGCTGCCCGCACTGGTCAACCAGGTCATCGCACTGCTGAAGGGCTCTGCGCTGGTGTACTTCCTGGGGCTCATCGCCGGGCAGCGCGAGCTGTTTCAGATCGGCCGTGACCTCAACGCCCAGACCGGTAGCCTGTCGCCACTGGTTGCCGCCGGTGTCTTCTACCTGATGTTGACGATCCCGCTGACCCATCTGGTCAACGTCATCGACGCGCGCCTTCGCCGGGGCCGTACCTTTGCTGAGCCGGAGGAGACGTTCGATTTGATCACGTCGACGTCTGGTCAGGAGATGACATGATGACCGAGGTTGCCCGCCGCAAGCCAGTGTCACTCGCGGGCAAAAGCATTCATCTAGCGTTCGGCAAACATACGGTACTTCGCGGTGTCGACATCGATGTGCCGGCGGGCGACACCGTGGCCGTGATCGGCCCCTCGGGTTCAGGTAAGTCGACGTTGCTGCGCACGCTCAACCGTCTCTATGAGCCCGATAGCGGCGACATCCTGCTCGACGGTCGCTCGGTGCTGCGCGACAACCCCGACCACCTTCGCCAACGTATCGGCATGGTCTTTCAGCAGTTCAACCTGTTTCCGCACCGCAGCGTGCTGGACAACGTCATGCTGGCACCGCGCAAGCTGAAACGCTTATCTGCGGACGCCGCCCGGGAACTGGCGCTGGCGCAACTGGACCGGGTCGGACTCAAACACAAGGCCGATGCCCGACCCGGGGCGCTGTCGGGTGGTCAGCAGCAACGGGTCGCCATCGCCCGCGCTCTTGCGATGTCACCCCAGGTGATGCTGTTCGATGAGGCGACTTCGGCGCTCGATCCTGAGATGGTCAAAGACATCCTGGAACTGATGGCCGAACTCGGCGCCGATGGGATGACGATGCTGGTCGTCACGCACGAAATGGGATTTGCCCGCTCGGCGTCAGACGCCGTTGTGTTCATGGATCACGGCAAGGTAGTGGAAACCGGGCCGCCAGACCAGATATTCGAAGCTGCGCAAACGGAGCGGCTGCAGCGGTTCTTGTCCCAAGTACTTTGACTGTTTACACGATATTGCGGTTTGCCGAGGGTGAGCCAGGTTAGACTGCCGAATTATGGTGGACAGTGATGCCATCGCGCCAGAAGTGAGGGAGTTGGCGGAGGGTCTCCACCGCACGCTGGCCAAACTGTTTTCGATCCTACGCCGCGGAGACCCCAGCGGCGCTATGGCCGGGGATCTGACTCTGGCGCAATTGTCGATCCTGGTCACATTGCTCGAGCAGGGTCCGATCCGGATGACCGACCTGGCTGCACACGAACGGGTCCGAACCCCAACCACCACGGTCGCGATCCGCCGGCTGGAGAAGATCGGACTGGTGAAACGCTCGCGTGACCCCTCAGACCTGCGGGCCGTACTGGTTGACATCACTCCGCGTGGTCGCTCTATCCTCGCCGAGTCGCTCGACAATCGGCGGGCTGCCCTGGCGACAATGCTCAACCAACTACCCGAATCGGACTTGGAAACGCTGATGAAAGCGTTGGGCCCGCTGGAGCGACTGGCGTGCGGAGAACCCGCGACCAGTTCGGCTAGCTCCCACCACGAGCGTGCGTGAAATCTTCTCCGACAAAGAGATACCCCGGCGCTTATTCATCACCGACCGGACCATCCGGTTCGCGGCGGATCAGCACCGGCGAAAACAGTTTTGACGTGTGCGTTTACCCGCGCTGTCACGGTGGTCGGCGCGCGACCGTCCTAAGCTGGCAGTCATGCCGACCGCACTAATCACCGGCGCCGGCCGCGGCATCGGTTCGGCGATCGCCGCTGCCCTGGCGCCGACACACACACTGCTGCTGGCCGGCCGACCGTCGCCCGGGCTCGACGCTGTCAGCAGGCGGCTTGGTGCCACCGCCTTGAGGCTGGACCTAGCCGACGCTGCCGCGACACAGGCTGTCGCCGCAACCGTTTCCGAACTCGACGTTCTGGTGCACAACGCCGGGGTGTCGAGACCGGGCCGTGTCGCCGAGACTGACATCAACGACTGGCGGGTCACCTTCGACGTGAACGTATTCGGGGCGGTTGCACTGACATTGGCGCTGCTGCCGGCCCTGCGGCGGGCGCACGGTCATGTCGTGTTCATCAATTCCGGATCCGGGCGCAGAGTGTCGCCGGGTATGGCCTGTTACTCGGCCAGTAAGTTCGCGTTACGCGCCTTCGCTGACGCCCTGCGTGACGACGAGCCGGCATTGCGGGTCACCACGGTGTACCCCGGCCGCACCGCTACCGATATGCAGCGCGAACTGGTCGCCTACGAGGGCGGCGAGTACGAGCCGGGGAAATTCCTGCGGCCCGAGACCGTGGCCGCAGTGGTGGCCGGTGTGCTGAAAACACCGCCTGATGGAGATATCCACGAAGTTGTGGTCCGCCCTGCCGTGTGACGGCCACACCAGGTCAACCTGGCGGCGATGCGGGACTGAGACCGACCCCTAACCGCGTTATTCGCACCACCACGACGACGTATCACAAAACCACGTTGACCAGCCGGCCGGGCACGACGATCACCCGTTTCGGTGCGGCACCCGCCAGGAAACCCTGCACCTTCTCATCGGCGAGCGCGGCTGCTTCCACGGCGTCTGCGCCGGCGTCGGCGGCTACCGTGATGTGGCTGCGCACCTTCCCGTTGACCTGCACAGGATATTCGACGGTGTCGTCAACCAGGTAGGTGGGATCGGCCACCGGAAACGGGCCGTGCGCCAGCGAGCCGGTATGGCCCAGCCGTTGCCAAAGCTCCTCGGCCAGATGCGGCGCCAGCGGCGCCAGCATCAGCACCAACGGCTCGACCGCCGTCCGTGGCACCGCGTTACGGTGCTTTTTGGTGAGGTGATTGGTGTACTCGATCAACTTAGCCGTCGCGGTGTTGTTACGCAGTGCCGCATAGTCGTCGGATACACCCGCAATGGTGCGGTGCAGCAGGCGCACAGTGGTGTCGTCTAAAGCCGCGTGATCATCAACGCGGGTCTGGCCAGTGTATTCGTCGACCACCAGTCGCCACACCCGCTGCAGAAAACGGAATGCGCCGACGACGTCCTTGGTGGCCCACGGCCGCGAGGCCTCTAGCGGCCCCATCGACATCTCGTAGACCCGCAGCGTGTCAGCGCCGTAGTTATCGCAAATCTCGTCCGGTGATATCGAATTCTTCAGGCTCTTGCCGATCTTGCCGAATTCCTGAAATACCTCTATTTCCCCGTCGGGGCCGGGATAAAAAAATCTGCCGTCACGTTCGACCACCTTCTCGGCCGGCACATAGGATCCCCGGCTGTCGGCGTAGGCGAACGCCTGGATATAGCCCTGATTGACCAGCCGGCGATACGGTTCACGAGAGCTCACATGACCCAAGTCGTAGAGGACCTTGTGCCAAAACCGCGAATACAGCAGGTGTAACACGGCGTGCTCGACACCACCGACGTAGAGGTCAACACCACCCGGGTCGTCTGGACCGTGCTCTGCCGGCCGCGGACCCATCCAGTAGGCTTCGTTTTCTTTGGCGCAGAAGCGCTCTGAGTTGTGCGGATCCGTGTAGCGTAATTCGTACCAGGAACTGCCCGCCCATTGTGGCATGACGTTGGTGTCTCGGGTGTAACGCTTGAGTCCGTCGCCAAGGTCCAATTCGACATGCACCCAGTCGGTCGCCTTGGCCAGCGGAGGTGACGGCTCGCTGTCTGCATCGTCCGGGTCGAAAAGCACCGGTGAATAGTCGGGCATGTCGGGTAACTCGACAGGCAGCGCGGATTCGGGCAGCGGGTGTGGACGTCCGTCGCTGTCGTACACGATGGGGAATGGTTCGCCCCAATACCGCTGGCGCGCGAACAGCCAGTCCCGCAGCTTGTATTCGACGCGAGCACGGCCGCGGCCCTCGGACTCCAGCCGGGCGGTGATCGCCTTCTTGGCCGCAGCCACATCCATGCCGTCGAGGAACCCGGAGTTCACCAGCACACCGTCGCCGACGTAAGCCGATCGCGAAATATCACCACCGGCAATGACTTCGACGATCGGCAGCCCGAACTCCTGAGCGAACTCCCAGTCTCGCTGATCGTGCCCGGGAACCGCCATGATCGCACCGGTGCCGTATCCGAGCAGCACATAGTCGGCGATGAAGATCGGCAGCTGTGCGCCGTTGGCCGGGTTAATGGCGTAACTGCCCAAGAAGACCCCGGTTTTCTCCTTGTACTCCTGCCGCTCAAGGTCGGATTTCGCCGCGATCGCGCGCCGGTACCGAGCGACAGCGTCGGCAGGTGTGGCAGCGCCGAATGTCCAGCGCTCGTCGACTCCGTCGGGCCAGCTAGTCGCCACCAAACGATCGACCAGGTCGTGCTCCGGCGCCAAAACCAGGTACGTGGCACCGAACATGGTGTCTGGTCTGGTGGTGAACACTTCGATATCGATGGCGCCCTCGGCGGTAGTCGCTGAAAACAGGGCCGAAGCTCCGGTGGAGCGGCCAATCCAGTTGCGCTGCATGGTCTTGACCTTCTCCGGCCAGTCCAGCAGATCGAGATCGTCGAGGAGCCGGTCTGCGTAAGCGGTGATCCGCATCATCCATTGCCGCAATCGCTTCCGGAACACGGGAAAGTTCCCCCGGTCGCTGCGTCCGTCAGCGGTCACTTCCTCGTTGGCCAGAACGGTACCCAGGCCAGGGCACCAGTTCACCATCGAATCCGCTCGGTAAACCAGCCGGTGGCTGTCGATAACGTCGGCACGCTCCCCGGGCGATAATGTGGCCCACTCCCGGCCATCGTCGAGACGACGTGCACCGGAATCGAATTCGGCTATCAATTCACTGATCGGACGCGCCTTGTTGGCGCGGTCGTCGAACCACGCGTTATAGATCTGCAGGAAGATCCACTGTGTCCACTTGTAGAAATCGGCATCGGTGGTCGCGAAGCTTCGCCGACTGTCGTGACCGAAACCTAGCCGCGCCAGTTGGCGCCGGAAATTGGCGATGTTGGCCTCGGTCCTCGCACGCGGGTGCGTGCCAGTCTGCACTGCGTATTGTTCCGCGGGTAATCCAAAAGCGTCAAATCCCAACGCGTGCAGCACATTATGGCCAGTCATACGGAAGTAGCGCGCGTAAACGTCAGTGGCGATGTAGCCCAACGGGTGACCGACGTGCAACCCCTCTCCCGAGGGATAGGGAAACATGTCCTGCACGAAAAGCTTGCGCTCCGGCACCGCGGAGCCATCTGCCGGCGCCAGCGAGCCGACGGGGTTGGGCACGTGGAACGTCCCTTGGCGAGCCCACGTGTCTTGCCACGTTCGTTCGATATGGGCCGCCAGCTCCGCCGTGTAGCGATGCCGGGGAACGTCGATGTCCGCGTCTGGGGCGCCGGAGTTGCTGGTCGGCGCGGCAGTCCGGGATTCGGTCACGTCAACAGGGTATAAGGAGGCGCCGGGCGTCTCGCTGGCCACGACTTGGTCTCGGTTGGGTTGCAGAGCGGTCAGAGCTTCATCCCAGCTCGGTTCCGGACCTGGTGCATGGCGCTGACCAGCGGTTACAGTCAGCGCCTAAGCATTGGTGACCGATGAGAGCTCAAGCGGGAGGACCGAGGCGAATGGTGAAGACTGCTCGGGCCTGGCGGGTACTCGCAGCGTGGCTGGCCCTCGGGGCGATCGGTGTCCCCGGTTTTGCGGGCACCACCGCTTCGGCTGAACCTCTGCTGCCGGTGCCGCCGACCCCCACGCCGACGACGGTACCCCCCACCGCTGTGATCACCCCCGGTTCGGCCGCCAGCAGCAGGCCCGGCGCTGCCTCGCCGACGACGCCATATCCGTCCTTATCCCCTGCTCCTGCGGTTCCCACAACACCGCCGGCCGGGCCGACAGTGGTCCCGGCCACTTCGGGGACGCTTCGTGATTACCTGCAGACCAAAGGAGTCAAACTGGAGCCGCAAAAGCCACAAGGTTTCAACGCGCTCGATATCACATTGCCGATGCCGGCCGGCTGGTCGCAGGTGCCTGACCCCAACGTCCCGGACGCCTTTGTGGTGATCGCGGAACGGCCCAGCAGGAGCCTGTACACATCGAATGCTCAGGTGGTGGTCTACAAATTGATCGGCGACTTCGACCCGAGACAAGCTATCAGCCACGGCTATATCGACAGTCAGCAACTGCCCGCGTGGCGAACGACGAGAGCCTCATTGGCTGACTACGACGGTTTCCCGTCCTCGAACATCGAAGGAACCTACCGTCAGAACGACATGACGCTCAACACGTCGCGGCGCTACATCATTGCCGATTCGGCGCCGGACAGATACCTCGTGTCGCTGGCGGTGACCACCGACATCGCCGAAGCGGTCGCTGATGCGCCCGCAACGAACGCTATTCTCACCGGATTCCGTGTGACGGCGCCCGCGCCGGGCGCGCCGCCTGCTCCAGCGGCAGCGGGACTGAGCCGCTCATTGAGGTTACTGGGCGTCAACGCCGTTACCCCGTCGCAGTAGCACGGCCAGCTCCGCCACGCAGTACCCGGCTGCTCACTGCGAAAGGGTCGGCGTCCTGGCCGAAGCGGCCGGGTCGGCGCGGTGAACTCTGACCGCCGCGATGCGGTCTGGCTGTCGTTGACTCAGTTCCGGCTGATGTCGATCGGGTGGGTGGCCAGCAACGAAAGCGGCAGCGGCTGCCGTCGTAGCACCCGTGCCCACAAATCAGTCCTGGGCTCAGCCAGAACATCAGATGGCAAGGCCGACAATACGATCCAGTCGTCCCGCTCGATTTCTCCTTCGAGCTGTCCGATCGTCCACCCCGAATAACCCGCGAATATGCGCACACCTTCCACGAGCGGAGCAATCACGTCGGGGTCGGCGTCCAGGTCGACCATCGCCAGTCGCCCAGACACGTGCCGCAAACCCGGTACCCCTTGCGGATCGGCGCCCACCCGCAGCACCGACAGACATAGCGCCGCGTCGCGTTTCACCGGCCCCCCGATAAACATCGTTTTCGGTTTGGCAGCCAGCTTGGCCCACTGCGGCAAGACGTTGTACACAGCGGTCTCGCTGGGCCGGTTGAGCACCACACCCAATGTGCCGCCGCCGCTGTGCTCGACGATGTAGACCACGCTGCGGCGAAACGTCGGCTCGAGCAGAGCGGTGCTGGCCAATAACAATGTGCCCGCTCGCACTCGATGCGCGGTCGGTGCGACATAGTCCTCGGGGTCTTCGGGCTGCGCCACCCCACCATCATGGCACCCCGCGACAAGGCGACGAACAAGCGTGGCCGGTGACCGATGTGTGTTTCGCAGTTAACCTCAGGGGCGTGACGGGGCACAGCGTTGCCTCACATCACGCAGAAGACTTGGCGGTTCACCCGGCCGTATCCCCCGTCGGTGACGATCGGCGCGCCGCTTCCCGGGCTTGTTTCGATCAATGTCGCGGCGGCCCCCACACCCGATACAGCGTTGGCCCACGTAAAGTACCCCGGTGACCGATTGCGCCCCGATCGTGGCTGACCTGCGCACCGAAAGCGATGAGCTCGACGCGTTGGTCGCGCCGCTACCCGATGAGCGCTGGAGGGAACCGACGCCTGCGCCCGGCTGGACGATCGCCCACCAGATAGGCCACCTGTTGTGGACTGATCGGGTGGCGCTCACCGCAATCACCGATGCGGGCGGATTCGCCGAGCTGCTGAGGGCCGCATCGGTGAACCCCAGCGGCTTCGTCGACGCAGGCGCTGACGAATTTGCCGCATTACCCCCCACGCAGCTGCTCGAGGATTGGCGCTGCACCCGTACCCGCCTGCACGACGCGCTGCTCACGGTTCCCCAGGGCCGCAAACTGCCCTGGTTCGGCCCGCCGATGAGCGCGGCGTCGATGGCCACCGCGCGCTTAATGGAGACCTGGGCACACGGGCTCGATATCGCAGATACCCTCGGCGTCCGCAAGCCCCCTACCTCGCGGCTGCGCTCGATCGCTCATCTCGGTGTGCGCACCCGCGATTACGCGTTCACCATCAATGGGCTGACGCCGCCCGCCGAACCGTTTCGCATCGAGCTCCGGGCACCTGACGGCAGCATCTGGTCGTGGGGACCGGCAAACGCGACCCAGCGGATCACCGGCTCTGCCGAGGATTTCTGCTTCCTGGTTACCCAGCGGCGCCCGCCCAGCACCCTTGACATCACCGCTACCGGCGCCGAGGCGCGCCGTTGGCTGGGCGTCGCCCAAGCCTTCGCGGGGCCGCCGGGCCCCGGGCGATGAGAACGTCCCGAAAAGGACCGAGCGCCTCAGATCTGGTCGTCGGGCCTTTCACGTCAACAGTGCAGATGTTCTGCAGCAACGTTATTCGCCGTCAGCTGTCGCTTGTCGGCGCTAGCGCCCCGACGGGCCACACGCGCTCCCGCCGCCGCGACGACGTGCGGGTGGCTGCTCGTCGTCGTATCAGGGATTGTGGCCGACTGCGCACCCGGCGCGAACTCCTTGTCCTTACAGTGTCGCTGCCCCGTCAGCGGCGCCGTCACCGTCGGTATCGCTCAGTTTGATATCCCAGCGTCCGTCACCGTCGCTATCGACATACGCGGTGTGGTAACCGCCCGCGTCGTCGGCCAGCATCACTCGGTCGGCGGTTCCGTTGCCGTCTTGATCGAGTAGCCGGTCATCGGCATGTCCGTCGCCGTCGAAATCGATGAGTGGACCGCCGCTGTGCTCCGCTCCGTCAAGCCCGAACCACCGGAGGTTCCCGCCGGATGCCGGTGCTCCCCGCGCGACACCGTCGACCGCGATCGACCAGGTGCCGGAACCATCGTCAGTGAAGTAACTTTCCGGGGCGCCGTCATCGTCGAGGTCAAGCACCGCATGATCGGCGACGCCGTCCCCGTCAAGGTCGGCGAGCGCGTCATCACGCATTCCGTCGCCGTCGAAATCCAGGCTGAGGGCATCCAACCGGCCGTCGCCGTCGAGGTCCAGGTCGGGTTGGCCATCCCATATTCTGGCTGCGCCGTCACCGTCGCCCAGGCAATACTCCATACCTGTTCGGATGCTGCCCGATCACTGCGGGTTCCGCTACGCCTGCTGACGGCTCTGCCACCATGTCAGCAGCTCGGTGGTCGCCTCCTCGCGGGTCAGCGGTCCGCGGTCCAGCCGCAGCTCTTTGAGATAACGCCACGCCTCACCGACCTGCGGACCAGGCGGGATGCCCAGCACCTGCATGATTTGGTTCCCGTCCAAGTCCGGCCGCACCCGTTCCAAGTCCTCTTTAGCCGCCAGGGCGGCAATACGGGCCTCTAACCGGTCGTAGCTGGCCTGTAATCGCGCGGCCCGCCGGGCGTTGCGGGTAGTGCAATCGGCACGCACCAGTTTGTGCAGTCGTGGCAGCAGCGGCCCGGCGTCGGTGACATAGCGACGCACCGCCGAATCGGTCCACTTGCCGTCCCCGTAACCGTGAAACCGCAGATGCAGGTACACCAGCTGGGAGACGTCGTCGACCATTTGCTTGGAGTATTTCAGGGCCCGCAGGCGTTTCCGGACCATCTTGGCCCCGATCACCTCATGATGATGGAAGGTCACCGTGCCATTCGGTTCAAACCGGCGGGTGGCGGGCTTGCCGATGTCGTGCAACAGCGCCGCCCAGCGCAACACCAGGTCAGGACCGTTGTCCTCCAGAGCGATCGCCTGACGCAACACCGTCAATGAATGCTGATAGACGTCTTTGTGCTGGTGGTGCTCGTCGATCGCCATCCGCATCCCGCCCACCTCGGGCAGGACCACGTCGCCCATCCCGGTCTGCACCAGTAGGTCGATGCCGGCGACCGGGTCGGCGCCGAGCAGCAACTTGTCCAGCTCAGCGGCCACCCGCTCCGGGGTGACTCGGGCCAGCTGGGACGCCATCTCTTCGATCGCCGCGCGGACCCGCGGTGCGACGGTGAAGCCCAGTTGTGACACGAACCTGGCGGCACGCAGCATCCGCAGGGGATCGTCACCGAAAGACACCGGCGGCGGCGCGGGCGTGTCCAATACTCCTGCGCGCAGCGCCGCCAAACCGCCGAGGGGATCGAGGAACTCGCCTGCTCCCGTCGGCGTGATTCGCACCGCCATGGCGTTGACGGTGAAATCGCGGCGCACCAGGTCGTCCTCGAGACGGTCTGCGTAACGCACCTGCGGTTTGCGCGACACCTGGTCATAGCGGTCGGCGCGAAATGTCGTGATCTCAAGGCGGTGATTGCCCTTGCCGACGCCGACGGTCCCGAATGCGATCCCGGTGTCCCACACGGCGTCGGCCCACCGCCGCAGGATTTGTTGGACCTGCTCAGGGCGGGCGTTGGTGGTGAAGTCTAGATCCGGACTCAGCCGGTTCAGTAATGCGTCCCGCACCGAGCCGCCGACCAGGTACAACTCATGACCGGCGGCGGCGAACGCCGAACCCAGCTCGCGCAACAGGTCGGCGTGGCGGTTCAGCGCGACCGCGGCAGTGGTCAGCAGGTCGCAGTCCTGGGCGGTTTCGGGCACGTTCGACTAGCCTAGTCGGGCGACAACGTGCGCTGCCCCGGCAGCGTGAGGAGGAGCTGAGCGGCCGGCCCGCGCGCCGCCGTCCAGCCCCAGTCGGGTTGCACGGCGAGTACACCCTGGAGGCCCGACCCGTGCCAGCTACTATCGCTTGGGTGTCGGACGGCGAACAAGCCAAAGCCCGTCGGCGCCGCGGTCGGCGCCGCGGTCGTCGGGCTGCCGATCCCGCCGACAAACGCGTCAACAGCCAAGCGGTCGCGGAGGCCCCGGCCAAAGCTCCGGGTAAGACGCCGCCGCAGCCTTCAGGCCGGGCGCGGCGCACGTCGCGGCGGCTGCGCACCGTCCACGAAACCTCTGCCGGCGGGCTGGTTATCGACGGCATCGACCGGCCGCGGGAGGAGCAGGTTGCGGCTCTGATCGGACGTGTTGATCGGCGTGGACGGATGTTGTGGTCATTACCCAAGGGCCACATCGAGCTCGGTGAGACCGCCGAGCAGACCGCGATCCGTGAGGTCGCGGAAGAAACCGGAATCCACGGCAGTGTATTGGCCGCGCTGGGAAGTATTGACTACTGGTTCGTCACCGAGGGACGGCGGGTGCATAAAACGGTGCACCACTATCTGATGCGTTTTGCCGGTGGCCAGCTGTCCGACGATGACGTGGAGGTCACCGAAGTGGCGTGGGTTCCGCTTTGCGAACTGCGGTCTCGGTTGGCCTACGCCGATGAGCGGCGACTGGCCGAGGTAGCCGATGAATTGATCGACAAGTTGCAGACCGGCGGCCCGGGCGCGCTACCCCCGCTGCCGCCCAGTGCGCCGCAGCGACAGCCCCAGACGCATTCGCGGACCCGCTATCGCCGTCCCGACAAACCCGCCCCGGGCCGGAAGAACGGTCACGGTCCAGACCCGTGACCATGCTGCGGCTCCGGCGGGCGGTCGTGTCGCGCCTCGCCGTGGTTGCCGGCATCGTAGCCGGTTTGGGAACTCTGCTCATGGCACCCATGACGGCGCCCCACGTTGCGGCCGGCGAGCCCGGTTCCGGGTCATTTGTTCAGGTGCGAGTCGATCAAGTCACCCCGGACGTGGTCACCACCACCAGCGAGCCCGTCATCACAGTCACCGGGACGGTGACCAATGTCGGCGACCGCGCAGTCCGGGATGTGATGGTCCGCCTTGAACGCGCCACTGCGATCGCGTCATCAGCAGGGTTGCGTTCCGCCCTCGACGGTGCCACCGACCAATATGAGCCAATCGCCGACTTCGTCACCGTCGCAGCCGAACTACAGCGGGGCCACCACGCCGGCTTCACCTTGTCGGCTCCGGTGCACTCGCTAGCCGGGCCGTCGTTGGCCATCGAACAACCCGGTGTCTACCCGGTTCTCGTCAATGTCAACGGGACACCCGATTACGGCGCACCCGCCCGCCTCGATAATGCCCGGTTTCTCCTGCCCGTAATGGGGGTGCCACCGTATGGCGGGTCGTCCGCGGACACGCTGGCCTCAATGGTGGCCCCCGATACCTCCAAACCCATCCAGATCACCATGTTGTGGCCGCTGGCCGACCGCCCGCGGCTGGCTCCCGGAGTGCCCGGTGGCACCCATCCGGTCCGGCTGGTTGACGACGAGTTGGCGACCTCGCTGGCGCCCGGCGGGCGGTTGGACGTTTTGCTTTCCGCCGCCGAGTTCGCGACCCGGCATGACGTGGACCCCGACGGCGCGGTTGGCCGCTCGTTGTGCTTAGCCGTCGACCCGGACCTGCTGGTAACCGTCAACGCGATGACCGGGGGTTACGTGGTATCCGACTCTCCCGACAGTACCGCCCAACAGCCCGGCACCCCCACCCACCCGGGCACCGGGCAAGCCGCCGCGGTGCTGTGGTTAGACCGGCTACGCGCCCTCGCGCACCGAATGTGCGTCGCGTCGACCCCGTACGCGCAAGCCGATCTTGACGCATTGCAGCGGATCAACGACCCCGGGTTGAGTGCGATCGCCACCCGCGACACGAGCGACATCGTCGACAAGATCCTGGGCACCTCCTCGACCAGAGGAGTCACCCTGATCGCAGACGGTCCATTGACCAACCGGATCACCGATTTGCTCAGCGCCAACGGCGCCACCGTGGCCGTCGCGGCCGCCGGTTTTTCTGAGCGCGCCTCCGCAACCAGCGCCACCGCTGATCACGCCCCTGACCTCGCGCCGCGGCGAATATCACCGCAGGTCGTGACCGCGCCATTCGACCCGGCGGTCGGCGCAGCACTGGCAGCCGCGGGCGCCCAGCCGGTAATACCGACCTATGCCGACGCCGCACTGGCGATTCCTCTCCAGCACGACTCGAGCATCGCTCGTCGTCAGGATGCTTTGGGGTCGATGTTATGGCGCAGCCTGCAACCAGGGGTGGCGCCGCGCACCCAGATCTTAATGCCGCCGGCGTCGTGGAGTTTGCAGGCCGACGACGCGCAGGCCATCCTCACCACCTTGGCAACCACAATTCGCTCAGGTTTGGCGGTGCCGAGACCGCTGCCAGCAGTGATCGCGCACGCCGAGGCGGTCACCGGAGCACCTCAGCCGGTGGGCCCCGATCCCGATGTGCGCGGGCGATTCACCGATGACATCGTTAGCCAGGTCGCCTTTCAGGTGGGCCGACTGTGGGGCCTGACCTCGGCGCTGACCGCCGACCCCCGCACCGGACTGACTGGCGCCCAGTACACCGCACCGTTGCGTGAGGACATGCTGAGAGCGCTCAGCCAGTCCGAGCCCCCCGATATCCGCAACGAGCTGGCTCAGCAGCGCTTGGCGATTGTCGGCGACACCATCGGTGATCTGTTCGCAGCGGTGACGATCGTCAATCCCGGTGGCTCCTACACCCTGGCCACTGAACACAGTCCGCTGCCGCTCGCGCTGCATAACGGCCTGGCTGTTCCGATCCGGGTGCGGCTGAATGTCGACGCGCCACCCGGCATGACGGTGACCGACATCGGGGAGATCGAGTTGCCTCCCGGGTATCTGCCGCTCCGCGTCCCCATCGAGGTGAACTTCACTCAACGGGTGGCCGTGGACGTGTCCCTGCACACCCCGGATGGTTTGCCGCTCGGAGAGCCGGTCCGCTTGTCGGTACACTCCAACGCCTACGGCAAGGTGCTGTTTGCGATCACACTGACCGCCGCCGGGGTGCTGATCGCACTGGCGGGCCGTCGGCTCTGGCACCGCTTCCGGGGTCAACCGGATCGCGCCGATTTCGACCGCCCGGAACCGCCCGTGGCGACAGGCGCCGGCCTGCCTGATGACATCGATAACCGCATGGACGAAGAGCACCGAGTATGACACCCGCGGGCCGGCGTGTGCCGCCATTGCTCCCGCCGCACACTCCATCACAGGCGACGGCGCTGCCGCGCTCCGCGCACGCGGCGTCGCAGTCCAGGTTTGAGCTCTCAGACGCCGCTGTGGTGTCGCGTTCGTGGGGTATGGCGTTGGCAACCCTGGTCAGCCGGATCACCGGATTCGCTCGAATCGTGTTGCTGGCGGCGATCTTGGGGGCTGCACTATCGAGTGCCTTCTCGGTCGCCAACCAGTTGCCCAACCTCGTCGCGGCGCTGGTGCTGGAGGCGACATTCACAGCGATCTTCGTCCCGGTGCTGGCCCGCGCCGAGCAGAACGACCCCGATCGTGGCGCGGCGTTCGTGCGGCGTCTCGTCACACTGGCCACCAGCGTGCTGCTAGCGGCCACTGTGCTGTCGGTGTGCGCTGCACCGCTGCTGGTGCGCCTGATGCTCGGGCACACTCCTCAGGTCAACGAACCGCTCACTACCGCGTTCGCCTACCTGTTGTTACCACAAGTGATTTTCTATGGCCTGTCGTCGGTGTTCATGGCGATCCTGAACACCCGGAACGTGTTCGGCCCGCCGGCTTGGGCGCCGGTGGTCAATAACGTTGTCGCGATCGCGACCCTCGGCCTCTACGTGTTAGTACCCGGAGAGCTGTCGGTAGACCCGGTGCGGATGGGCAACCACAAGCTGCTGGTACTGGGGATTGGCACCACGTCAGGGGTGATCGCCCAGACCGCGGTGCTGCTGGTGGCTTTGCGACGCCAACACGTCAGCCTGCGCCCACTGTGGGGAATCGATCAACGGCTCAAACGCTTCGGCGCCATGGCGGCCGCCATGGTGCTTTACGTACTGATCAGCCAGCTCGGTCTCGTGGTGACCAACCAGATCGCCAGTACCGCAGCAGCGTCGGGTCCCGCGATCTACTACTACACCTGGCTGGTGTTGATGCTGCCGTTCGGCATCGTCGGGGTGACGGTATTGACCGTGGTTATGCCGCGGCTAAGCCGCAATGCGGCCGCCGATGACACCGCAGCCGTGCTCGCCGATCTCTCGCTGGCCACGCGTCTGACCATGATCACGCTGATTCCCACGGTGGCGGTCATGACCGTCGGCGGCCCGGCAATCGGCAGCGCACTGTTCGCCTACGGTCATTTCGGCGACGTCGACGCAGGGTATCTGGGTGCGGCGATCTCGTTATCGGCGTTCACACTGATCCCTTATGCGCTGGTGTTACTTCAGCTGCGCGTCTTTTACGCACGAGAGCAGCCCTGGACGCCGATCGCGATCATCGTCGTCATCACCACCGTGAAGGTCGTCGCGTCGGTACTGGCGCCCCACCTCACCGATGACCGTGCGTTGGTCGCCGGTTATCTCGGATTTGCCAACGGTCTCGGGTTCCTGGCCGGTGCGATCGTCGGCTACTACCTGCTGCGGCGCACGTTGCGGCCAGCTGGCGGGCACCTGGTCGGCGTCACGGAAGTGCGAACCATTCTGGTGACCCTCGCGGCCTCGCTGTCGGCCGCTCTGATCGCCCGTGTGTCGGATTGGTTGCTCGGACTGGCTGTGCTGACAACCCACAGCGGCGGAGTTGGCTCGCTACTGCGGCTTTTCGCGCTCACCGCGGTGATGCTGCCGGTCATGGCGGCGGTCATGCTGCGCGCGCAGCTGCCGGAGGCACACGCTGCACTGGATGTTGTCAGCCGATGGATCACCCGCGGACACGGTCGACCACACGCGAAGCGGCGGGCAGGGTTCATGCCCTTCGGACATCACATGCCCGGGCGCACCCGACTGAGGGCGGCCCGCAGCAAAACAGCCCCCACCGTTCGACCACCCGTCCGCAGTGGGTTCACGTACCCTAAGCACAGGAATCCGTTAACGCCAAGGGGATATGCGGTCCCGGAGCCGATCCGGGACCCGAGAGGAAAGGTAGCCGGGGCGGCTGTAGGGAAAGGACCGGAGGTGACCGATCACCCATCCGACACCGCCTCACCGAGCGCCACGTCGGACACCGAGCTGCCGCGGTCGGCGCTGCACCGGCCCGATGAGTCCAGCGCCCGCTTCTCGGACAATCCACTCCCCGAGCCGCGTCCGCGGGAGACCCCGTGGGAACAGAGTGCACCTTCGTCGGCGCCTCAGGACGTGGTCCACCTGGTTCCTGGCGCCCGGGTGGCCGGGGGACGTTACCGGCTGTTGGTCTTTCACGGCGGTGCACCTCCCCTGCAGTTCTGGCAAGCGCTGGACACGGCTTTAGACCGGCAGGTCGCGCTGACCTTCGTGGACCCGGATGGAGCACTACCTGACGAGGAACGGCAGGAAATCCTGTCCCGTACGTTGCGGCTGAGCCGCATCCACACGCCCGGTATTGCCCGAGTGCTCGACGTCGTGCGCACCGGCGCAGGCGGTTTAGTGGTTGCTGAGTGGGTCCGCGGCGGTTCGTTACAAGAAGTCGCCGACACCGCGCCGTCCCCAGTCGGCGCCGTACGGGCGATGCAGTCGTTGGCCGCGGCCGCTGACGCCGCGCACCGATTGGGCGTGGCGCTGTCACTCGATCACCCCAGCCGGGTGCGGGTGAGCATCGACGGCGATGTGGTGCTGGCCTACCCGGCAACCATGCCCGATGCCAATCCGCAAGACGACATCCGCGGAATCGGCGCCACCCTGTATGCACTTTTGGTCAACCGGTGGCCGCTGCCCGAATCGGGTGTGCGCAGCGGGTTGGCGCCGGCTGAGCGTGATGCCACCGGGCAGCCCCTCGATCCGTGCGTGATCGACCCCGATATCCCGTTCCAGATCTCGGCAATCGCCGTCCGGTCAGTCCAGCAGGACGGCGGGATACGCAGCGCCTCAACGCTTTTGAATCTCCTGCAGCAGGCGGCCGTCGTCGCCGACCGCACCGAGGTGTTGGGCCCGATCAACGATCCGGTGTCGCTGCCCGATCCCTTCTACCACGCGGCACCCGTCGACGAGGAGGTCCGCGCCCGGCGCCGCCGGAACCTGCTCATCGGCATTGGTGCCGCACTGGCGATCATCGCGGTGGCGTTGCTGGTGCTGGCCTCGGTGCTCAGCCGCATCTTCGGTGATGTCGGCGGCGGACTCGACAAAGCCAGACTGGGCCTCAACACGCCTTCCACAACCGCGTCGGCGTCTGCCAGCCGTTCAGCGCCGGCTGGGAGCATCGTTAAACCCGTGCGGGCAACGGTGTTCTCGCCGGGTGGTGACCCCGACAACCCCAGCCAGGCCGGGTTGGCAATCGACGGTGATCCCGCCACGGTATGGGCGACCGACACCTACAACGACGCCGTGCCGTTCCCCGGCTTCAAAAGCGGCGTCGGGCTGTTGTTGCAGCTGCCGCAGCCGACGGTCGTCGGCGCTGTTGCGATCGACATCTCCAGCACCGGCACCGTCGTGCAGATTCGCTCGTCGGCAACGGCGACACCGGTCAAACTCGACGACACCACACCGCTGACCCCGCCGGTACCGTTGCACCCCGGACACAACGACATCCCGGTGAAAACATCCGCGCCCACCTCGAATCTGCTGGTGTGGATCTCCACGCTGGGAAATACCGGCGGTAAAAGCCGCGCCGACGTCTCCGAGGTCACCGTGCGGGCCGCTTCCTGATTCACCACTAGCCCCCCTCGCGTCCCCGCGCCGGCGCGCCCGGGTGCAGAGGAACGCGCAGGGGTGAAGTGCCGCAGGCCGCTTGATTGGTTACTGTCCGGCCGTGGGTTTCAGGACCGGCAACCGGCTGCACCGCAGTGACGCCGAGCTGCTTGCCGCCCACGTTGCCGGTGACCCTTATGCGTTCGAAGAGTTATTTCACCGTCATAAACGTCGGCTTCACCGGCTCGCCCAGCTCACCAGCCGCAATCCGGAGGATGCCGCCGATGCGGTACAGGACGCGATGCTCTCCGCGCATCGCGGTGCGCGTTCTTTTCGCCACGATGCTGCGGTCAGCAGCTGGCTGCACCGCATCGTGGTCAACGCCTGTTTAGATCGGTTGCGCCGCAACAAGACACGCCCAACTGCCGCCCTGGAAGACGTGCACCCGGTGCCCGACCGAACCGCTCAGGTCGATACTGCGATCGTGGTGCAGCAGGCACTGATGGGTCTGCCCGTCGAGCAGCGCGCGGCCGTCGTCGCCGTCGATATGCAGGGCTACTCGATCGCCGACACCGCCCGGATGCTTGGGGTGGCCGAGGGCACCGTCAAGAGTCGATGTGCCCGGGCCCGGGCCCGGCTCGCAGCGGTTCTCGGCTCCCTCGACACCCGCCCCGGCGAGCCCCCGGGTGATCCGCACAGCCCGGCAAATCCCGTCGATTGACACGTGCCGTTACCTGAGCTGTGGATGGCGGCCCGGCTGGGTATGACGGACACTGGGGCGGATGAGGCATACCGAGTCCGATCCGGTGGAGCAACCAGACCGGGCGACGTCCGGCACCTCGATGGCCGAGGCGCGTCCTGAGGATCCACGGTCGAACCATCGTCACGACGCTGCCGCAGCGGCGGCACGCGGGTCCGGGCGCAGCTATCCGATCGCAGCGATCCGGAGAGCGCTGGCGGGCATCGCGGTCTTGCGCTGCTCGAATGTTTCCGCAGCATGCGTCCCCCACAATGCGGTCCATGCCGCCCGGCCGCGTCCCTTCCCGGCGAAGGTGCTCGCCGCGATGGCCGGCCTGGGGGCGCTCACCGCCGTGGTCGTGCTGGGAACAGCGGCGCTGCTGCGGGCACCGGCCCCCACCCCCAGCACACCGGCGACCGCCCAGTACATCACGGTCTCGCCCCCGGCCATTCCGCTCTCCGAGGCAGAAATCCTGGCCCTGCTCCACCGCACACCCGACTACGGTGCGCTGAGCACCCCCGCACACCGCGCGTCGTGTCTCAACGGCCTCGGTTATGCCACGTCTACCCAGGTATTCGGCGCCCGGCCGATCGAGATCAACGGGCGTTCCGGCGTGCTGCTGGTGCTGCCAGCGGATAAACCCGACCGCCTCGCGGTGCTGGTGGTGGCATCGCACTGCAATGCAGCAGATACACAGTTGTTGGCCAGCACCTGGGTCGCCCGCCCTGAGGGGTTCACCGGATGAGCGGCCCTTAGGCTTGGTGTTGGCAGACGTCTGACCGGAGGTCGTGGGAACAGCAGTACCCACGCTGGTGTTGGTAGACGTCTGTAGACACTGGCACTGCGGTGCATACCGGAGAGGCTTGTATGGTTGGCGCGGGTATACGGCGGCGTTGTATGCGGCGCGTGCGCAGTTGGCGCCGCTGGTGTTTGAGGGGACGTCGTTTGGTGGTGCGCTGATGACCACGACGGAGGTGGAGAACTATCCGGGGTTTCGGGAGGGGATCACCGGGCCGCAGTTGATGGAGGAGATGCGCGAGCAGGCGCTGCGGTTTGGTGCGGATTTGCGGATGGAAGATGTGGAGGAGGTCTCGCTGCAGGGGCCGGTGAAATCGGTGGTGACTGCCGAGGGCCGTTATCAGGCGCGGGCGGTGATTTTAGCGATGGGCGCGGCGGCGCGGTATTTGGATGTGCCCGGTGAGCAGGAGTTTTGGGCCGCGGGGTTAGTTCGTGTGCCACCTGTGACGGGTTTTCTTTCGTGATCAAGATGTCGCGGTGATCGGCGGTGGGGATTCGGCGATGGAAGAGGCGCTGTTTTTGACCCGGTTTGCCCGCAGCGTCACCATCGTGCATCGCCGTGAGCAGTTCCGGGCGTCGAAAATCATGCTGGATCGCGCCCGCCACAACGACACGATTCGGTTTATGACCAACCATGTGGTGCTCGCCGTGCACGGTGATACCCGTGTGACCGGATTGCAGTTGCGTGATACCCGCACCGGTGCCCACACCACGCTGGCAGTCAGCGGAGTGTTCATCGCCATCGGTCACGAGCCGCGCTCACAGCTGGTGCGCGGCATCATCGACTTAGACCCCGACGGCTATGTGCTGGTCCAGGGACGCACCACCCACACTTCCCTCGACGGTGTGTTCGCCGCCGGCGACCTGGTGGACCGCACCTACCGGCAGGCCGTCACCGCCGCCGGCAGCGGTTGCGCCGCCGCCATCGACGCCGAACGCTGGCTGGCCGAACACGCACACATACCTGCCGACACCGACGGTACCGACACCTTGATTGGAGCACAGCGATGACCAGCGCGGCCAACACCCCCAAAGAAGTTTCGGACTCCTCCTTCGCCACCGAGGTCTTGTCCAGCACCAAACCGGTACTCGTCGACTTCTGGGCGACGTGGTGCGGTCCGTGCCGGATGGTGGCACCGGTTCTGGAGGAGATCGCCGCCGAAAAAGCCGGGCAACTGACGGTCGCCAAGCTGGACGTGGACGCTAACCCCGAAACAGCGCGCAATTTTCAGGTGGTATCGATCCCGACCTTGATCTTGTTCAAAGACGGTCAGCCGGTGAAACGGATCGTGGGCGCCAAGGGGAAGGCCGCGTTGCTGCGAGAACTGTCCGACGCCGTTCCCGACCTCGTCTAGTTACCCTCTCCGTCGCCACGCGTTATCCCGCAGTCGATCAGGGTCTGCGACAATACCGCGTAGCCGCCTTGCACCGGCGGCGGTGTCTGTGGTTCCCGGAAGGCCTGTGATGTCGAGTCCCCGCCGCGAAGAGAGCGAGGTGCTGCGGCTCGGTGACCGCGGTCCGGCGGTCACCGAGATTCGGGCTAAGCTGGCAGCCTTAGGTCTGCTGGACAATCCTGACGAAGACCTCGCCACCGGCAAACACGTCGCACTCGATGTTTTCGACGAGGAGCTGGATCGGGCGGTGCGGGCGTTCCAGCAGCATCGGGGACTGCTTGTCGACGGCATCGTCGGAGAAGCGACTTACCGCGCCTTGAAAGAAGCCTCGTACCGTCTCGGTGCCCGCACGCTCTATCACCAATTCGGCGCCCCCATGTACGGTGACGATGTCGCCACGCTGCAAGCCCGGCTGCAAGATCTCGGCTTTTATACCGGCCTGGTGGACGGCTATTTCGGGTTGCAAACCCACAACGCGTTGATGTCCTACCAGCGCGAGTACGGGCTGTACGCCGATGGGATCTGTGGCCCAGAGACGCTGCGCTCCTTATACTTTCTCAGCTCACGGGTCACGGGCGGTTCGCCGCACGCTATTCGTGAAGAAGAGCTGGTCCGCCGGTCCGGTCCAAAGCTATCCGGCAAGCGGATCATCATCGACCCCGGCCGCGGCGGCGCCGATCACGGTCTGGTGATGCAGGGGCCCGCCGGACCGATCAGTGAGGCAGAGCTCCTGTGGGACTTGGCAAGCCGTCTTGAAGGCCGAATGACCGCCATCGGCATGGAAACGTTCCTGTCCAGGCCGATTCACAGCAGCCCAACCGACGCCGAACGCGCGGGCACCGCGAACGCGGTCGGTGCAGATCTGATGATCAGTCTGCGCTGTGCCACCCAGCCAACCCCGGCCGCGAATGGTGTGGCCTCGTTTTACTTCGGCAATTCGCACGGTTCGGTGTCCACCATCGGCCGCAATCTCGCGGACTTTATTCAACGGGAAATTGTGGCCCGCACCGGTTTACGCGATTGCCGTACTCACGGCCGGACCTGGGATCTGTTGCGCCTGACCCGGATGCCCACCGTTCAGGTTGATGTCGGCTATATCAGCAACCCCAACGACCGGGCAATGCTGGTTACTGCGCAAACTCGGGATGCCATCGCCGAAGGTATCCTGGCCGCGGTCAAGCGGCTTTACCTGCTCGGCAAGAATGATCGACCCACCGGCACGTTTACCTTCGCTGAGCTGCTTGCCCACGAGTTATCGGCGGAGCAGACGAGCCGGCTCAGCGGTCCTTAGCGGCTCACTGGTCAACCAGCGACCCACCCGCTGGCACCGCGTGCTCCAACTGTGCGTTTTCCAGCAACCGTTCCAGGGCGGCCTCCACCTCAGCCTTCCATCCAAGGCCTTTATCTAACTCGAGCCGCAGCCGCGGGAAATACTGGTGGGGTGCGACCACCACAAACCCCACATCGCGCAAGAATTCCGCATCAATCACACAATGCTCCACGGAGCAGTCGCCGAGACATTCCACCACGGGCCGCATGGCGGGATCGATCATCCGCGGGTCTTGCAGTTCGGCGGTTGCCGGCGTGCGCCCGAAAGCCTCCAAAGCGCGGACACCGCGCCGCACTAATTCGTCAACCACACGGGTGATCAGACTTCGGCGCAGGTCGTCGGTGGTGTGCCCGGGTTCGATACCCATCGACGTGAGCAGGATGGCATCAGCGGAAACGGGAGCGGTCGGCATGCGATGCGCCCTCGGCACCGTGCGGGGCGGCGCGTAAAGGACATAACCAACGCAAGGCCGCTCCCCGCCCTCATCGTCGGCATCACCGGCCCGGATCATGCGAGCCACCTGGCCGCACGAACCCCATTCCAGCATGACCATTGACAGCCAGGCTTCCTTCTCAAACTCCGGGTCGGTGAGATGATCCTCTGCACCGAGGGTGGCGGGATCCACCTCCCAGAAGACACACCGGCGTGCATGTTTGGGAAGTTGCTCAAAAGCTTCAAGCCGTAGCGGTTGGATGTGGACGGACACTAGACTCCTGGCTTCGGCGCGTGCCGACTTTACCGCAGCTGGCCAGCTCCGGACGCCCCGGGCTGGCGTCCCGGCCTGGCGAACCTGCTCCCAGCAACCCCTATAAGGATAAAAGGGATCCCGGCCGCCCGGCCACTGCGCCGGTGATCGGACCCTTGTTCCGGCTATTCCCGTACCCGATCCGGGTTCTGGGCCGAAAACTGTTGATCCACAATTGATTTCTACGTGCGGCAGAGCCTCCTGCAACCGGCTTTCCGGCTACCGGGGGCGGTAATGTCACAGTGACGTAACGACGTGGTGTCTCTGGATCAGGGTTTTAGTCCGTTGACCAGGTCGACAATGCGTTGCAAATCGTCCACCGAGCCGAACTCGACGACTATCCGGCCTTTGCGTTTGCCGAGGCTGACCGTGACCCGGGTGTCAAGCGCCGCCGACAACCGCTCGGCAACGTCCTGCAGCCCCGGCATCTGGATGGGCTTGCGCCGTGGCGGCGTCGGTGTCGACGCGCCACCACGGTTGGCCAGCATCACGGCTTCCTCTGTGGCGCGCACCGAGAGCCCTTCGGCGACAATCCGCGCTGCCAGCTCTTCTTGTGCCTCTGGACCGGCTTCCAAGGACAGCAACGCTCGGGCGTGACCCGCCGACAAGATTCCGGCGGCCACCCGCCGTTGTACGGTGAGCGGCAGCCGCAGTAACCGGATCATGTTGGTGATCACCGGGCGGGACCGTCCGAGGCGAGCGGCCAGTTCATCATGGGTCACGCCAAATTCGTCGAGCAGCTGCTGGTAGGCCGCTGCCTCTTCCAACGGGTTGAGCTGGACCCGGTGGATGTTTTCCAGCAAAGCGTCGCGTAGCAGGTTGTCGTCACCCGTCTCGCGCACAATGGCCGGGATCGTGCTCAGCCCTGCCTCTTGCGCTGCGCGCCAGCGCCGCTCCCCCATCACAATCTGATAGCGCGTGCCATTGTGGGAATTGTGGGACCCGTCTAGGGCGCGCACGACGATCGGCTGCAGCAGCCCGAACTCGCGGATCGAGTGCACCAGTTCAGCGTGGGCCTCCTCGTCGAACACCTGTCGCGGCTGGCGGGGATTCGGCTCGATCGCTGCCGGGTCGATCTCCCGATACACTGCGCCCATACCCGTCTCCGGAACCGGCTTACCCAGGACGACATCGGCTGCAGCATCCCCCATCCGCGGTCCCAGCTGCGGGGAGGTGCTGTCAGATGGTCCGGTAGGGATCAGGGAAGCCAGGCCCCGGCCGAGGCCGCCTTTCCTGCGTAACGGCTGAGTCATGGTTGCCCCTTTGCGGATGGTGGTTGATCGCGTTCGGCGAGTTCGCGACTCGCGTCGAGGTAGCTCATGGCACCGCGGGAACCGGGATCGTAATCGATGATGGTCATGCTGTATCCCGGTGCCTCCGACACCTTGACACTGCGCGGGATGACGGTGCGTAAAACTTTGCTGCCGAAATAGCGTCGCACTTCATCGGCGACCTGGTCCGCGAGTTTCGTGCGGCCGTCGTACATGGTGAGGATGACAGTCGTCACCTCGAGCGTGGGGTTCAGGTGGGCCTTCACCATCTCGATGTTGCTCATCAACTGCGAGACCCCCTCGAGGGCGTAGTACTCGCATTGGATGGGGATCAAAACCTCGGGTGCGGCGACGAGTGCGTTGATGGTCAGTAACCCAAGCGATGGGGGACAGTCGATGAACACGTAGTCGAAATCAAACCGGTCCAGCTCGGCCAGTGCGGTACGGAGCCGGTTTTCCCGGGCCACCATACTCACCAGCTCGATCTCCGCCCCGGCGAGATCGATGGTGGCCGGTACACAGAACAACCGCTCATTGTGCGGGCTGCGCCGTAGTGCCGTGTGCAACCGAATTTCACCCAGCAGCATCTCGTAAGAAGAGGGGGTGCCGGAATGCCGTTCCGTGATACCGAGCGCCGTACTGGCGTTACCTTGCGGGTCCAGGTCGATGACCAAGGTTTTAAGTCCCTGAATGGCGAGCGCGGCTGCGAGGTTGACGGCTGTTGTTGTTTTACCGACGCCGCCTTTTTGGTTCGCGATGGTGAAGAGGCGCCGGTTTCGGGGGCGTGGGAGTCGGCCGTGCGCGGTATGCAAAACCTGCATTGCGCGCTCTGCCTCCGCGCCGATCGGGGTATCGAATTCGTCGGAGGTTTCACGTGAAACATCGGGCCTGGGCGGCCCGGTCAATCCCGGTGGATGCGACACCGGCACCGGAGATGCGTATGGCGCCGACGATGCCGGCCGCGATCCATGCCCGGGTGTCATCGCCGGGGGATCTGGTGGCGAACTCATCGCGGTCGCCTGCTGCCCGTCCGCATATGCCTCCGTTGTACGCGCCTCCCCCGTCGTGCCAGCACGACGGTGGCGGGAGGACGTAAGTAGTTCACGCCACACCTCACTACCCTGACATCAACTGCGCCCAAATCGTTCATCACACGCCGATACCGCTGCACTTCCTCCGCGGCACGCTCTCCTTTAATTGCAACCAGCAGCCCGCCCGGCCGCAGAAGTGGCACGCTCCACATTGCCAGCCGGTCCAGGCCGGCCACCGCCCGTGAGACTGTCGCATCCATCTCGCCGATCATTTCCCGGATGTGGTCTTCTTCGGCCCGGCCCCGCACGACCTGCACTGGCAACCTGAGTTCGTCAACGACTTCATTCAAAAACTCGCTTCGTCGCAACAGCGGTTCGAGAAGCACCATCTGCAGATCTGGGCGGGCGATTGCGAGCGGCACACCGGGCAACCCAGCGCCGCTCCCGATGTCCACCACCCGCGCACCCTGGGCGAGCACTTCCGCCACCGCCGCACTGTTCAGGACGTGACGATCCCAGATGCGACTCGCTTCCCGAGGACCGAGAATTCCCCGCTCCACTCCCGCGCCGGCCACCATCGTCGCGTACTTCTCGGCGATATCCAGTCGCGATCCAAACACCACTTTTGCCGCTTCCGGCAGCGCACCGACCGCGACATGTTTCACGTGAAACAGTCCTCCACTCTGTGGCGGCCCCGTACGCCAGACTCACTGGCCTGGACCCCGGTTACCGCATCAGTCGCGCAGAATCACGACCCGCCGTGACGGTTCGACACCTTCGCTTTCGCTGCGCACCCCACGCATCGCCGCAACCGCGTCGTGGATGATCTTCCGCTCGAACGGTGTCATCGGCGCCAGTTCCTCCCGCTGACCCGTTTCCAGCACCCGTCGCGCCACCTTGCTTCCCAACGCTGACAACTCGTCTCGCCGTCGCCGCCGCCAGCTCGCAATGTCGAGCATCAACCGACTCCGCACGCCCGTTTTTTGCTGCACTGCCAAGCGTGTCAATTCCTGTAACGCGTCGAGCACTTCCCCCCTGCGCCCGACCAGCTTATTCAAATCCGCGCTGCCATCGATGCTCACCACCGCACGGTCACCCTCGACGTCCAGATCGATGTCGCCGTCAAAGTCCAACAAGTCCAGCAACTCCTCGAGATAGTCGCCGGCTATTTCCCCCTCGGCCACCAACCGCTCTTCTACGTCGTCTATCCCGGTGCTCGCCGAACTTGCCGGCCTCCCATGGTCCACCAGCTTTTCCTCACGACTGTCTGTGGGGTTGTCGCACTCGGTCGTCTCGGCGTCCCTCATGCCTATCTCTCCTCTATCGCGGCCTATCTTTCCCGTGCCCCCAGCTTCGTACCCCGCCTACCGTCTCTACCTCGCCGTTCCACGGCGGCGCCCCGCCCGGATCGCACCACCTGGTCCCATCGACCATCGCTGACGAAGTACCCCCTCAATGTCTCCGTCGTCTCGAGCGTCCGCCCGGGCGCGGCGAACGCTCGACCGAACCCCCGCCGCGTCCCGCCCCACCGTCCCTGCCCGACCGCATCTGCGACGGTTTTCCCGGTTGGTGTTGCCCGCTCAACTCCGTGGCCGCAGGATCTGCCTGCACCTCATCGCTGGTTATCTCTGCCCCACCATCACCACTGGTTGCCGCTGTTTTCGCTGACCTTTTTGGTTTCGCTCCCGGTGCCGGCGCGCTCGCGGCTCGTCGTTGGAGCGCCTCTTCCTTTTTCGCCTCTTCTTCCCTTTCGATCATCCTGAACACGTAATGCTGCTGACCGAAAGTCCAGATGTTATTCGAAAACCAGTACAAAATAATCGCCAGCGGCAGAAAAGGACCGCCGACAACCACGCCCAGCGGGAACACATACAGCGCCAGCCTGTTCATCAAAGCCGTCTGGGGATTCGCCGCTGCTTCGGGGCTCTGCCGCGCAATCGACGCACGGCTGTTGAAGTAGGTCGCAATACCCGCCAAGATCATCACGGGCGTACCGACCGCGATCACCGCGGGCCGGCTGAAATGCGTAAACGCGTCCAATCCGGTGCGCTGGGTCATGAACGCACCAATGGGCGCACCAAATAAGTTGGCATCCAAAAAATGCGCCACGTCGGTGGGACTGAACACGTAGTTCCCGGTTGCACGGTTATCGGCGACCGACAGGTGTGGTTGTCCGAACCCTCCCGTGGTGCGATTAAACGACCGCAACACGTGATAGAGCCCCAGGAACACCGGGATCTGCGCGAGCATCGGTAAACACCCCAGAACGGGATTGAAACCATGTTCGCGTTGAAGCTTTTGCATCTCCAGCGCCATCCGCTGACGATCTTTGCCATATTTTTTCTGTAATGCCCTAATTTGTGGCTGCAGTTCCTGCATTTGGCGCGTGGTACGGATTTGGCGTACAAATGGCCGGTAAAGTAACGCGCGCAACGTGAAAACCAGGAACATAACAGCGAGTGCCCACGCGAAAAAATTCGACGGCCCGAGCAAGAATCCAAATGCTTTATACCAAAGCCACATGATCGCCGACACCGGGTAGTAGACGATGTCGAGGCTGAACCAATCAAACAAAAGACTCACTCTCTCCTACGTTTGCCGTGCCACGGTGGCAGCGGATGCACTGCGCAACGTTTTCCCTTCTGCTATCGGGTTCAGGTACGGGATCCCATCCGCCACGATGCCACGGTCCGCATTTGCTGAGTCGAATGATAGCCAACCAACCGCCCCGTACTAACCCATAGGTGTTCAGGGCTTCAACCGCATATTGACTACAGGTCGGCATAAAGCGGCATGTGGGCAACCGTAATGGCGAGATCATGTGCCGGTACAGCTGAATCGTGGCAATCACACCGCGCACCGGCGCAGTTCGTGCATTCCGAAGCCGCGCCGCCCACCGTGATGCCGTGTTCATCGACCGGTCCTTGTTCGTTCGTGAATACGACGCAACCCCGCTTTCAGCTGCTCTTCCAGTCTCGTCGACGTCGCGCACCGGCTACTTGCTAACGCCCGGATTACCACTAGCTCACGCCGATCCATATCGGTCAGCAGACGGCGTGCCACATGCCGCAACCGCCGCGCCACACGGTGCCGCTCCACCGCTGAACCTACCGCTTTGGTGACCACCACGCCGACCCGTGGACCGGTCTCGTCAACTCCCCGGTGTGCATGAATCACGAGGTCCGGCTGTACCGCCCGGATCCCGAATCGCACGGTGTTGTCGAACTCCGTCGACCGCTTCATGCGGTTACGTGCCGGAAGCACCGCGACAATACCCGTACCCAGATCACACAGTCAGCAGTCGACGTCCCTTACGGCGTCTGTTGGACACGATCGCACGTCCGGCACGGGTGCGCATCCGCAGCCGAAAACCATGCACCCGGGCACGGCGCCGGTTGTTTGGCTGGAAAGTCCTCTTGCCCTTCGCCACGGCTCACTCCTCGCTCTACTTCATATCGCAGTCCAGCCGCTCACGCCGTAAAGCCCTATCGACCGGAAACGATGATCCGTAAAAGTCCTCGGTGAGCCTGCGCAGCCCACCATCTCGCGGGTACCCAGCGCGGTCCCCGTGTGGCTTACCCGGGTCGCAGCTGGATCGCCACCGTTCGGGCGACTGTTCGAGGGTACTGACCCACCTTCGCCTGGTCAAACTTGCCCTCCACACAAACAATCCGTCGATCAACTCTTTCACCCGGCCGGCCCATCCGATCTCCGCGCACCTGCCCCTCAGGTCACCCTCGCACTCACCCCAATGTTGCCGAACGGTTGGCCATGCGCACAGAAAACTGTTAGCTTCAGGCAATGCCGTTTCAGGGTGGAACGGCGCCCGGCAACGAAGCGACAATGGCGCGTCGGCTCTCACTGCAGAACAACCTCCGGCGGCTGCCTGGAGCGCCGATTGCGTCAACCATCACCGGAGCTGGCGGCGTGATGACAACTGTCCTGTCCACACCTGTGGATAAGTATGTGGACAGTTCCCCGTCGCTCGGGGTGCTTCCAGTTCGACACGGAATGAGGGGGATCCGTCGTTGACTGAGGATCCCAGCACAAACTTCGCACTGGTCTGGAACGCGGTTGTTTCAGAACTCAACGGTGAGTCCCATCCCGCTGATGCCGCTGATGACAACCAGCCGCGCACTCCCCCACTAACCCCACAGCAAAGAGCCTGGCTCAACCTTGTTCAGCCGCTCACCATTGTCGAAGGCTTTGCTCTTCTGTCGGTTCCGAGCAGTTTCGTGCAGAACGAGATCGAACGTCATCTGCGGGTTCAAATAACTGAAGCCCTCAGCCGACGTCTTGGGCACGAAATCCAACTCGGGGTCCGCATCGCACCACCTGCGAGCAACCAGATCGATGACAACGCCGGTACCGAACCTGACATCGTCGGCCCCGACATTGACGAAGTCGATGAAGACGGCGAAGCTCTTGCCAGTGCGCAGGCGAACTGGCCCAATTACTTTATCGAGCGCCCACTTACTGATGAATCATCAACCGGCAGCGGAACCAGTTTAAATCGCCGGTACACATTCGATACGTTCGTCATCGGTGCCTCCAATCGGTTCGCACACGCAGCAGCTTTGGCTATTGCCGAGGCCCCGGCACGGGCTTACAATCCCTTGTTTATTTGGGGTGAATCTGGATTAGGTAAAACCCATCTCCTGCACGCCGCGGGAAATTATACTCAGCGCCTTTTCCCAGGTATGAGAGTAAAATATGTCTCGACTGAAGAATTCACCAACGACTTCATTAACTCGCTTCGGGATGACCGTAAAGTAGCGTTCAAACGAAGCTACCGCGACGTCGACGTCCTTCTTGTCGACGATATCCAGTTCATCGAGGGAAAAGAAGGTATCCAAGAAGAGTTCTTCCACACTTTCAACACATTGCACAACGCCAACAAGCAGATCGTCATCTCGTCTGACCGGCCGCCCAAGCAACTGGCGACGCTCGAAGATCGTTTACGAACCCGGTTCGAATGGGGGTTGATCACCGACGTACAACCACCCGAGCTAGAGACACGTATCGCGATCCTCCGTAAAAAAGCACAAATGGAACGGCTAGCGGTACCCGACGACGTCCTCGAACTGATCGCCAGCAGCATTGAACGCAACATCCGTGAACTCGAGGGTGCGCTGATCCGGGTCACCGCGTTCGCTTCCCTGAACAAAACGGCGATCGACAAATCCTTGGCAGAGATTGTCCTCCGCGACCTGATCGCCGACGCCAGCACGATGCAAATCAGTGCCGCAACGATCATGGCTGCGACCGCGGAATACTTCGACACCACAGTTGAAGAATTGCGTGGCCCCGGTAAAACCCGAGCCCTCGCCCAATCGCGGCAGATCGCAATGTACCTCTGCCGTGAACTCACCGACCTCTCGCTGCCGAAAATCGGCCAAGCGTTCGGCCGCGATCACACAACCGTCATGTACGCCCAACGCAAAATACTCTCGGAGATGGCTGAGCGGCGCGAGGTGTTCGACCAAGTCAAGGAACTCACGACCCGGATCCGTCAACGGTCGAAACGCTGACCTTCCCCATCGGTGAACGCTGTGGATAGTCTGTGCACAACCTGCTCAGTTGATCCCCACCGCCAGCTCTCCCCATCCCCAGCTCGGGCATTATCCCCACGGTTGGCACCACCGCACACAGCTGTCCACGGCTCTATCCCCACCGCTGCTCCTCCCTCACCAGCACAAAACGAGCTTGTCCCCAACCTTCACAAGCCTTACTACTACTGCTGGATCATCTTCCTCATCTGTTCTCATCACAGCTGTCGGGGAAAACCGTCCCGAACGGCCTGCTCGGTCACTGGTGCATGGCGGCCGCCGTCGACTAGCCTTTTCACTTTGCGCCAGACGCTCTACCGTGATTGTTCGACTGCCGTCACGGCTGTCCTGGCGGATGCAGGGCCACAAGTGTTCGGCACCCAGCGGCCCCGAGATCCCACCGTGTTGTTCTGAAGTAATGAAGGGACGCTATGAACGTGGCCACAACCACTGTGGGCTCCACTGATTTGAAGTTTCGTCTCGTCCGAGACACCTTCGCCGAGGCAGTCGCATGGGTGGCAAAGAACTTGCCTTCTCGGCCGACGGTGCCAGTTCTCGCCGGCATCTTGTTAACCGGTTCCGATGACGGACTGACGATCTCCGGCTTTGACTACGAGGTCTCCGCCGAAGCTCACGTTCCCGCTGAAATTGCTTCTCCCGGAACTGTTTTGGTTTCCGGGCGGCTTTTGTCGGATATTACCCGGGCTCTGCCCGAGAAGCCTGTCGAGTTTTCCGCCGACGGCACCCGTGTATTGTTGACATGCGGGAACGCCAGGTTTTCGTTGCCGACGATGGCAGTTGAGGATTACCCGACACTGCCGGCGTTGCCCGACAAGACCGGAACACTGCCGGCGGACGTGTTCGTCGAAGCAATCAACCAGGTGGCCGTCGCGGCCGGCCGCGACGACACATTGGCTATGCTGACCGGGATTCGTGTCGAGATCTTCGGTGCGAAACTTGTTTTAGCTGCTACTGATCGGTTTCGGCTCGCGGTTCGGGAGTTAACGTGGTCACCGGTGGTACCGGACGTGGAGGCAGCGGTTTTGGTACCGGCGAAAACCTTGGTGGACGTTGCCAAGGGTGGGGGCGACGGTGGTGAGATACATCTCGCGTTGGGGACGGGACCTGGTATCGGGAAAGACGGGCTTCTGGGTATCGCTGGTGACGGTAAACGGAGTACTACCCGGTTGCTCGATGTGGAGTTCCCCAAGTTCCGACAGCTCCTACCGGTAGAACATACGGCTGTGGCGACGATGAGCGTCTCGGAACTCACCGAGGCGATTAAACGTGTGGCCCTGGTAGCCGACCGGGGCGCACAGGTGCGGATGGAATTTCGCGATGACGTATTGCAGCTCGCTGCCGGCGCTGATGACGTCGGGCGGGCCGAGGAGGATCTATCGGTGTCGTTCGCCGGTGACCCGTTGACGATTGCGTTTAATCCGACATACCTTATCGACGGATTAGCGGCACTGCATTCCGAGCGGGTGTCACTATGTTTCACAACCGCCAATAAGCCAGCGGTATTACGGCCGGCTTTGGAGGAAGACACCCAGATCCAGGGTCCAGGGCCTTACTCCGCCGTACCCACCGACTATACGTATTTATTAATGCCAGTGCGCTTACCAGGTTGAGAAGGTGAAACCGTGATCGGAGCGGCACGATGAACCTTTTCGGCATTGTGTTAACTTTGTGGATCGAATGACGGTGAACAGAAGATTGGTGCTCGTTATCCGGGTCGTGAAGTGGCATCAGTTAGCAACCAGGTCACGTGAATAGGTGTACATCCGGCAGCTGGTACTCCGTGATTTTCGGTCGTGGGCACACGTCGATCTGCAACTACAGCCCGGTCAGACCGTGTTCGAAGGTCCTAATGGTTATGGTAAGACGAATTTGATCGAAGCATTATGGTATTTATCGACACTGAGTTCACACCGCGTGACAACGGATTTGCCATTAATTCGCAAAGGCCTGATGCGAGCGGTGATCTCAGCGATTGTGGTACATGAGGGGAGGGAATGCATAGTCGACGTTGAAATCAATCCCGGTCGGGCGAATAAAGCGCGATTGAATCGTTCACCGGTGCGCACTATTCGTGATGTCGTCGGTGTTGTTCGGGCGGTGTTGTTTGCTCCTGAAGATTTAGCCTTGGTACGCGGCCAGCCGGCAGACCGTCGCCGTTACCTGGACGACTTGGCAACCGTCCGGCGCCCGGCTTTTGCTGCTGTACGCGCTGATTACGACAGAGTTTTGCGCCAGCGCACAGCTCTGTTGAAGACGTTATCAGCGCCGCGGCACCGCCCGGATCGGGCGGCGCTGGACACTCTTACGGTGTGGGATAGCCGGTTGGCGACCTACGGCGCAGAGTTGATTAGCGCACGAATCGATTTGGTGAACAAACTGGCGCCCGAGGTGGTAAAAGCCTATGCCGTCCTGGCGCCCGGCTCGCATCCGATGTCGATACGTTATCGGCCCAGTGTGAAAATTTCCCCCGATGAGGCGACGGACATGGACGACATACAACACAGCTTCTTGGCTGCTGTGGCCGAACATCGTGGCGCAGAACTTGAACGTGGAGTCTGTCTGGTAGGGCCCCACCGCGATGATTTGGAGTTACAGTTAGGTGATGAGCCGGCGAAAAGCTTTGCCAGCCATGGTGAGACATGGTCGATGGCGTTGGCGTTGCGGTTGGCCGCTTACCAGTTATTGCGAAGCGAAGGCGCTGAGCCGGTGTTGCTGCTTGACGATGTCTTCGCCGAACTAGACACAGCGCGGCGACATGCGCTGTCTGCTGTCACCGCATCGGCAGAACAAGTCTTGATGACCGCTGCCCTGGCGGAGCATGTTCCGGTTACCGAAAATGCCCGGCGGGTCATGATCGGGTTACGCCATGATGACACTGGTCACGTGTCGGTGATACGCCGATGACTGAACGCAAAAGACCGAAAATTCCTTCGGAGCTACCTCGGTCAGCGGATATGGACTTGGTGAAACGTGCACTCAATCAGGTGCGCACAGCAGCGAGCACGCGCGGCAAAGGTATTGGTGGTAGTGAAGTCGTTTCGGCTGGGCGCCGAGTCGCGGGCAGGGGGCGTCAGCGTGGCTGGTCGGGGCCGGGACCCGATTCTCGCGATCCACAACGGCTCGGTGCCGCTGTACGCGAGCTCACGAGAAAACGCGGTTGGTCGACACGCGTCACAGAAGGCATTGTGGTGGGACAATGGGCCGTGATCGTGGGCGAGCACATCGCCGAACACGCCAATCCGACCGCATTGCGCGACGGAGTGCTCAACATCACGGCTGACTCAACAGCCTGGGCGACGCAGCTGCGAATGATGCACCGTCAATTGCTGGCAAAGATCAGTGCCGTTGCCGGGACCGGCGTGGTGAAGGCCTTGAAGATCACGGGCCCAACAGCACCGTCGTGGCGAAAGGGACCTTTGCACATCGCTGGCCGAGGACCCCGTGACACGTATGGTTAACAGCCGGGCCTGAGAGGCACCGAAAATCCGTTCATGCCCGCGGCAAGCGGTAGGACCCACCTCAGTTGCCGATAACGATCTCACGACGCGCCCAGCCAGCCGGAAACACCCCCAGAAAACGGGTGCTGTCCGCCGATGCCGGTAGACTGGACGGAGCGATTGCTGCGGTGATTGGACCGCTCGCATACAACCCCGAGGAGAGCATTCCGACCGTGGCTGCCCCGAACAAGAAGGCACAAGACGAATACGGCGCCGAATCCATCACGATTCTCGAAGGCCTCGAAGCTGTCCGCAAACGCCCGGGCATGTACATCGGGTCCACCGGCGAACGTGGTCTTCATCATCTGATTTGGGAAGTCGTCGACAACGCCGTCGATGAGGCCATGGCCGGATACGCGACCAGGGTTGAGGTTCGGTTGCTGGCAGATGGCGGGGTTGAAGTCAAAGACGATGGCCGCGGCATTCCGGTTGCCATGCACGCCTCAGGGATCCCCACGGTCGATGTGGTGATGACCCAGTTGCACGCCGGTGGAAAATTCGATTCTGAAGCCTACGCAATATCTGGCGGGCTACATGGTGTGGGCGTCTCGGTGGTCAATGCGCTGTCCACCCGGATGGAAGTCGAGATCTGCCGAGACGGCTATGAATGGTCGCAATTCTACGACCGTTCGGTTCCCGGGACGCTCAAACAAGGAGCGAAGACCAAAAAAACTGGCACAACTGTCCGATTTTGGCCCGACCCCACCATTTTCGAGACGACGGAATACAACTTCGAGACAGTCGCGCGCCGGCTCCAAGAGATGGCATTTCTTAACAAGGGGCTCACGATTACCCTGACCGACGAGCGGGTTACGCAACACGACGTGGTCGACGAAGTCGTCAGCGACGTTGCGGAAGCGCCCAAATCGGCAGAAGAACAGGCGGCTGAATCGATTGCCCCGCAAAAGGTTAAGCATCGTACGTTTCATTATCCGGGGGGGCTGGTCGACTTCGTCAAGCACATCAACCGAACCAAGAACCCGATCCACAACAGTATCGTGGCGTTCTCTGGTAAAGGACCCGGCTGCGAAGTCGAAGTGGCGATGCAGTGGAACGCTGGTTACTCAGAATCAGTGCATACCTTCGCCAATACCATCAATACCCACGAGGGCGGCACTCACGAAGAGGGCTTTCGCGCCGCTCTCACATCAGTGGTCAATAAATATGCCAAAGACCGTAAGCTGTTGAAAGACAAAGACCCAAACCTGACCGGTGACGACATCCGAGAGGGGCTCGCCGCGGTCATCTCGGTCAAGGTTGCTGAGCCTCAGTTCGAAGGGCAGACAAAAACCAAGCTGGGTAATACCGAGGTCAAGTCGTTCGTGCAGAAGGTCTGCAACGAGCAACTCACTCACTGGTTCGAGTCCAACCCGACCGATGCCAAGACGGTAGTCAACAAGGCCGTGTCATCAGCGCAGGCCCGGATCGCAGCCCGGAAAGCCCGGGAATTGGTGCGCCGCAAAACGGCTACCGACATCGGAGGCTTACCCGGGAAACTTGCCGACTGTCGCTCCACCGACCCGCGTATCTCGGAACTGTATGTCGTAGAAGGCGACTCGGCAGGAGGGTCAGCCAAAAGCGGCCGCGACTCGATGTTTCAGGCGATCCTTCCGTTGCGCGGGAAGATCATCAACGTGGAAAAGGCGCGCATCGACCGGGTGCTGAAAAATACTGAAGTCCAGGCGATCATCACTGCATTGGGCACCGGAATCCACGACGAGTTCGACATCACCAAGCTCCGCTATCATAAGATCATCCTGATGGCCGACGCTGATGTCGATGGTCAACACATCTCGACCCTACTGTTAACTTTGCTGTTCCGCTTCATGCGTCCGCTGATCGAAAACGGGCACGTTTTTCTTGCACAACCGCCGCTGTACAAGCTCAAGTGGCAGCGCGCGGACCCCGAGTTCGCTTACTCCGACCGGGAACGCGACGGCCTGCTGGAAGCAGGGTTGAAGGCCGGCAAGAAGATCAACAAAGACGACGGCATCCAGCGTTACAAGGGTCTCGGTGAGATGGACGCCAAGGAACTGTGGGAAACGACGATGGACCCGGCCGCCAGGATCCTGCGCCAGGTAACGCTCGACGACGCCGCCGCGGCGGATGAACTGTTCTCCATCTTGATGGGTGAGGACGTTGATGCCCGGCGGAGTTTCATTACTCGAAACGCAAAAGATGTGCGCTTCCTTGATGTTTAACCACGGCGGCCTGATACCGGCTACCAGGTGCACGCGGAGCGCGAGCTGAACAGCCGGGTGAGTGGATTTCGTCCTGATGTACCAGCGAGGAAGATATGACCGATACCACGCTGCCGCCGGGGGATGATTCGGTCGACCGGATAGAACCGGTCGATATCCAGCAGGAGATGCAGCGCAGTTACATCGACTATGCGATGAGCGTCATCGTCGGGAGAGCGCTGCCGGAAGTCCGGGATGGGCTCAAACCCGTGCATCGCCGCGTGCTGTATGCGATGTATGACTCCGGCTTCCGTCCAGATCGGAGCCATGCCAAGTCCGCCCGCTCGGTCGCTGAGACGATGGGCAACTACCATCCCCACGGGGACGCGTCGATTTACGACACGCTGGTGCGGATGGCTCAGCCCTGGTCGATGCGGTATCCCTTGGTCGACGGTCAGGGCAACTTCGGTTCGCCGGGTAATGACCCACCGGCGGCGATGAGGTACTGTGTCACCGCCGATGCACTCGTCCGCCTACCCCTGGGCCGATCGGTGCGGATCGGCGACCTCGTTCGGGACGCCCGACCCAACTCGGACAATGTCATTGACCTGAAAGTTATTGGCCGCCAAGGTGATCCAGTAGTCGCGGATCGATTGTTCCATTCGGGTCGACATCAGACTTTTACCGTGCGCACTGCTGAAGGATACGAAGTCACATGCACGGCTAATCACCCTCTGCTCTGTTTGGTCGACGTAGCCGGTGTACCGACATTGCTGTGGAAGCTCGTCGCAGAGATCCGCCCCGACGATCGCGTCGTGCTGCAACGTACGCCACCGGCGGGATTTGGTGCAGCTGATCGGAACGCTGCGATGGAAGCATTGCTTTTCGGGGCTTTTGTCTGTGAGAAAGTTTCACCTCCACGCGCGCTGTTCCGGAGCGTCGACCGTCGCTACTTTGCCGATGTTGTGGCGGCGTATGACGCCATTGTCGGCGGCCCGCGCCGTATCTATCACCGACCCAACGGTTCCGGACCATGTCTGTACGAGCTTGAGGTCCAGGACCTCGACGCTATGAAAGGCACTCGTTGCCTTAGCACATTGGTCGGCCGACCAGCGACCGCCACGTCCGTTCCGGAGTGGCTCTGGCAATCGCCGGCGGGAACCAAGCACGTTTTTCTGCAAGCCCTGTTCGAGAGCGGTGGATCGTGTTTTCTTCTGCCAGATAACACAATTGAGGTGCGTTATGCGACGGCGAGCAAGGCCCTCGCGGCGGACGTTCAACAAATGTTGCTCGAGTTCGGGATCGTTTCCGCGCGCCGCCGCGACGATGGCGGTGACCACCAGGTCGTGATCGACAGCCGCGCACAGGTCGAGCTATTCGCTGATCACATCGGATTCGCCGCCGGCAAGCAAAAGACACTCACCGGTCTCTTGGAAGCCGTCCCACCGCCGGCAGCGTGCGACCGCGACCAGGTGCCAGGGCTGGGTCGTTTCATTCGGCGATATGGTGCGAACCGTCCGAACGACCGGGATTGGCTGCGTTCCCGCAATATTGACAGCATCGGTCAATGGCGGATCAACGGCCAGGAGATCCTTGCGCGAATTGCGGATCACGATGTCAGAGCGATCGCCGAGGAGCTCACGGACGGGCGTTACTACTACGCGAAAGTCATCAGCGTCACCGACGCCGGGACCCAGCCGGTGTACAGCCTGCGCATCGGCACCCAAGATCACGCCTTCATCACCAACGGCTTCGTCAGCCATAACACCGAGGCCCGGCTGACGCCCTTGGCAATGGAAATGCTGCGTGAAATCGACGAAGAAACAGTCGATTTCATACCGAACTACGACGGACGGGTGCAGGAACCGACTGTGCTCCCGAGCCGGTTCCCCAACTTGCTCGCCAACGGTTCGGGCGGGATCGCAGTCGGGATGGCGACGAACATCCCGCCGCACAACCTGCGCGAACTCGCCGAGGCGGTGTTTTGGTGTCTGGAAAATTTCGATGCTGACGAAGAGGGAACCCTGGCCGCGGTTATGCAGCGCGTCAAAGGTCCCGACTTTCCCACCGCAGGGTTAATCGTGGGGACCGAAGGTATCGCTGAGGCCTACAAGACCGGCCGCGGATCGATCCGGATGCGCGGTGTGGTCGAAATCGAGGAAGACTCGCGCGGCCGAACCTCTTTGGTGATCACCGAGCTGCCATATCAGGTCAACCACGATAATTTTATCGCCTCGATCGCCGAACAGGTCCGCGACGGCAAGCTCAGCGGTATCGCCAACATCGAAGATCAAAGCAGTGATCGGGTGGGCCTGCGCATCGTTGTTGAACTCAAACGCGATGCGGTCCCCAAGGTGGTGCTGAATAACCTCTATAAGCATACCCAGCTGCAAACTAGCTTCGGCGCCAACATGTTAGCGATCGTCGACGGAGTGCCGCGGACACTGCGGCTGGACCAGCTGATCCGCCATTACGTGGAGCACCAGCTCGACGTCATCGTGCGCCGCAGCACCTTTCGGCTGCGCAAAGCCAATGAACGTGCCCACATTCTGCGCGGTCTGGTCAAAGCACTCGACGCACTCGACGAGGTGATCGCGTTGATCCGGGCCTCGGAAACTGTCGATGTCGCCCGGGCCGGGCTGATCGAGCTGCTCGATATCGATGAGATCCAGGCCCAGGCCATCCTGGACATGCAGCTGCGTCGGTTAGCAGCGTTGGAACAGCAACGCATCATCGACGACCTGGCCAAAATCGAAGCCGAGATCGCCGACCTCGAGGACATCCTGGCGAAACCCGAGCGTCAACGCCACATCGTTCGTGACGAACTGAAAGAGATCGTCGACAAACATGGCGACGATCGGCGCACCCGTATTGTGGCCGCCGACGGCGAGGTCACCGATGAGGACCTCATTGCCCGCGAGGACGTCGTCGTCACGATCACCGAGACCGGGTACGCCAAGCGCACCAAGACCGGTCTGTATCGCAGCCAGAAACGCGGCGGCAAAGGGGTCCAGGGCGCCGGCCTCAAGCAGGACGATATCGTCGCGCACTTTTTCGTGTGCTCGACACATGACTGGATCCTGTTTTTCACCAGCCAGGGCCGGGTGTACCGGGCGAAGGCCTACGAGTTGCCGGAGGCCTCCCGAACAGCACGTGGCCAGCATGTGGCCAACCTGTTGGCGTTCCAGCCCGGGGAACGCATCGCTCAGGTCATCCAGATCCACAGCTACACCGACGCCCCGTACCTGGTGCTGGCCACCCGGAAAGGGCTGGTCAAAAAGTCGCGGCTCACCGAGTTCGACTCCAACCGCTCGGGCGGGATTGTGGCAATCAACTTGCGCGACGACGACGAACTCGTCGGGGCGGTGCTGTGCTCAGCCGATGACGACCTGTTGCTCGTTTCGGCCAACGGCCAGGCAATCCGGTTCTCCGCGACAGACGAAGCACTACGCCCAATGGGTCGCGCGACATCCGGTGTGCAGGGCATGCGCTTCAACGCCGATGATCGGCTGCTATCGCTGAACGTCGTGCGCGAAGGCACATATCTGCTGGTCGCCACGGCAGGGGGTTTTGCCAAACGCACGGCAATCGAGGAATATCCGGTGCAGGGCCGCGGCGGCAAGGGAGTCCTGACCGTCCAATACGACCGCCGACGTGGCAGGCTGGTCGGAGCGCTAGTTGTCGATGATGACAGCGAACTGTACGCGATCACCTCGGGGGGTGGCGTCATCCGGACAGCGGCGCGCGAGATTCGCAAAGCAGGCAGACAGACCAAGGGCGTGCGGTTGATGAACTTGGACGAGGGCGACACACTGTTAGCCATTGCACGCAACGCCGAGGAGACCGACAGTGCGGAGGAGCCGGGCGCCGAGCCGGACACGACGTAACGCAACCCCAACCGCGCGGGCGGGCCAGGTATCGAGGTAAAGGAGCCGGGGTGACTTCACCGAACGAGGCCGGATACCCCAACCTGGGCGACAGTCCGAACGGAAACGGGTCAATCGACCGCGGGGATGCCCGTCGGTCAGGGTCCGGTGCCGGCCGAAGCCCCGAGAGCGGAAGCCTTCCACCGTGGCAGCGCGGTGGTCCCCGTAAGCCCAAAGCGACGCATCGGCCCTCGTCGGAACCTCCGGCACACGACGAAGGACGCGCGCCTGGCCAGCTTTCCGGGGCGGACGCTCGGTTAGCACGCTTTATCTCGGGCACAGCCACGCCGGGCGCCGCTGGCACCGGTGGGCAGGCCAAACCCCCGCCGCCAGACGCTGAATCTGTCCACCACGAAGGCACGCGCGCTGAGGCCTACACCAGTGAACTGCCCGATCTATCCGGTCCGGTTCCGCGCTCCGCGCAGCGCAGGACACCCGACTACGGCCCGGACAGCCCGGCCGCGCTGCGGTCGAGTCCGCCCGCGTCGCCGGAACCACGCATCCAGGTTTCCCGTCGGCCCCGCGGTCCGGTACGAGCCAGTATGCAGATTCGCCGCATTGACCCGTGGAGCACCTTGAAAGTATCCCTGGTGCTTTCCATAGCGTTATTTTTCGTCTGGATGATCGCGGTGGCGTTCCTTTATCTCGTGCTCGGCGGAATGGGGGTGTGGAGCAAACTCAACAGCAACGTCGGCGATTTGCTGAACAACACCAGTGGCAGTGCCGACCTCGTCTCCAGCGGCACCATCTTCGGCGGCGCTTTCTTGATCGGCCTGGTCAACATCGTGTTGCTGACCGCGATGGCCACGATCGGCGCCCTGGTGTACAACCTCACCACCGATTTGATCGGCGGTATCGAAGTGATGCTCGCAGATCGCGATTAGCGCCCTGGCATTTCGGGCCGCGGTGCCCGGAACGTTTTGGGGAGCCGACGACGATTGGGGTAATCTCGGCGATCGGCCGGACCCGAGTACGGGCCTATAGCTCAGGCGGTTAGAGCGCTTCGCTGATAACGAAGAGGTCGGAGGTTCAAGTCCTCCTAGGCCCACGACCATGTGCTTGCCGACGTGGGTGACTCGCACAGGCCGCGCTGGCGGCGACCGCGTTGTGAGCGACCAACGGTCGTCGCACCGCGGGTGAGCACATGGGCGGCGACCACACAACGCTGGCCACAGCACGGGGCCTTAGCTCAGTTGGTAGAGCGCTGCCTTTGCAAGGCAGAAGTCAGGGGTTCAAGTCCCCTAGGCTCCACAGCGCGCCGTCGTGATGCACCGCCATTCACGGTTTGGGGTGCACGTCCACGCTCGGCGGACGAGGTGACGGCTCCGGACGCGACGGACGGCGGATGATCGTGACGACCGCTACGCCGCCGGCGGCGGCGACCACTGCCGCAATTACGCCGACCATCCAGCGGTGTGTTCGGCGGCGCGGGGATTGTTGAGCCTCCTGCAGCGCCTGCGGCAACCCGGCCATCACTTCCCGCGCCGCCGCCAGCTCCTGAGCAAATGTCTTGTGGGCGGCCGTGAGGTGCGGAGCCACACGGCCCTGCCGGTAGCGGCGCCGCACAGCAGATGCGCCGGTCCGCGCGGAATGCACGCCGAGCCCGACGGTGCCCCACACGACGTCCACCGGCCCGACCACGGTATAGGTCAACCCCCGAACGAGCCGCTGCCGGGGCGTCGGCCGCGGTTGCATTGTCGTGCTCATCTCCTGCCCTTTCTGCCGACGGTGTGTGTCGCCTTACTCAGACTGCCATCGTTGGGTGCTGGCCGATGAGCTCAGCCCACCCGGCAACGGATGCGGATGCTGGCGAACGAAGAAACGACGGGCGTTTCGGGACCCCAGACGGAAAGAGCCGACAACCGGTGGCAGACTGTGATGCCGTGACTCTCAGTCCGTTGCAGACCGCCACCGCTACCTTGCACACCAACCGGGGTGACATCAAGATTGCGCTTTTTGGAAACCACGCCCCCAAAACCGTCGCCAACTTTGTCGGTCTGGCGCAAGGCACGAAAGAGTACTCCAGCCAGAACGCCTCCGGTGGCACATCTGGTCCGTTCTATGACGGCGCCGTTTTCCACCGGGTGATCAAGGGCTTCATGATCCAGGGCGGCGATCCGACCGGCACCGGCCGGGGCGGCCCGGGCTACAAGTTCGCCGACGAATTCCACCCCGAGCTGCAGTTCGACCGGCCCTACCTGCTGGCCATGGCCAATGCCGGCCCTGGCACCAACGGCTCACAGTTTTTCATCACCGTCAGCGAGACGCCGCACCTGAATCGGCGCCACACCATCTTCGGTGAGGTGATCGGCGTGGAGTCGCAGCAGGTAGTCGACGCGATTGCCAACACCCGCACCGACGGGAACGACCGGCCGATCGAGCCGGTTGTCATCGAGTCGATCACCGTTTCGTGAAGCGCGCTCAGCGTCCGTAACCGGCGGCGACGAGTGCGTCGAGAACGGACAGGGGGTCGGTCCCTAAATCCCAGCGGGAGAAGATGAGCAGATGGTCATCGGCCGTCTCGACCTCGAGCAGCCGGACCCTCCGGCCGAAGCGCCGGAACTCGGCGATGCGGATGATCTTGATATCCGATCGGCGTAATAGTTGCGTCCGAATCCAGCCCCGGACAAGCACACCATCGTTGGTGATTGCTAACTTCGGCCGCGCGCGCCACGAAACGGCCGCAAACAAGATCAAACCAGCGGCGGCAATACCGGTCAGAATCCGGCCCGGAAAATCTGTGACTAGGGTCACAGAGCCGATAGCCATCAGCGCCCCCGCGACCGCACAACCAGCGATTCCGGCTGTAGACGGCGCCCATTCTGTTTGCTGCACGGCTCTACTCGACGTTCCTGCCACTACCGATGGGGTTATCCACAGGTGCTATCCACAATGGGGATAAATCACATCCGTGTGATTGCGGACTGGCGAAGTTGCCAGCTCCGGCACCGGGCGAGCGCATGATGAATTCATTACGCTGCGCTGTGCAACTAGCGCCACCGCATGGTGAGCAACAAACCGGCGATCATGAAAGCAAACGCGATCGCGTAGTTCCATGGGCCGAGGTTGGCCATCCAGTTCAGCACCGAGGGTGCCGCACTGCCGGTGGCGGCCAACTGGAACACCATCAGCCAGACCAGACCGGTCAGCATCAAACTGACGAAAAACACCACAAACCACACACTCGACGGGCCGGCCTTCACCTTGACGGGCGTTCGGCTCACCGCGGTGACGGTAAAGTTGTTTTTCTTGCGGACCTTGGACTTGGGCATCGATACCTCGGGACTACCTCGGACGGTGAGCAGGTTCGGTGTAACGATAACGACTGCAGTCGCGCGTAGGGGTCGGGTCCGAGGGTAACCTACCCGGCCTCAGGAAACGGAGGGCCGATGCGGGCACCAATTGCCGGGTTCTTCGCCGGGCTGCTGGGCGGCCCCGGGCGTGGCCAGGCCGAAAACCGGCCGTCACCATGGCGCCTTGGTGTGCCATTGGTCTGCCTGTCGGCCGGACTCTTGCTGGTGGCCACACACGGGGTGTCTGGCGGCGCCGAAATCCGCCGCAGCGACGCTCCCCGCCTGGTCGACCTGGTTCACGACGCCCAGTCTTCGGTCAAGCAGCTCAGCGCCGAACGAGATGCACTGTCCGCCAAGATCGACACCACCCACGGCCGGTCCTCCGACGCGGCCTTGCGGGCGATGCAGGCACGCGCGAAAGTGCTGGCCGGTGAAGCCGGGCTGGATCCTGTCCACGGGCCGGGTCTGGTGGTCAGCCTCACCGACGCCCAGCGCGACCCGTACGGCCGCTTCCCGCGGGACGCTTCTCCCGACGACTTGGTGGTGCATCAGCAAGATATCCAGGCGGTGCTCGACGCGTTGTGGAGGGCCGGCGCGGAGGGAATCCAGGTGCAGGACCAGCGCATCATCGCGACCTCGGCGCCTCGTTGTGTCGGCAATACGTTGCTGCTCAACGGTCGGACCTATAGTCCGCCCTACACGATTAGCGCGGTCGGCAATGCTGTGGCGATGCAAGCCGCATTGGCGGCTTCGCCCCAGGTCGCCCTGTACAAACAGTATGTGATCCGGTTCGGCTTGGGCTATGACGAACAAGTCAAAGCGGATCTGCGGATCGTCGGCTACACCGAACCCGTGCGGATGCATTTCGCGCAGCCGGCCGGTCCGGTGAACTACTGAGCCCGCCGGTGTGGTGAGCCGCTCGAGTCGGGCGGGCAGGCCCAGCGGTAGCCTGGCACGGTGCGGATCTTGGTCGTCGACAATTACGACAGCTTCGTTTTCAATCTGGTCCAGTATCTGGGCCAGCTCGGAGTCGACGCCAACGTGTGGCGCAACGACGACACCAGGTTGTCCGACGCGGCGGCTGTGGTCAACGACTTCGACGGCGTGCTGCTCAGTCCCGGACCGGGCACCCCGCAGCGGGCAGGTGCGTCGATCGAGCTGGTCCGAGCGTGCGCGGCGGCGCGTATCCCGCTGCTGGGGGTGTGTTTGGGACATCAGGCGATCGGGGTTGCGTTCGGCGCCACGGTCGATCGTGCACCCGAGCTGATCCATGGGAAGACCAGCAGCGTCTTCCACACGAATGTTGGTGTGCTGCAAGGACTTCCGGATCCATTCACAGCGACACGCTACCATTCGCTGACGATTTTGCCGGAAACGTTGCCCGCCGTGCTGGAGGTGACGGCACGAACCCGCAGCGGTGTGATCATGGCGGTGCGGCACATCGATCTGCCGATTCACGGCGTGCAGTTCCACCCGGAGTCGATCCTGACCGAGGGTGGGCATCGTATGCTGGCTAACTGGCTCGGTTACTGCGGGCAGCCACGAGACGAAGCGCTGATCCGTCGCCTCGAGAGGGAGGTGATGACCGCGGTGCGCCCGCACTTTCCGGTAGACGTGGCCGCAGTAGCCGCCCGATGAGGCGCTACTGGCCGAACTTGAGCGTGATAGTGCCGTCTTTGTTGACCCCCTGACCCGGCGCCGGGTTTTGGTAGACAACGCGATTGTGGTTGGAACCGCCGGCGTCCACGTCGGCGCCTTTGATCAACACACCGGTCCATCCCAATGCTCGCAGTTGTGGTTCGGCGTCTGCCCAAAACAAGCCCGATAAGTCCGGCATCACGAACTGGTTACCCTTGGAGACCTGCAATTCGATCACCGAATCCACTGGAACCATCGCCCCCGCAGGCGGATTGGTGCCGATCACGTCCCCGGCGGGGCGCGGGCTGTCCACCGAAGCCTGGCTGAACTTACTAAACCCGTACACAGTGAGGTTCTTCTGCGCCAACTCGACCGTCTGTCCCGCGACGTTAGGAACCTCTCTGGTCGCCGGCCCGGATCCGACGATAATGGTGATCACGTTGGTGATGGCCGACGTCTGGTTTGCCGGGGGATTGGTCCCTATCACCCGGCCTTTCAGCTCCGGCGTTGACGGCGAGCTCACCTGTTTGAAACGCCCGAACCCCGCGGCCTTCAATTTTTTCACAGCGTCGGCATAGCTGAGTGAGGAGACATCAGGCAGCTCACGTTGTTCGGGCCCGGTTGACACATTGACGGTGATCTCGTCGCCCGCAGCCACCGAAGAGTTGGCGGCGGGATCGGTGCCAATCACATGATCGGGTGGGACCGTCGAATCAGGCTTCTGCTGGGTGCGTATTTTAAAGCCCCGGTTCTGTAAGACGGCGATGGCATCAGCCGACGCCTGACCCCGCACATCGGGAACCTGGACGTTGCGGGTGTTGCCGCCGAATGTGTTGATCACGATGGTGACGATCACCGTCAACACCGCCAGCACCGCAACCGCGACCAACCAGCGGCCTACCGAGCCGATTGCGCGGTCTCGGGCGAAGTCGAGCTGATGAGGCGGCGAGTCGGTGCGCGAACCCCTGGTGCTCACACCGGGTGCGGCCGCCAGCAGCGTGGTCCGTTCCGCGTCGGTGAGCACTTTGGGCGCCTCGGGAGTCTCACCGTTGTACACCCGGATCAAGTCAGCGCGCATCTCCGCCGCGGTCTGATACCGGTTCTCCGGGTTTTTCGCCAGCGCCTTGAGCACCACCGCATCAAGATCCGGCGAGATGCCCTCATGGCGTTGTGAGGGGGGTATCGGATCTTCGCGGACATGCTGGTAGGCGACAGCAACCGGCGAGTCGCCGACGAAAGGGGGCTCGCCGGTCAAGATTTCGTAGAGGACACAACCCAGCGAATACACATCCGAACGGGCGTCGACGGTATCCCCGCGGGCTTGTTCAGGTGAGAGGTACTGCGCGGTCCCGATCACTGCCGCCGTCTGCGTGACGCTGTTGCCGCTGTCCGCGATTGCCCGGGCGATGCCAAAGTCCATCACCTTGACGGCATTATCTTTGGTGATCATGATGTTCGCCGGTTTAACGTCGCGGTGGATGATGCCGTTGCGGTGCGAAAAATTCAGCGCCTGGCAGGCGTCGGCAATGACCTCGATGGCGCGGCGAGGCGGCAGCGGACCCTCGGTGTTCACGATGTCACGCAAGGTGACACCGTCGACGTACTCCATGACGATATAGGGCAGCGGGCCGGCCTCCGTCTGTGCCTCGCCGGTGTCGTAGACCGCGACGATGGCCGGGTGGTTCAACGCCGCGGCGTTTTGCGCTTCACGTCGGAAGCGGAGGTAGAAGCTCGGGTCACGAGCCAGGTCGGCGCGCAACACCTTGATCGCCACATCGCGGTGTAACCGGACATCCCGCGCCAGGTGCACCTCGGACATGCCGCCGAAGCCGAGGATTTCACCTAGTTCGTAGCGGTCGGAAAGGTGTTGCGGGGTGGTCATCGCATTATCCCAGGTCAGGCCAGCGACGCGCGGTGCTGCGGCATCGATGGGACAGCCCAGCTAGGTTCAATTGCCCAGCCCCTCCGCGGGCCGTCTCGGCCGGCATCGTCAACCGGGCAAGGTTGGAAGTGCGTGCTCCGCTGTCCAGCATGACCTGTCACCCCGCGATCCGTCCACTTGGACGGGTGAGTCGGTGACGTACCGGTACCGCTCGGAGTCGTGCTGGGTGTGGGAGTCCCGGTATCGGTAACGGTCGGTGTGGACGGTTGCTGCTGGACGTTCTCATTACGGGAGTTGATGACGATAAGCACCGCGATGATGATTGCCAGCGCCCCTAACACGCCGGCGGCCCACAACAAAGCCCGCTGACCCGAGGAGAATGTGCGCCGCGGCGGTGGTGGACGGTGGCCACCTGTGGTGGCGCGAGACCGGTGGGTTACCGCGGGCCCTCGGCCAGTGGGGTTGATCACGGCCCGCGTTTGCGGGCCGGACGGGATAGCGGCCGGGGCCGCGCGCCCGGCAGGCATTTGGTTGGGCCTCGGAGGCCGACGACCAGCGCGCACCGCGGCAACGGCGTCGGCAAAGGGTCCCCCACTGCGATAGCGCAGTTGGGGGTTTTTCACCAGTGTGATCTCGATGAGCTCGCGCACATTCGGTGGAATGTCGCTGGGCAATGGCGGCGGGGGCTCTTTGATATGCTTCATCGCCACTGTCAAAGCGCCATCACCGCTGAACGGTCGCTTACCTGAAACGCATTCGTATCCAACAACTCCCAGCGAGTAGACATCGCTGGCCGGGGTGGCCTCATGGCCCAAAGCCTGCTCGGGCGCAATGTATTGAGCGGTCCCCATCACCATGCCGGTCTGCGTGACCGGCGCCGCATCGACGGCTTTGGCGATACCGAAGTCAGTAATCTTCACTTGCCCAGTGGGTGTGATCAGGATGTTGCCGGGTTTGACGTCACGATGCACCAAACCGGCGGCGTGAGCGACCTGCAGTGCACGCCCGGTCTGCTCAAGCATGTCTAGCGCGTGCCGCAGCGAAAGCCGGCCGAGGCGCTTGAGCACGGAGTTCAGCGGCTCCCCGTTGACCAGCTCCATCACAAGATATGCGGTGCGACCCTCACCATTCATGGTGGTTTCGCCGTAGTCGTGCACACTGGCGATTCCAGGGTGGTTGAGCATCGCGGTGGTGCGCGCTTCGTTGCGGAACCGTTCGATGAATTCGGGGTCCTGAGAAAACTCCTGTTTGAGCACTTTGACTGCGACACGCCGACCCAGCCGATTATCGACGGCCTCCCACACTTGGCCCATTCCGCCGGTGGCAATGAGGCGTTGCAGGCGGTAGCGGCCCGACAGCGTGAGACCGACGCGCGCGGTCATGGTCCCCCCTGCAGCGCGGCCTCGATCACGGCCCGCCCGATCGGCGCGGCGAGGGCACCGCCCGTAGCGGAAAGCCGGTCGGCACCGTTTTCCACGAGCACCGCGACGGCCACCTTGGGGGTTTGCACCGGTGCAAACGCGATATACCAGGCGTGCGGGGGAGTGTTACGCGGGTCGGTGCCGTGCTCTGCGGTACCCGTTTTTGATGCGATCTGCACGCCGGGGATCGCCCCTTTCTGCTGTGTGACCTTCTCGGCGCCGACCATCAATTCTGTCAGCTTAGCCGCGACCTGCGGTGACACCGCGCGGCGCTGCTGACGCGGGGCTGTGGTGCTGATGTTGGTGAGGTCCGGGCCTTTGAGGCTGGCAACCAGATACGGCTGCATGGTCACCCCGGCATTGGCGATGGTCGCCGCAACCAGCGCGTTTTGCAGTGGCGTCACGGCCACGTCTTTTTGTCCGATACTGGACATACCCACCGCGGCAGCGTCGAGCAGGGGCCCCACAGTGGATTCGGCGACTTGCAGCGGGATGGGCCCGGGTGCGCTGTCGAGCCCGAATGACTGGGAGGTCCGGCGCAGCGCGTCGGCACCGACACGGATGCCGAGCTGGACGAACGCCGTGTTGCAGGACAAAGCGAACGCTTCACGCAGCGACACGGTCGGCTCGCTTCCGCACGCGGTCCCGCCGTAATTTTCCAGGGTGGCAGTGCTATCCGGCAGCGAAATCGTAGGCGCCGCGGTGAGCTGTTCGTCTTCAGCAATCCCGGCCTGCAGCGCCGCCGCGGTGGTGAGCACCTTAAACGTGGAACCGGGCGGATAGGTCTCCGAGATAGCGCGATTGGTCAGCGGGGAGTCGGGATCGTCTCGCAGCCGCTGCCACGCTTGTCCCTGCTCTTCGGGGTTGTGCGACGCGAGCTGGTTAGGGTCGTACGAGGGCGACGACACCAGCGCGAGGATTTTGCCGGTCGAGGGCTCAAGCGCGACTACCGCTCCCTTGCACGGACCACCGCAGCCCTGTTGCATGGCATCCCAGGCAGCTTGTTGCACCCGGGGAGTGATGGTGGTGTCGACGTTGCCGCCGCGCGGATCGCGGCCGGTGAAAAAGTCGGCCAGCCGACGGGCGAACAGCCGCTGATCTGCGCCATTCAATATCGGATCTTCCGCCCGTTCCAGACCGGTGCTGGAATAACGCAGCGAGTAGAACCCGGTAATCGGTGCGTAGACCACCGGATTGGGATACACCCGCAGAAACCGGAAGCGGCTGTCAGTGGCCACCGAGTAGGCCAGCAGCTGCCCGTCCGCCGTGATCTGGCCGCGTTGACGGGAATACTCGTCAAGCAAGATCCGCTGGTTTCGCGGATCGGCGCGCAGCCCGTCCGCGGTGAACACCTGGGTCAACGTGGCGTTAAGCAACAACAGCACAATGAGCGCCATCACGGTCACCGACATCCGGCGCAAGGAGGCGTTCATACCCGCTCGATCACTTCGGTGCCGGCGGCCGCAATCGGTGATGTGTTTCGCGGCCGGGTACGGAACGGGCGGCGCGCACCGTGTGAGATACGCACCAGGATGGCGAGGAGCACGTAGTTCGCCAGCAGCGAGGATCCCCCGTAGGACATCCACGGGGTGGTCAATCCAGTCAGCGGGATAAGGTTGGTCACGCCGCCGACGACAATGAACAACTGGATCGCCAAGGTCGAGGCCAGACCTGCGGCTAACAGCTTGCCGAAGCTATCGCGGATCGCGATCGCGGTACGCAAGCCACGCACGATAAAGATGGTGTAAAGCATCAACAGGCTGGCCAGCCCGACCAAGCCCAGCTCTTCGCCGAAGGCGGCGATGATGAAATCGGTCGATGCTGCGGGTACGGTATCGGGCTGCCCATTACCCAGCCCGGTGCCGAAGATGCCGCCCGTGGCAAAACTGAAAAGTGACTGCACGATTTGGTAACCGCTACCTTCAGGATCGGCAAATGGATCAACCCAGGTTTGGACGCGGATCCGCACGTGGTCGAACAGGTAGTACGCTGCGACACTTGCCGCGGAGAACAAGGTCAGCCCGATGACAACCCAACTGAGCCGTTGAGTAGCCAGGTAAACGACCACCAGAAACGATGTGTACAGAAGCAGCGACGTACCCAGGTCTTTTTCGAAGATCATCACCCCCACCGACATGACCCAGGCCGCGAGCAGCGGAGCGAGGTCCCTTGGACGCGGCAGCGTCATGCCCATCACGTGTTTGCCCGCGCTGGTGAACACCCCCCGTTTAGCTACCAGCACCGCCGAAAAGAAGATAAGCAACAGGATTTTGGAGAACTCTGCGGGCTGAATTGAAAAGCCCGGCAATCGAATCCAGATCTTGGCACCGTTTTGTTCGGAGAACGACGCGGGCAGCAGCGCAGGTATGGCCAAGAGGATCAGGCCGGCCAATCCACTGGTGTAGCCGTACCGCGCGAGTTGCCGATGGTCTTTCAAAAAGCTCACCACTAGGGTGAATGCGCAAACACCGACCAGGGTCCACAGCATCTGCTGGTTCGCGCTGGGGTGCCGGTTGCCGCTAAACGTGTTGTCGGCGAGGTCAAGCCGATGAATCATGACCAGTCCCAGGCCGTTGAGCAGTGCGACCACTGGCAGCAGCAGGGGGTCCGTATAGGGGGCGAAGCGCCGGACGACCAGGTGCGCGCACACGAACAACGTCAAAAACGCCAGCCCATAACTGGTCAGATCCCAGCGCACACCGCGCTCCTGGTCGGCTTCCACGATCAGTAAAGCGGCGACGGTGATCGCGGTTGCGAAGCACAACAGCAGTAATTCGGCGTTGCGCCGAGTCGGCAGCGGAGGTGTCACCGCCACCGGCGGCTGCGGCTGTGTCGTCATGCGGCCGCCCGGCAATCGGTGCCCTGCTGCAGCGGGGGTGGTGCATGGGCGGTCACCGTGGGGCTCGGCGTGGGCGCTCGGCTCGGGGTCGGCGGGCCCGGTGGCGACGCGGTGCGAAGCGGAGGGCATGGCGGCAAAAGGGAATTGTGCGCTAAATCGCGGAGCTGCTTGATCGCCTCGTCGAGGGTTCCCGGCGGCAGCCCGTCAGCGACCTGTTTGCGTGCAGAGGGCTGCAGGTCTTGCAGCTTCATCGGCTGACAGGCGCGGTTCGCCGGGGACTGGTCGTAGCTGATCTGCGATAGTTCGTTACGACCGGTGAGACAGCCAAACTGATACGGCGCTTGCAATTTGATACCCAAGATCGATCCCTGGATGCCCCGCATGATCGACACGGTGCCGTTGTAGTCGGCAACGTAGTAATAACTGCGGATAACCGTCCAGCCGATCGCAGGAACGGCGAGTATCAACAGTGCCACAAGGGTGGCGCCGAGAACCATCCGGCGCCGTGATCGTCGTGGCCGGGCGAACGTATCAACTTGCGACAGCACGCGTTGCGCGACGCTCTTGCGAGGCTGGATGGCCGAGGCCCGGCCGGCGGCGGTGTTGGGGAGAGTCGATTGGTCGTCGTCGCCGGACACGGCCCCGGCCAGTATTGGCTGGGTCTGACCGTAGTCGAAATCGACGACATCGGCGACGATGACGGTCACGTTATCCGGTCCGCCGCCGCGAAGCGCCAATTCGATGAGACGGTCTGCACACTCGGCCACATCGGGAATCTGCAGTGCCTCGAGAATGGTCTCATCGCTGACCGGATCGGATAGGCCGTCTGAGCACAGCAGATACCGGTCCCCGGCGCGCGCCTCGCGCATGGTCAGGGTGGGCTCGACCTCGTGGCCGGTCAGCGCCCGCATGATCAACGACCGCTGCGGATGGCTGTGCGCCTCTTCGGAAGTGATACGGCCCTCGTCCACCAAAGTTTGCACGAAGGTGTCGTCCTTGGTGATCTGAGTCAGTTCGCCGTCGCGCAACAGATAGGCCCGGGAGTCACCGATGTGCACCAGACCGATGCGGCTACCGTCGAAGAGGATGGCGGTGAGTGTGGTGCCCATCCCCTCGAGATCCGGTTCCATCTCCACGTGCGCGGCGATGGCGGCGTTACCTGCCCGGACAGCCGCATCAAGCTTGCCCAGCAGATCGCCACCGGGATCGTCTTCGTCGAGAGGGGCCAGCGCGGCGATGACCAACTGCGAGGCCACTTCTCCTGCAGCATGGCCGCCCATACCGTCGGCCAGAGCGAGCAGCCGTCCACCTGCGTACACCGAATCCTCGTTGTTCGCGCGTACCAGGCCGCGGTCACTGCGAGCCGCATAGCGAAGGACTAGTGTCACGGGCGCAACTCGATCACCGTTTTGCCGATCCGAACCGGCGTCCCAATCGGAACTCGTACCGCCGTCGTCACCTTCGCCCTGTCAAGGTAAGTGCCGTTGGTCGATCCTAAATCCTCGACATACCATTCTGAGCCGCGCTGAGACAGCCGAGCATGGCGGGTCGAAACATAGTCGTCGGTGAGTACCAGGGTGGAATCGTCGGCACGCCCAATCAGCACCGGCTGACCGGTGAGAGTGATACGTGCTCCCGCCAGCGACCCCTCGGTCACCACCAGGTGTCGTGCGGTATCTCGGCGCTGACGCGAGGGCAGCAGCGGACCCCGCAGCGACAAACCCCGTCGCACCATGACAGCACCGGTCGGCGCGTAGATATCGGTCCGCAGAATCCGCAGCACAGACCAAATGAATAGCCAGAGCAGCATCAAAAATCCGGCGCGCGTCAGCTGCAGCACCAATCCCTGCATCTGGCGTCCTCTCCGTCCTCGTGACGCTCACGTCATGCCCCGATCGGCGAGCACATTAGCAACGTCACGATACTTGGACGGCGGCCACAGTGGGGCGAAGCAAGGCGGCTTCGCCGCGGCTGGCTTACTGGATGTGAACGATAATCTCAGAGTGTCCCAGCCGGATGACGTCACCGTCGGCCAGCTGCCATTCCTGAACCGGCGCGTTGTTGACCATGGTGCCATTGGTGGAGTTGAGGTCCGAGAGCAGCGCTACCTGTCCGTCCCAGCGGATATCCAAGTGTCGACGTGATACCCCGGTGTCAGGCAACCGGAAGTGGGCGTCCTGTCCGCGGCCAATAATGTTGGAACCTTCGTGCAACTGATAGGTGCGGCCGCTTCCGTCATCGAGCTGCAAAGTCACCGTGGGCCCACCGGCCGGCGGATACCCGCTCGGGCCGTAACCGCCGTAGCCGGCGGCCTGACCGTAGTCGCCGGACATGGCGGTCTGGCCATAGTCGAAGTCGCGGCCGGCGGGCTCCCCGTAGCCGCCGGGCGGAGCGTACACCCCGCCTGCGGGACCGTCCGCGTAACGGGTGTAATCGGCCTGGCCATACTCTTGTCGACCATAGCCCGGGCCACCCGGCCAGCCGCCTTGCTCGTAACCGGCCCCCTGGTCGGGGTAGGGTGCGCGTTGATCAGGTGGCGGGTAGGGCCCGCGCCCGTAATCGCCATAGCCGTAGCCGGGCGGCCCGTAGCCGCCGGCACCCGGGCGATACCCGGGCTCGTAGCCTGGTGCCGGGCCGTAACCGCCAGGCCGTTGCTCGTAAGGCGGTGGGTAGCCGCCCGGTCCCTGGTCGGGGTAGCCACCCTGTTCTGGGTAGCCTCGTTGGTCCGGGTATCGAGCCTGTTCGGGATAGCCGCGCTGGTCGGGGTAGCCGCCCGGTCCCTGGTCGGGGTAGCCGCCCTGTTCTGGGTAGCCGCCCTGCTCGGGTTGGCGCGGTGGAGGATATCCGGATGGGGAGGGGTAGCCACCAGACTCCGGCGGATATCCACCCCGGCTGTCTTGGCCGGTGTGGGCTTCTTGGCCACCGTGAGGATCGTCGTCTGGACGCGCATAACGGTCCTCGTAGTATTCATCGCTGGGCCGCCCCTGCCCCTGACCGCTGCGATAGCTGGAATTCTCAGTCATTGGCGATACTCCTGGTTCTGCGCTAAACGCCTGATCTGATTGTGGTGGGGCGGAATCGCTAACTGCCGGGCGGGGCTCGACATCGGGGTTGATGGCGGCACGGGCGCGAAACTGGCCGGTGTGCAGGTTCGGCGCTTGCTCAAAGCGGACAACCACATCACCATATGTTTGCCACCCCTGTTCGCTGAGGTATCCCACCAGGTGCTCGGCTAAAGCGCCTGACGTGAGGTGCGGCTCGGTGCCTACCTTCTGATAGTCGTGCACACCGAGAGTAATGATGTATTCGTTAGGTGCCAAAAAACGATTTCCTGGGAGTGAGCGAACCCCGTCGGCTGCCTCCCGGCGCAACATGGTGGCCAATTCTTGTGGGACGATCGCTCCCCCGAACACTCGAGCGAACGCATCACCCACAGTGGACTCGAGTTTACGCTCGATGCGCTGAACCAGGCCCTTGTGGCTGTTCATCTCCAGCGCCCGCCTCACTCGTCGTTGAAAAGCTTTACAGCGGGACCGACGGCCCTCCCGCGTGTCATCCCCATCCTTGCCAGAAAATGGTATCGGGACACCGCGGATCTGCCGCTTCTGTGTTGCTGTGAACATCGGGGAGGAGCAGTTCAGCAACGGTTTTGCGCCGGTCGGGGATGATGGTGGGGACGCATCGCACGAGCTTGCACTACGGTGGGGAGCGGGCTATTACCCGCCTATGAGAGTGGTAGGCTCGACCGGTCGTTCGGGGCGAGTGGCGGAATGGCAGACGCGCTGGCTTCAGGTGCCAGTGTCCTTCGGGACGTGGGGGTTCAAGTCCCCCTTCGCCCACGAATGTCGAATGTCCCCTTGTGCGCGGTCTTCGGCTCGGTTCAGCGGGCCTGTCGCGGTGGCGCCGATACCTGGGGCAAAGAGCGTGCCCAGTGCTCGATATCGGGTGTGACGGGATCGGTGATGTCCCCGAACTCCGGATGCTTTGTGAGGACTGCGGCAACCATCGAGCACACCGCGACGACGCGCTTACGGTCGGCGCGGGCAGCCCGGAGTGCCTCCAGGACGAGGATGGTCGCCAAGCCCCGCCCACTAAACCGCTGGTCGATCTCGGTGTGGTAGAAGACGCGCTGCTCACCGCGGTCAGCAACGGCAACGTGTCCGGCTAGTTCGCCCTCCACGGCGATGGTGTACTTGCCATCGGCGCAACTGATCCTGGTTTGGGCGCCGGTTTTGTCGGTGGACACCTGTCTCTGCCTTTCCGTTTCTTCCTCATCGTCCTCGTTCTTCCGCGCTGTGCGTCTGCATTTTTCCGTCCGCTCGCGGTGTGGGGCGTGCCGCGATCGTCATGCCCCGTCGTCGCTGGCAGTAGTGCTGGCGCCGATACCGCGACAGTACGCGCTGAGCCGCCGGCTTAGTTGGACACCGAGGTGGGCGGTGCGCATCGACCCGCTGGACGGCTCGCACCTGCGGGATGACGACGGCACGGTGATTCACCCGCCGTCGGCCGGGAAACCGGGGGAGGGTAGCGCGTGCGCTGGTCTGATTCGGCTACGCCGCCGACCGGGGGCCGACTTGGGCGATCGGCAAATGGAAGACGTTCGCCTCGGCGGGAACGGGATCGTGCTCACGTCGCGCGAGGAGCGCCTGGTTTTCCGGCAGTTGCCTGGAGTTGATCTCCCCGGCAGCGATACGGCGCAGCACCTCGTGGGCGCGAGCGAGTTGTTCACGCTTGCGGTACTGGCCGCCGGGAAGCTTCACGCCAGCCCAGACGCCGTATTCTTCGCCATGCTCGACCGCGCGCTGGGCGCATACCCGCTGTTGCGCGAGCGGACAGCGACGTAGGCACAAGAGCCGGGCTTCGGTGGCCGACTGTTCGTACACACGGGCCTTGGCGGCACCGTCACCGTCATCGTCATCGGCGTAGCCGAACCACAGTTCTGGGTTAGCTGAGCAGGGGTACCCCATAGGTCGGTCTCCTTACACGAAGTGTATATGAAACTGTATGCGAAATAGGTAAGGGGACGCAAGAGAACGCGATAGAAACGCATATGGCATGTACCTCTGTTTCGCGGATGTGTAGTATCCGGTTTATGGCCGGAGCGCTGCGGTGAGTCGCGAATCGGCGGGAGCGGCCATCCGGGCGTTGCGTGAGTCACGCAACTGGTCATTAGCAGATTTTGCGGCCGCCACCGGCGTGAGCATCATGGGTTTGAGCTATCTCGAACGTGGTGCCCGAAAGCCACACAAAAGCACCGTTCAGAAGGTGGAAAACGCTCTCGGCCTGCCTCCGGGCACCTATTCGAGGCTGGTCGTGGCCGCCGACGCCGACGCTGAACTGGCCCGGGTGCTCGCAGCCAAGCCGCCGGCACCGCTGTCGCCGCGGCCCAGAGAGATGGTCGTAGTCAACCGTCACAGTGACACCGAAGTCCTCGAAGCGTATGCAGAAGCGCAGCTCGACACGCTGCATTCTGTGATAGAACAGCTGCCCGCGACGACATCAAACGACTACGAGTCGTATATTATGTCTGTGATTGCGCAGTGTGCGAAGGCCGAGATGCTGGCCGCCAACTCGTGGCGGGTGGCGGTGAGCGCCGACGCCGCCTCGGCCGGCCGGCTGATGGGGCATCTGCGCGCACTGGAATCGATGCGCCGGGCACTCCTGAGCAGAATCCCCGCCAGCTTGGGTGCGCGATTCGACCAGGCATGCGCCCGCTCGTCGCTACCCGAAGCCGTTATTGCTGTGTTGGTGGGAGTCACTGTCGAGGAGATGTGGGAGATCCGCAACCGGGGTGTCATCCCGCCCGGGGCGCTCGCGCGGGTCCGGGCCTTCGCCGACGCGGTCAACTCCGCCAACGGCGATCAGGTGGCCGACGACAGCGGTGAGGGGATCGCGTGAGTGAACGCGAACTCGAGGTCCTAAGCCGTGCACACCGGCTGTTTGCCGGACTCGTACGCCACGCGCCGCTGGACCCTGGAACCGGGTATTACGACGGAGTATTGAGACATGCTGCCGCAATCAACCCCGGCTGGGGACACCAACGATACGAGAATGCGGTGCAGGACAGCCGAGCAGCCCTGCGGTCAGCCGCGTTGGCAGACTCCGAATTCGCGGACATCATCACCCACGCCCGAGATGATTATGCCCGCGGCCGCCAGCTGACGCGCGGAGTGCTGGACGAAGCTCGCGCCGATGCGGCCACCAGATCGGATACTCCCCTGGCGCAGCGGGAGGCGATCCGGCGGCGTGTGGCGCGGATGCGCGCTCAACGAGCCCACGTGCTTTGGGCGCGTGGGCAAGCTCTGCAGCACCAGGCAGCGCTGCGGGCGCTGCGTTATCGCATACTGCGCCGGCGCGCTCTCACGGGATCGCGGACACCATCGGCGGGTAGTCGCGCCGGAGTTGCGGTGCGGGCCGCACTGTCGCGACTGGGTTGCCCGTATGTGTGGGGCGCAGCCGGCCCCGACCGGTTCGACTGTTCGGGGCTGGTGCAATGGGCCTACGCGCAGGCCGGTGTTCACGTGGATCGCACCACCTATCAACAGATTCACGACGGGATCCCGATCCCACGTTCACAGGTCAGGCCGGGTGACCTCGTTTTCCCCCACGCAGGACACGTGCAGATGGCCATCGGCAACAACCTGGTCATCGAGGCGCCCCATGCCGGCGCTCCGGTGCGCATCAGCCAGTTAGGGGTGAACGTGCAGATCCGCCGGCCGGTGATATAGCCAAGCCCAACCCAGTGAGTGATGAGGTAAGTAGGGTCAACTCGTGGCAGAACAGACCGGACACGCGGTAGCCGCGCTGCAATCCAGGCAGGCGGGCCTCGCGCAACAGTACGCCGCGGCGGTGGATGCCGACCGCGCGCTGGCCGACGTGGTCACCAGCGCACACACCGCGACACTCGAAGGTGCCCGCCGTCTGGATGAGATCGGAGCCGAGATCGAATCCGCCGTGCAGAAATTCGCCCTTTTCGCCACCGACACCCCGATCGGTGCGCGCGAGTTCCACAGATTCCTGACCGCCAAACAACGCGAGATCATCGCTGTCGTGGCCCATGCCCGTGAACTCGCCGAGGCGAAAAAGACAGCATTGGAGAGTTTGCGCTCGTGCTATGCCGAGCAGTGACGCTGACGACTGGTGCGGGAACGCACAAGAACGGGCTGCGGTGAATTGTCGGTGATCGTCTACCTGGGTACTCTCGCGCGGCATGGAGTGGCCGCAACACCGTTCGGCACCGGGTACGGGTCCGGCCGGCTAACCGATGGCCACGGTCGACAACTTTTGCCCGACGAGTCGAGCCCAGAGCTTAGCTTTAAGCCCGCCGGGCGCCGCATGGGCTGAGCGGCAGGAAAGCGTTGCCGCACAGGCGATGAGGGATGCGGAAGCTGCTTTGGCACATCAGAATTCGGCAACCGCGCAACTCGACCTGCAGGTCGTCACCGCAATCCTGAACGCTCACCTGAAAGCCGGAGCGGGCAGGGGCGCGCTCGATAGGCTATAAGAGGAAATCGAGGCGGCGGTCCGGACACGAACCGACCTGGATACTCCAGCGGGAGCACGCGACTTTCAGCGGTTTCTGGTCGGCAAACTCCGGGATATCCGAGCCGTGGTGGCCAGCGCGAACCTCGATGACACCTCCGAATCCGCATTGATGGCCGCATGGACGTCGCTGTACGGCGCGTCCACAAGAGGCCCGGGCGCTCCGGGCGAAGGCCAGCCGCCACGGGCTGCACCGGTTGTGGCGGCGCTGCGCGGCGACGACCCGGCAGCATCCTCAGACGCTGCATTGGATCCGTACCTCGAGTCGCTGCTTGCGCAGGATCCCAGCGTACTGCCCGGGGATGCGCCGGCCCCACTTTCGCCGGCGCCGATGCCGCTGGCGCCGACAATACCGGGTATCCCCGGCTTGGGTGGTATGGCACCCGGTTCAGGGGGAGTGCCCAGTGTGATGCCGGGCTGGGGTGCGCCTGGCGGTGTTCCCGGGGCGTGGACCCCCGGAGATGTCCGCGCACCGCGGGACCGCGCCGACGAGTTGATGGACCTCGACGACCCGAACGACGAGCCGGTGCCCGAACACCCGGACCACAATGCACCCGACGACGAGTCCGGGGCAGGAACACCATCCCAGCCACCAGCGGGGCCAACCACTGTCACACTGCCCAATGGGGACACGGTCACTGCCGCCAGCCCACAACTCGCTGCGGCGATCAAAGCCGCCGCGGGCGGGACACCTATCCCCGATGCTTTCCGCGAGCAGGGTATTACCATCCCCCCACCCGGAACCCCGGTCGTCGATCCGGTCGATCCGTCGCTCCTCGCGCCCGGGGATATCGGGATGTTCACCGATCACCACGCACTGGCGCTCGGGAAAAGCAAGGCTTTGCTCAACGGCCAGATTCAGCACATCTCCACCGTCACGGGGCCAGGGTTTCTAGGCTGGGAACATCCGCCGGCGACGACGACCGCGCCGGCCAAGTCCGAGGCACCGACACCGACCCGACCGGCGGCCACCACCGGCGCCTCAGGTTAGCGGCGAGGGTAGCAGTGCGCCCGGCGGGAACCGTCGGCATGGCAAAAGGAGAAATACACGATGGCAGATCACATCCACGTGGTGCCTGCGAATCTGCGCGAGGCCGCCGGCCATCATGAGGAGGCGTCTGATTATTTGCGGAGCATCCCCGCGGCGCACGCGGCTATTCAAGAGAGCCTGGACTCGCTGGGTCCGATTTTCAGCGGGCTGCGGGAAGCCGGCCGTGAACTGCTCGAGCAACGGCGGCAGTGCTATGAACGGCAAGCCGAGGCCCATGCCGAGATGGCGCACAACCTGCGGGTTGCAGCAGATGCCTGGGAACACCATGACGAGCAGGCCGCGGCGAAGATGACACATCTGCGCACCGACCATCGATGACAGAAGCCAACCCGGCCTTCGACACCGTTCACCCGAGTGGGCACATCCTGGTGCGTTCGTGTCGGGGCGGGTATGTCCACAGCGTCGCGCTGAGTGAAGCGGCGATGGACACCGATGCGCAGACTCTGGCCGAGGGCATCGTATTGACTGCGGACGTCTCGTATCTCAAGGCGCTCATGGAGGTGCGTGGCGAAATCGTGGCCGCCGGGCATACCCCGTCCGCGGAGGTACCCACTCCCCATGATCTCGATGTGGCGATCGAAAAACTCCTGGCGCACCGGTTGCGTCGCCGGCAGGGCAAAAAGCCGTCTTAGCGCACCCAGATTCTGACGGTGCCGGGCTCGGGCAGGATATCGGTTGGCGGTTCTACCGGGTTAGCGCCGAACAACTCGCGCGCGCGTTGCAGCAGAGCCCGCACTTCGTCGAGGTGCTGTTGCAGCGCCGTTGCGGTCATGAGCTCACCCTATCCGGACCTCCTCATCTCGACAATTCACCGGTAATGCGGTCGCCCACACCCGGGTGGATAACGCCTCGATCCGTCGCCGCGATGACGACCCACCAACGTCGGAGAGCGGTTTGCCGAGCGGCGATTACCCGGAATAGCTAAGTCGGAGATGACGGTACGCTTGGCCAGTGGCGATGTTCGGTCGGATAACGGCGCGTCAGCGCCTCCGGAAAGCTGCCCGGGAATCGCTCAAGATCCCGGCCTTCAGCTCTCCAGTCGACTGCACCCCCTGGGTGCTCGGCGGGCTTTGGCCTGCTGAGTTGTCAACCGTCACCGCTGAGACGGCAGCGCTCGCGGACTATCTCAAAGCAGACCTGCAGCGGATCGCTGAGTCCGCCAACAAAGAATTACGGACCATTCGGTTATCGAGGATGGCCGATCCGGCCCGCCAGGCGGCAGAGGCTCGGGTGATCAACCGGGCCCGTACCTTTGCTGCTCGGCGCGTCGAATCGGCGATCCGCCATCTGCGGGCAAGTCCTCAGGAATTGCCTCAGGAATTGCCCGGACAAACTCCAGTCTCTTCTGGGGACGGCGTCGCCGCCCCCGATTTCAGCAACGCGCACCGCCTCCCGGCAGCCGGCCCGGACCGGCCGAGGGTCGCTCCGCAGCAGCGCACGACCCCGGTGGCCGAACCGCAAGCTCTCCAGCAAAGCACCGGAAATAAACGAGGAGCACACGGCAGCGCCGACACCCTCACCGCTCAGCCGGCGCAGCCGCCCGCCGGTGAGCCGACAACCGCTCAGCATCGGCAGCCCGCTGTCGACGAGACCGCCGCGTCGGAACCCCCCACGGAAGAGGTGCCGGTCACGCGGCTGGAACCTCGGTTCGACATGGTTTCCAGGCCGCAGCCTGGGGAACCCGCCGTCGCCGAGCCGCGCGTCGCGATACCGCCGCCGACCGGACATGGCGGGGCCGCCGTTGCCGACGCCGCAGCGGCCGATCGCCTGGAGATCCGCGCCCCGGAAGCCACGACCGAGGAACTGCCGACCGCAGGGTACTGGCGGTTGCCCGGGGGTGAGACTCCCACCAGCGAATCAGCAGCCGGGCAGGCAGGGCCAGCCAGCACTCAAACTCCGGAAGTCCGCTACGCCAAGCCCGCCCCCCACCGAGTTCCCGGTCCGTGGGATGAGGCGTCCTCAGCCGCAGACGTACCGGTTACCTGGCACAGCGACACATATGCCGGCGACAGTCTGAACCACCGCCAACCCCGGGCCGAACCGGAATCCCGCCGCGAACGGTTGCAGCGACTGCTGGAGTTCGTCGCCCGCCAAGAACCGGGATTGCGCTGGGCTGTCGGCGACCGCGAGGACGGCACAACGATACTGGTTACCGATCTGGCTTACGGCTGGATCCCGCCCGGCATCGCGCTACCCGCGGATGTCTGCCTACTCGAACCGGGGCGCCACCGCGGCAACGCCGGTGTGTTGCTGGGCCACGCCGAGATCTCGGCGACCTATGCCCCCGGCGACTCGTTGGGCCGCCCGCCCGAGTTCGAGGTGACAGAATCGTCCCTGAAACCCCGCGAATTGCCACCCGTCAACGATCTGGGCTGGTTGCTCAGCGAAGCCACGCACTGGCGCGACGGGCTGCCGCGGATCGTGCACACCCTGGCCAAAGCCGGTGCTGCCGGCACCGGCGTGGTCGATGTTGAACTCGACGTCCTGCGGGTCCACCTCGAAATCGTGCGCTACCAACTGCTCGCCCAATACCCCGATGTCGACGCTGCGCTGCTCCTCAACTGCCTGCTGCTGGCCGCCACCGAAGGTATCGCGACCGGTGACCGGGTATCGGCGAACTACCACTTCGCGTGGTTCCAAGCGCTCAGTGCGCCGCCGGCCAGTAAGTGGCCTGCCGACTCGTAACACCGGCTGTCGTTGCGGTGGGTTTCACGGTGCCGAAAACGCGCGAGAACGTCGTGCCGGTGAGGGTGTTTTGGGCTCGGCGGATGAATTGACGCTGGTCGGAGGGGTCGACATACTGTGACAGTGCCGGGATCGGGTAGTCGCGCCAAAGTCAGCGACAAGGATCTCGTCGACTCGGTTTTGCGTGACCTGAGCGAGGCAGCCGATAAATGGGAAGCCCTCATCACGCAGGCCGAGACCGTCACCTACAGCGCCGATCTGGGTGATATTCATGCCGTTGTGAATTCCGATGGCCGGCTGGTGAAGTTGCAGCTGCACCCGGATGTCATGGTCGGCTACAACCACGTGGAGCTGGCCAACCGGCTCAACCTGGCGATCACGGCGCTGCGTGAAGAGGCCGAAGCCGAAAACCAGGCACGTTACGGCGGAGACCTGCACTGATGTCCGACCCGTTGACGGACGCGCTTGTGCTGCTCGCTCGTGGCCACCATCTGTACAGGGGCGGGTACCGGGGTGGCTGTCGCGAAGCCGATCTGGTGCAGGCACCGGCACTGCGACGCCGCGCGGAGCGGTTCACTCATCTGGCCACCCGAGACGGTATGAGCGTCGCGGCGTCAGCGACCCTGCGCACGGTAGCCGAGCTGCGCCGAGCAGCTGCGGCCGACGACGAGCTCGGGGCGGTGCTGGCCGCTGCGCGCGCTAGCCACCGGTTGGGACACCACGGCACCCGAGCGATTCTGGACGACGCCTACGCTGATGCGATGCCGGCGGCCGACACGCCACCGGGCCGCCGAGAAGCGCTGCGGCGCATGACGGCTCGTCTGCGCACGCAGAGCCGGCACATTCGACGCTCACGGCGGTTTTCGCATCTGCTCGCGCTGCGGTTAAGGCGAATTGCCTATTCGCATCGGCGATCCGCTGCGCAGTCACCGGACTCATCGACACCGGGCGCCATCCCGTTGACTGCTGTGCGCTACCACAAGGGTTTCACCGCCGTCCGCATCAGGGATCGCGTGGTGGCGGCCCTCAATCAGCTCGGTATCACCGATCCAGCAGCGCAGCGCAACTGGCTGCACGGCTACTGCACGCTGATCGCCAGGGAATCCGGCGGCCACCCCGCTGCAGTGAGCGCCGTGCCGGCGACCGCACCCGGCCCGCTGCGGCCCGACGGTCATGGCCTGGGCTATCCTCGCGGCCTCACCCAGATGCTCCCGGCTACCTTCGCGCAGTACCACCAACCGGGCACCTCGACCAATATCTACGATCCGGTCGCGAATATCTGTGCGTCGATGAATTATGTGATGCACCGCTACGGTGTGAGCCGCAATGGTGAAAACCTCATCGCCCTGGTGCAGCAGGCAGATGCACGTCGACCGCCGAAAGGATACTGACAGTGCCGCTGAACCTGTCCAACCGCGACCAGAATTCGGGGCACCTGTTCTACAACCGGCGCCTGCGGGCCGCGATCACCCGGTTCTCCGTGCGGATGAAACACGACGACCGCAAACAGCAAGCGGCGGTGGCGCTGTCGGTGGTTTTCGTGCTGATTGGTGTGGGCTGGATGGCTTTGCTGCACATCTGGAAGCCGTCCGGTCTGGTGGGCCAGTCGGCAATCGTCGGAAACCGCGACACCGGCGCAATCTACGCGAAGATCAACGGGCGGCTGTACCCGGCACTCAACCTGACCTCGGCGCGGCTGGCGGTGGGTAATCCCGCCGGACCCACCTGGGTGAAAGCTAGCGAAATCGCCAGATACCCCACCGGGCCGATGATCGGTATCCCCGGCGTGCCAGACAGTCTTACCGTCACGCCCAACAGCACGTCGGCATGGTCGGTGTGCGATACCGCGTCCACGCGAGGTAGCGGTGGTGCGCCGGTGGTGACTTCGATCGCCGGCGAATTGTCGTCGTCGGGGCGGGCGACTCCGCTCGGGCCACGGCAGGCGATCCTCGCGACCCACAAGGGCATGACCTATGTGATCTGGGGAGGGCAACGCTCCCGGATCGATCCCACCGACCGGTCGGTCACCTTCAACCTTGGCCTCGATCCCGGGGTGACTTACCCCATCGAGATTTCCAACGCGCTCTATGACGCCATGCCGTCGACCGAACCCCTTGTGGTGCCGGCAATCCCGGAAGTGGGAACACCGTCACGGTGGCTACCCGGCGCGACGGTCGGCAGCGTACTGGAAACCCGCGATGCCACCGGCGCGGTCACCGGCTTCTACGCGCTGCTATCCGACGGCGTTCAAAAGATCACCAGCTTTGTGGCCGATCTGTTGCGCACTGCGAATCCGGCGGGCTCGGCCATCCCCATATTGGTCACTCCGGACAAGCTTATCCACATCCCGACAGTCGACATGCTGAACGTGGACTATTATCCCTCGGGAAAGCTGAATTTCGTTGACACATCAGCTAACCCAGTAACGTGTGTAGCCTGGCAGAAGCAGACCAGCGACCCGCAGGCCACCATCACCCTCCTGAGCGGCCGGGGTTTGCCGGTCCCGATCACGATGGATTCCCGGTTGGTGCGCCTGGTTCGCGACGATCGCGGACCCGACTCCGTGGAAGCCGACCAGGTACTGCTGCTGCCGGGCGCGGCGAACTTCGTCGCAACCACAAGCGGTGTGGCGACCTCTGAGAGCCGGGAAAGCCTGTACTGGATTTCGCCGCAAGGCGTTCGGTACGGAATCCAATCGGATAATCGGACCCTGCAGGCACTCGGACTGGACCCGCGCAGCGCCGTGCAGGCACCCTGGCCCATCGTGCGCACCTTCGCAGCAGGGCCAGCAATCAGCCGCGACAGCGCCCTGGTGGCCCGGGACACCATCACCGGCCACGGCGCGGTGGCCCCCATCCCGGAAGCCAACCAACAGGCGGGGGGTTAGGCATGTCCAAACGCGGATTCGTCCGGGGCGCGCGCACCCAGCCGCCGGCCGTTCCCCCGGTGCGGGTGGCGGTCGCGCCGCCGCTGGCACTGCCTGAGCGGGAGCCGCGCAACATCCTGATGATGATCGCGGTCCCGGCGCTGCTGGTGGGGATCATCGGCACCCTGGTCGTGATGTACACCTCGGGTGTCCGATCACTACAGTCGGGGTTTTTTCCGATGGTGGGTCTGTTCGGGTTCGGGGCGCTGATGTTCAGCGGCCGGTTCGGCCGGGGCCGACGCATAAGTTGGGGTGAGCAAGAAAAACAGCGCCGAATCTACTTGCGCCAGTTGGACGAGGATCGCGATGAAATTCAGCGTGCTGCGCAAGAACAGCGGCGGAGCCAGCTTTTCGTCCACGCCGATCCGCAGAAGCTGGACACCGTCATCGGCGGTCCGCGGATGTGGGAGCGCCGGCCCGGCGATCCGGATTTTCTGGATGTGCGATTAGGGATTGGTGTCCAGCAGGCCAGCGAATCCGCGGTGTCGCTGCAATGGCCGGAGGTTCCGATTGGTGAGGAACTGGAGCCGGTAACCGGCGGTGCGTTAAGGGATTTCATCCTTGAGCAAAGCAAGATTCGTGGTATCGGAAAGGTTTTGAGTCTGCGGTCAAAACCTGGGTTCAGCGTCATCGGGCAGGACCCCGCAGAGCTCCACAGCCTCTTTCGTGCGGTTTTGTGCTCGCTGGCCGTCTATCACAGCCCCAACGACTTGAAGCTGATGGTCGTGACGCGTCACCCCGAGCAGTGGTCCTGGCTGGTGTGGTTACCGCACAACCAGCACGATGAGATGTTCGACGCGTGCGGGCTGCGCCGGTTAGTGTTCACCTCCCCGATGGAACTCGAAGAAGCCCTGGATGCGGAGTTGCACCGCAAGGGCCGTGGTCCGTGGACACCGCCGGCCGGTACCAGCCCGACGTCGATGCCTTCGCCGATGGAGTCATCGGGTCTTTCGCTGGGCTCGCACTGGGTAATCGTCGACGACAACACCGGCACCCCGGAGCAATGGGAGGGGGTTACCGGGCAGAAGGGCATGGCCGGCATCACGGTGCTGCGGCTGGCGACACGTCCCGGCGTGGGTGTCGGGTTCGCCGAGGATGACCAGCGGTTTGAGCTCCGGGAAGGTCGGCTCTATCACCGCGACGCGTTCTATGCGGCGGCCGACATGCTCGCCGAAAGCACCGCCCACCGGTATGCGCGGGCGCTGGCGCGCTGGTCGCCGATGAGTGCGGGAGAGCTATCCGAAACCGACAGCCAGGGCGGTGAATTGTTCCGCGCGCTGGGGATCAGCGATCCACGCCAGCTCGACGTCGACCGATTGTGGGCCGAAAGCCGAGGCCGCGGGGACCCGAAATGGGCAGTAGTGCCTGTCGGAATCAAGCCGAGCGGCGAGCTACAGTACATCATCTTCCGGGCAAAAGACTTCGGCGGCTACGGTTTTCACTCCATGGTGATCGGGACGTCTGGCTCAGGCAAGTCGGAGCTGTTCCTGTCGTTGTGCAACGGGATCGCGCTGACCCACTCGCCGGAAACGTTCATCGTCATCTTTGTTGACATGAAGTTCGAATCTGCCGCCCAAGACCTCGAAGGCTTGCCGCATGTCGCGGGGTCGCTGTCGAATCTGGGAAAGGACGACCGGCATCTTGCGGAGCGAATGCGCAAGGCGATCAACGGCGAAATCGCAAGACGTTACCGGCTTTTCAAAGAAGCTGGCGCGCGCGACGCTAACGAGTACGAGGAGATGCGGTTAGCGGGCCGCGATTTGGAACCGGTCCCCATCCTTCTGGTCATCATCGACGAGTACCTGGAGCTGTTCCATCATCATCCGGAGTGGGTCCAGCTGGTCATCCACATCGGACAGGAAGGCCGCGGCTGCAACGTGTTTTTCACACTGGGCGGCCAGCGTTTGGATCTTACGTCGTTGAGTAAAGTCAAGAGCAACATCGCATTCCGGATTGCGCTGCGCGCGGAGACCGCCGAAGACTCACGTGATGTCATCGGCAGCGACGCTGCGCTGCACTTGCCGGCTCGGGAAGCCGGGTACGCGCTACTCAAAGTCGGTCCGCGTGATCTCGAGCCCTTCCGGTGCTTTTACCTGTCAGCGCCGTTCGTGCTGCCGAAGAAGTCCAAGAAAGTCGACCGGACAGTCGATTTGAGCTTCTCGCAGCCGCGTCCGCTGACGTGGGAGTACCAACCGTTAAGCCCCGAAGACACCGCGGCGCTGGCTGATGCCGAGGAACCCGAGGAGCCCGACGAATTCCTCTATCACGCTGACGGTTTTAAGAAGAAGAAGATCCTGGACGTGATCCGTGAGTCGTTGATCGCGCACCCAGCTCGGTTACCGCACCAAATCTGGCTTCCACCATTGGAAGTCAGCGAACCCGTCGACGCATTGGTAGCGCGCTGGCGGGGCAAACCCTGGCATATCGACTATGGGCAAAACCCCGGGCTGATCTTCCCGGTCGGGATCATCGACATTCCCGAGGAGCATGCGCAACGCGTGCACGTCATTGACGCCGAGATGGACAACATCATGGTGGTTGCCACCGCCCAACGCGGCAAGTCCACCACGCTGATGACGTTGATAACCTCGGCTGGGCTGATGTATCGGCCGGAGCGGGTGACGTTCTTCTGCATCGGGGCGTCGCTTTTTCCGGTGGAGGACCTGCCGCACGTGGCGGGGGTGGTCAGCCTCAACGACACCGAAGGGGTGTCGCGGACCATTGCGACGATCGAGGGACTGATCCGGGCCCGCGAGGCCTCGTTCAAGCACTATCAGATCGATATCACCGAATTTCGCGAACGACGGTTTGGAGCGGCCGGGGGCGGTGGAACCGATCCCGACGACAAGTTCGGTGACGTTTTCCTGGTCATCGATAACTACGGGGAGCTCTACGAGAAGGATTTCGCGATGGGTGATCGCGCGATCGCCATCGCCCGCCAGGGCCTGTCGTACGGTGTACATGTCATGACCAGCGCCAACGGCTGGTTCGTGGGGCAGAAGCAGGGCATGGTCACCGTGTCCAACGCGCGTATCCAGCTGCGGCTGAGTAACCCCGACGAGACCCAGATGGGCACGTCGCCCGAGCAGCGCAAGGCCGCTCGCAACACGCTGGATCGACCGGGATTCGGGCTGACTCGCGACGGTTACGAGTTGCTGGTGGGCCTTCCGGAGATCACCGGGACCAAAGGCGAGCGAGTCGGCACCCGCCGTCTGGGGTCTGTCATCGGTGAGGTGACCGGTGTGGGCAAGGTGGAGCGCCTGTCCCGGTTGCCTGAACGGGTGATGTTGAGCCGGATCATCGAGGCGTTCGATCGCACCGCTGGGGCGGACGACCCGTTGAATATCCCGTTCGCACTCGGTGAAAGCGCTCTGCAGCCGGTGGCCCTGCCCACGCGGCTGGTGCCCAACATACTGGTGATGGGTCGCCAGCTGTGCGGAAAGACCACGACATTGGCAGCTTTCGGGCAGGCGATCGTGAGCCGCCTCACCCCGGAACAGGCGCAGATCACCATCATCGACCCGAAGACCACGCTGATCGGCCGGGTCCGGGGCCCGCACGTGCGGGCTTACGCCTATACGGCGGAGGACATCGACGCAGTGATCGGAGAGCTTGCCGCGCTGTTGCGGGACCGCTTGCCGCCGTCGGGCCTGACCCAGGAAGAGCTGCTGAACCGCAAACCATGGGCCGGCCCGCATCACTTCGTCCTGATCGACGATGAGCACGAGCTTCGTCCGCACAATCAGATGGTCAAGCCGGCAGCCACCGCTCCGTTGTGGGGTTTGATCGAACGCAGCCGTGAGGTCGGTCTGCATGTGGTGGCCGCACGTTTGCCCGGGAACTGGGGCTCGCAGGTGATGATGAATCCGCTCCTGCAAAAGCTGACCGGATCCCGCTCACCGACGTTGTTCATGGACAACGATCCGGCACAGGTCAAGGTCTACGGCAGAATCAGCGCCCAACAGCTGCCGCCCGGGCGTGGGCTGCTGGTCACGACTGACGGAGAAATCGAGGGAGTGCTCGTGGGCTCACCGGAGCAGCTGGATTAGCTGAATTGCCGATCGGCGCGGGCTGCGGCAGAATTTCTGCCCATGACCTGTGGGGGACGCCGTAGACTCAGACGACTCCGCGGGTAAGGTCCGCTGAACAGCGTGAGGAGTTGACATGACCGCTTTCCTGAACGTGCTCCCGGAGGCTGTGAACCTGTCGGCGATCACGGAGGCGGTGATCAGCGGCGAGGTGGCGGCCAACAACGCGGCGGGAGCCGCGGCGCTCACAGGGACAACGCCCATGGTGCCCACCTCGGATGATGCAGCGTTTTCCGCGGCGCTTAACGGGGCGGGCACGGCCTACCTCGGCTCGGTGGCTGAACATGTCGGTCAGCGAGCCGCTTATGCGGGGGCGCAAGGGATTTCGTCGATTGCCTACGTGCTCAACGAACTGCTCAGTGCCGCGAGCCTGTCATCGACGGTTGTTTAACTGAGTCGTTATGCCCGACCCACTGTGGTTCGGTCCACCGGAAAGCGTGGCTGCGCTCCTGGAGGGCAGTAACCCCTCGACGATCATCGCCAATATCGCGGCGTGGCTGAGCGAGGCGATCTCGCACGAATTATCGATGGGCGCGTCGATGGCCAACATCGCGGCAACCATGGAGTCATGGATCGGCCTCGGCGGTGCCGCATCGGCCTTGAAAGGCAGCGAACTCAATTTTCTCGGACTGGAGCCTTTGGCGGCCCACTGTTTAAAGCACGTCGCGATCGGGCAAGCTGCGGTGGAGGCCAACACCGTCGCCCGATCGACCGTGATCCCCTCGGCGGTGTGTCAGGCGAATCGCGACGAGTTTGTCGCAGACAACAACATCAACCCGTGGGTTCTTGGTGCGCTTACTCCACGGATTTGCGAACTGCAAGGTGAATACAGCGAATACTGGAGCCAGAATACGGGCGCTGGGGTCGCCTATGCGAGCGTCCTGAACACGTTAATGGCCGCAGTAACCAGTACACCTCCGCCGATCACACCGCTGGGGGCATCGCCGGGCATTGCGGCAGCGCCCGCCGAAAGCGTTGCGGAATCCGCAGCGAACACTGCAGGGGGGTTGCAATCGGGACCGACAGCGGCGGTGCAGATGGCCAGTCAAACAGCATCGCCCATGGACGCGATCGGGCAGCTCGCACAGCCCTTCCAGCAAATGATTTCAAGCGTGCCGGAATTAGCGAAATCGGCAGGCGATGCGCCCAGCCAGCTGGTCGAAAGTGCATCGCAGAGCCTGTCGAGCCCGGCGCAAACGTTGATGGGTATGTTTCCCTCGTTGCTGTCGCAGTCGGGTGCTTCCGCTGCGGCCGAACCGGTTGCCGCGGTGGCTGAACCAGTCGCGGCTGGCGGTGGAGGCGCCGCCGGCCTGGCGGGGGCGGGCGGCAGTGCGGGTGGTGTCGGTGTCGGCTACCCGGGAGCCGGATTGACCAGTTTCACGCGCCCGGCAAGCACGTTCGAGCCGGAACTCGGTGGGCGACCGGCCGGTCTCAGGCCGGGAGGGTTGCTCAACGCGGCGGAGATACGCACCCCGGCCACCACCCCGATGGGAGGGGCGGCGCTGCCGGTATCACCCGCCGCCGGGATGCTGGGGCGCGACAACGCCGATGCAGAGAAGGATAAGGTGACGCATGCCCGCATCGTCGTCGGCGAACAACCGCAGAACAGCTGATGCCGCAACCTCTTCCGTGGCAACCGTCCCGACAGCCAGGAGGTGATGCCTGAGGGTGGTTAGTAAAGGTGAAGTGACAACACCCGAGAAGAGCCTAGACTCACGTTCACTCCCGGCGTTCGGGACGTCGGAGATTTCACGATAAGGAGACGCGAATGGCCGATGTAGCAAGTATTCCGTTAGAGCAGTTACAGCTGGCTAAGCAAAAAATCCAATCGCTTATGGATCATACCCATGCAATCATTATGCAAGCGCAGAGCGCGAACGACGATCTGATCCAAGGCCAATCATTAGCGGGGGCAGCCGGGGTCGCCTCAGCGGCTAAAGCGGCAGAGATCACCCAGGCCGGAGAACAGCTGAAAAACAGCATTATGCATCTCGCTGAAAATCTGGGAATTGCATCGTTGCAGTGGGAAAGCCAAGCGACGGACGCGGCCCAACTTATCGCCGGGACCGACGTCGGCGGTCAGCTCACCTAGCCCGGGACAGGCGGCCCGAACAACCCGTATTGCACAGAAGGAGAAAGACGTCATGGATCAGCCCATCATCTACAGGTATGGGAATATCGCCGACTACCAATCCCACCTGGGCACCGCGTCGGCGCTGCTCAGCGACTGCCAGTCGGATTTGGCGGCTCTCAATTCAGCACTGATGGAGAGCCACCACGGTGACCACGCGGCGGCCTGGCAAGGGCTGCTGCAGCAGGTCAACGCGTCGTTCCAGCACTTTGCTGAGGTCGTCTTGACATTCGGCAGAACGCATGCTCAGGTATCCGAGGCCGCAGCACACCAAGATGCTTCTTTGGCCAGCGGGCTGAGCATCTAAGCGTCACTGGGCGAAGCTGGGGCGCACGCGAGCGCGTGCGCCCCAGCGGTTCGGTTGAGAAACCATGTTAACCACCACCGTCGACGGGCTATGGGTGCTGCAGGTACTTACCGGAACCGAGGTGGTGGCCCCCGAGTTGGGGCTGCGGCCCATACTGCCCAGTATCGAAACTCCGCGGATGACGCTGGCGCACCCGGTGCGTGCCGATTTGTGTGCCGCGGGCGTGATCGACGAATCGGGGCGCGTGGACCCGGCCGTGGTGGAATGGCTGACCGTTCTTGCCCGCCGCGACGTGGCGCTGCTGTTCTCGGTACGCAGGCCGGGCCGCGGTGATAGCCCAGACAATGCGCTCTTAGCGCGGTTTGCGCAATGGTGGGTGGTCATGGAGCGGTCCGAGAATCTCGTCCGCATCGGTGGCGCCGGGACATCGAGCGCGGAGAGCGCGGCCAACACAATCATCAGCACCCAGATCGAGCGCCTGTGCGGCACCAACTCACCTGCGCCGTTGCGGCCGGTCACGCTTGACGCCACTGCTTTGCAGGCGGCTGTTACCAGTGAAGAGACATTGCGCACGTTCCTGGAGGATCAGCACCTAGAAGCCGATCAGCTGCAGATCCTGATGATGGCGGCCAACCCCCGGCGATCGGCTCAGGCCGCGATCGTCGCAATCCAGTCCGGCGTGAACACCGGGCGGCCCTCCCGGACACACGTGGAATCGAGCGTCGTCACTATCATCGACACCCCCGAAGGGCGAATGGTCGCCGAACATGTGCTGTCGGCCGGCAAGAAGTGGGTCGTGATTGCTCCCGGGACCGCCGGCAACATCGCCTCGGCCGTCACTCACTTGATGCGGCGGCTGCCCGCCCAGGAAGAATGGTATTCGTACCGAAAGATTGTGTGAGCGAGGATTTCACGCCCATGTTAGCATCGGCATCGTGACAAATCCGTGGAATGCGCCGCTGAATTCTGCGGAGCAGTTCAGACAGAGCCGCCGCGAACCGACCGTGCCGCGTCCGCAACAAGAATCCGTATCGGGGACATTGCGCATTTCGGATATGGTCGCACCGCGAAGGATTCCGCCCGGTTCAGGCTGGCGCAAAGTCATCTACGCAATGTCATTTCATACCGTAAATCTGGGTGAGTCGCCGGCTGAACGTCATTATCGGGAACTGCAGGAACGGATACGGCGGCACATCCGCAAGCAGTATGTCATCGGGGTGATCTCCGGCAAGGGTGGCGTGGGCAAAACCACCATGACCGCGTGCATCGGTGCGGTTTTTCGGGCATGCCGACCCGAGAATGTCGTCGCGATCGACGCCGCGCCCGGTTTCGGGACCCTGGCCGGCCGAATCGACGAAAATCCCCCCGGCGATTACACCGCCGTTCTCAACGACACCGACGTTCAAGGCTATGCGGATATTCGAGAACACCTGGGGCAGAACAGCATAGGACTCGATGTTCTAGCCGGAAACCGGGCCTCAGACCAGCCACGCCCACTGGTGCCCTCGATGTTCACCGGGGTGTTGTCGCGGTTGCGCCGCACCCACACGATCATCGTGGTGGACACCTCTGACGACCTTGAGCACCCGGTGATGAAAGCCGTCTTCGACAACTGTGACACACTGGTTTTCGTCTCCGGCCTCACGGCCGACACGTCCCTGCCGGTGACCCGCTCCATCGACCTGTTGCGTGCAATGGGCTATCACGAACTGGTATCCCGCAGCATGGTCATTCTCAACGACAGCCGCAATAAATACGACCAAGACGCCAGGGCGTACCTCACCGAGCGTTTTGGCAAGTCGGGGGCCACGGTCGAATTTATGCCCTACGATCCCCACCTTGCGAAAGGCGGGATCATCGATATCGAGCACGAATTAAAAAAGAAAACGCGACTGCGGTTATTCGAAATCACCGCGGCACTGGCAGATAAATATATTCCGGACGCCGATAGGCCGCGTTAAATGGCGAAGGTCGCATTTCCGGCGCGGTGCGCGGTCGCGGTGGTCTGCGGAGAACACCTGGTTTCGCAGGTCTACCCGGCCTCGGTGCCGGTCGAGATGTTCATCGACAACATCGTCGAGCTGCTCAACGACGAGCTCAAACGCCGCGGTCAAGCCGGGCTGGACCCCGGAGTCGGCTATGAGCTGCACAAAGCGAACGGCGTGCGGCTGGATGTCACCAAGACTCTCGACGAACTCGGCGTCGAGGACGGCGCCACACTCGTCCTGGTCCCGGCGGAAGACGGTGAGTCGTTCGAACCGCAATACGAGTCGCTGTCCACCGGGCTGGCCCGGATCGGCAAAAAACTGTTCGAACCCGTGTCGGCCGACACCGCGGCACACACCGCCCTGGCTATCGTGGCGATGATTTCAGCGGTGGTGGTGGCGGCGGCGGTGCGCAATCGCCTGGCCACTGACTCGCTGGCGCCCAGTATCGTCACCGGCATTCTCGGTCTGGTGGCCGCTGGCGGAGCGGGTGTGGTGGCGCGGTGGTGGCCGCACCGCTGCGACATGCTCGACGGGTTCGCCTGGTTGGCGCTGCCACTGCTGGCGGTGAGTCTGGGCGCCGGGGCGCCCGGTGCCCTCGGTTCAGCGCATGTATTCATCGCCGCCCTCGCCGCTGGGGTGCTGACCTGCGGACTAGCGGTGACCACACACCGGTATATCAACGTGGCGGCGACAGTGGTGACGGTGTGCGCCCTCGGCGGTGCCGTTGCCGCAGCCCGGATGTGGCGACCGATTCCGGCCCAGTGGCTCGGTATGTGCGTGCTGGTCGCGTTGCTGTTTTTGCTGACGATGGCGCCGACGATTGCATTGTGGGCGGCCCGGATCCGACCACCATACTTCGGATCCATCACTGGGCGGGATCTTTTTCGGCGGACCGCGGGGTTGCCGGCCGATGCCGTCACACCGGTGGAGGAGGAAGGCGTTGAAGAGGAGACGACCCCGGACACCACACCACGCGGAGCACAAATCGCCGCCGCCGCGATCCGCGCCAACCATGTGCTCACGGGAATCTGTGTCGGCGCGGGCCTGACACTGCCCGCCGCGGTGTGGGCCACCGTGGAGCCGGGCCGGGGCAAGAGCGTCGCGGCGGCCGTGCTCGCCGGACTGTTCGTGCTGATCTTCATCAGTCGGGGCCGGGCGTTCGCGGACAAAAAACAAGCCATCGCGCTGGTGTGTGGGGCGGTGGTTGCCGTGTGTGCCGGCGTGCTCAAATACGTGCTGGCCGAACCCGCGGCAGCTACTCGACCGGTGCTCTGGGGTGCAGCCGTGCTGGCCGGGTTCGGCGGTGCCGGACTGGCGGCGGGGCTGTTGGTGCCGATCACCCGGTTCACCCCGCTGGTGCGGATGATCGCCGAATGGCTTGAAATAGTGGCGATCATCGTAGCCTTGCCGCTGGCTGCATGGATCGGCGGACTGTTCACCTGGGTGCGTATGCGATGACGAGATCAACGGCGTGGAACCAGCGGATCGCAGCGATGTTCGGGGTCTGTCTCCTTGTCGGGTTACCGGCGAGTCTGCCCATGGCGTCGGCTATACCGCCGCCGACCATCGACCCCGCCCGGGTGCCCGCAGATGGCAAACCAGGACCGGATCAGCCGATGCGGCAAAGCAATATCTGCGCCCGAACGATTACCGTCGCCGAACCGAATGTGGCCATCACCGCGCCCGGTTTCACCATGCTCAACATCAGCAGGGCCTGGCAGTACTCGACAGGTAACGGGGTCCCGGTCGCTGTGATCGATACCGGTGTGAACCCCAGCAAACGGCTGCCGGCGGTGCCCGGGGGCGACTACATCATGGGCGGCGACGGGTTGATGGATTGCGACGCACACGGCACCATCGTGGCCTCCGTGATCGCCGCTGCGCCGCAAGGCATCCCGATGCCCGCACCAATGCCAGCGGTTCCCGCATTTCCCCCGCCGGCGGGACCACCGGCGAGCGACTCGGCGCCGCCACCGCCGGGCAGTCCCCCGCCCCCGCCCGCACCACCCCCACCACCTCCGCCGGTAACGATCACCGAAGTCAAACCCGCGCCGCCGCCGCCTCCGCCACCGGCCGACGAACCAGCTAACGCGCCGGGCGATCCGGCTCCCGACCAGGCGGATGATCCCGAGGTACCGCCACCGCCACCCGGAGCCCCGGACGGGGTGGTCGGGGTGGCGCCGCACGCGACCATCATTTCGATTCGCCAATCGTCACGGGCCTACGAACCGGTCAACCCGACCGGTGGTGACATGGAGGCGCGCAAGAAAGCCGGCACCATCGCCACCCTGGCCAGCGCGATCGTGCACGCGGCCAATATGAGCGCGAAGGTAATCAATGTCAGCGTCACCTCATGTGTCTCGGCTGCCGACCCGCTGGATCAAAGTGCGCTTGGCGCCGCTGTCTGGTATGCGGCCACGGTCAAAGACGCGGTCATCGTCGCGGCGGCGGGAAACGAGGGCGAAGACGAGTGCGCGCAGAACCCGTCCTTTGACCCGCTGGACGCATCCGATCCCCGCGACTGGCATCAGGTCAAGACGGTGTCGTCACCGTCGTGGTTCTCCGATTACGTGCTGTCGGTGGGTGCGGTGGACAACACCGGGGCGCCGATCAGTAAGAGCCTGGCTGGACCGTGGGTAGCCGCAGCCGCACCAGGAGTCGGGATCATGGGGCTGTCTCCGCAAACCGGGGGACCGGCGAACGCCTATCCACCGGTGCGGCCGGGCGAAAAGAACATGCCGTTTTGGGGAACCAGCTTCTCGGCGGCCTATGTGAGCGGGGTGGCTGCGCTGGTGCGCGCGAAATATCCCGAACTGACCGCACACCAGGTGATCAACCGGATCTTGCAGACCGCGCACAATCCGCCGCGAGGGGTGGACAATCAAGTCGGCTATGGGGTGGTGGATCCAGTGGCCGCACTGACCTTCACTGTGCCTCCCGGCGACAAAGTGGCGCCTGGCGCGCACAGCCGGCTGATCACGCCCGCCGCCCCGCCACCGCCGCCGGATCACCGGGCCCGCAACATCGCGCTGGGGTTCGCCGGTGTGGTGATGGCCGGGATCATGATCGCGTACCTGATAGCCCGGGCCAGGCGGGCACGATGACGGCGACGAGAAGGTTACTTGTCATCGCCGGGGTCCTGGCTGCCGGACTAACCGGATGGAGCGCTGGCGGATATCCAGGCGCGGCAGCGGGTTTGGTCATCGGGGTCTGCGCTGGGGTGATCCACTGGCGCGGTCATCCGCTGTGGTACTGGGTGATCTTGTGGTGCCAGCGTGGCCACCCGGTCGAATGGAGCGAACCCATTACGGTGGCCAACGACCGCTCTGGTGGCGGTCTTCGCTACCAGGAGGGTGTCGCGGCGGTCGCTGTGCAGTTGCTCGGTAAGGCGCACACCCCGACGTTGTTCACCGGGTCGACATCGACCTACACCGAAAACACTGTCGATATCGCTGATCTGCTGCCGTTGCTGCACCAAAGCCTCGGGTTGACGATCAATTCGCTGAGCGTTGTCAGTGCTGGTGCCCGTCGGCGCAGCACCGGCGATTATCCGCGGGTCTACGACACACTGATCGGCACCCCCCCGTATGCGGGGCAGCGGGAAACCTGGTTGATCGTGCGGGTCGCAGCGCTGCCCAATGCCGAGGCACTGCAGTGGCGTACCTCGATCGGCACCGCAACCCTGGCCGCCGGGCAGCGCATCAGCGCGATGATGCGCCAACGCGGTATCCGCGCCAAGGTCGCGACCGCGACCGATATCGTCGAATTGGAGCGGCGGCTGGGACAGGCCGCGCTGAACCCGCCGAACCGGCGCTGGCACACCGCGCGCGGTGATGTCGGCTGGTTGACGGCCTATTGGTATCGGCCCGCCGAGATCACCGCGGACAACTTGGGACACGCGTGGTCGCTGCGTGCTGACGGCATCATTCAGAACGTCACGTTATTCCCCGACGGCAACGCCATGGCCACGGTCATTGTGCGCAGTGGGCAGCCGCCGACGGCTCCGCCGAGCACAATGCTGCGGACGCTGCCGGGGGAGCAGACCCAGGCGATCGCGGCCAACCTGTGCGGGCCGATACCACCGCTGTCGGGGGTGCGCCGCGGCGCTCTGCGCGGCCCGCTGCCGATACCGATCGGACCGTCAGGGGTGTTGCTGGGCAAGGTCGGCAGGGGGAACCGGATGATGCTGCCCCTCGACGACCCGGGGGACTTCAGCCGGGTCCATATCGCCGCCGAAGATGCGCTAGCAAAACGATTCGTGCTGCGGATGGCCGGGGCCGGGGAACGGGTCACCGTGCACACCCGGGACCTGCGGCGCTGGGCCAGCCTGCGCATGCCGGACATCGCTGTCGACAATCGGGTCAGACCCGTCGCCGGCACCACCGTCAGTGTTGTGGACGGCACGGTGACACCGGCACCACGGCCCAACACGCTGGTCTCTGTCGGGGCACCAGAGGCAGCGTACCGGGGATCTGCTGATGTGCTGATCACCCAGATCGGTCCGGCAACCGTCGAAGTGAAGGCAGCCGGGCAGGTGCATATCGTGGAAGTCGAACTATTCCGCGCCGAGAACCGTTACATATCCTCTGAACCGACAAGCCTACGGACTTCTGAACTTGAACCGGTGGATTAGACGATGACCAGCAGCACCGAAATAGTCGCCGCGCGCAAACGGTTCGACCAGGCCATGGCGGTGTTCAACTCCGACCCGGCTGCGGCCCAAGAATTGTTTCGCGAAGCGACGGAGATCGACCCCTCGATGGCTGATGCCTGGCTGGGCCGCGTCGCCGCGGGCGACGACTCGTTATCGACGCTGCAGGAGCTTTACGCCTATGGACCCCGGCTGCATCGGGAGACTAACCGGCTTGGGGTGCATCTGTCGGCGGCCATCAAAGCCGGGCCGTACCTGTCGATCTCGGTGACGGAGGCATCGCACGCGGGTCTCGCCTTGGCCAGCGCGCTGGTCGATGACCGCCAGTATGAGAAGGCTGATGCACTGCTGCAAAATTCGTCCTTACTGGACAGCTGGGAAAATCACCAGTGGCAGCAGTACATCCGGGCGTACCTGATGTTCGCCACCCAGCGCTGGCCGGACGTGATTTCAATCGCGGCGAGCATACTGCCGCCGCAGGCCATCATCATGGCGGCGGTCACCGCCGGCACGAACGCGTTGGCCGCGCACGCCGCCGCCCACCTCGGGCAGGCGCGGGTCGCGCTGGACTGGACGGACCGGGTCGAACTGCGCGCCGGACACGACGGTCCCCAGGAATGGCGGCGCCACCAGCTGACCGACACCGCGGTCACCGCGATAGATCCCAACGAATTTCCTTTGATCGCAGCTGATCTGGCTTATGTACGGGGCATGGCTCACCGTCAGCTGGGTGAAGAAGATAAAGCGCAGATCTGGTTGTCGAAGGCCACGATCAACGGTGCGCTCATCGAGCCGGCCAAACAGGCGCTGGCCGACCCCGCGTTGCAGCTGGTGATCACCGACGAAGAGACCATCAACAGTCGGACTAATAAGTGGGACGTCACCACCGAACGGTCCGAGGAACAGCGCCAAGAAGAAGCTAACCGGGAGCGGCGAGCGCAGCTGCTGGAGGAGGGGCGCGCGCTGCTCAACAACCAGGTGGGTCTGGCCGAAGTCAAAAAAGCTGTTGCTGAGCTTGAGGATCAGATCGAGGTCCGGGCGCTGCGGCTGGCGGCCGGATTACCGGTGACCAACCAAACCAATCACATGCTCCTGGTAGGGCCGCCCGGCACCGGTAAGACCACCACCGCCGAAGCACTGGGAAAGATTTTCGCCGGGCTGGGCATCGTCCGCCACCCCGAGATCATCGAAGTGAAACGCGCCGATTTCTGTGGAGAGCACATCGGCGCTTCGGGACCGAAAACCAATGAGTTGATTAATCGTTCGCTCGGGCGCATTCTTTTTATGGACGAGTTCTATTCGTTGGTGGAACGCCACCAAGACGGCCGACCGGACATGATCGGCATGGAGGCCGTCAACCAGCTGATGATCGCGCTGGAGGTGCACCGGTTCGACTTCTGCTTCATCGGCGCCGGATATGAGCGGGAAGTCGACCAATTCCTCACCGTGAACCCGGGTTTGGCGGGCCGGTTCAACCGCAAGCTGCGGTTCGAGTCCTACACGCCCGATGAGTTGGTGGAAATCGCGGTCCGCTACGGCGAGCCCCGCGCAACCGTCATCGAGCCCGCCGCGCGCGAGGCGCTCAATGTCGCGTGCACGATGCTGCGGGCGTATGTGGGACCTGACGGCAGGCACGGCATCGACATCATGCAGAACGGACGCTTCGCGCGCAATGTGATCGAACGCGCTGAACGGCTCCGTGACTCGCGGGTGGCAGCCCAGCACCGCAGCAATAAAGGTTCGGTGACAGTGGAGGATCTGGAGACCGTGCGCTCCCAGGACGTCGTCGACGCCGTGCTTGACGCGTGCGCAGAGAAGCATGTGCCGATAGTTCTTTGAATCGTCTTACACCGACAACGCAGACCAGCAGACGTCGGCCCGGTAACGTATCGCCGCCCGATCAGTTTGGTGTGCCGGCGCGGGATCGGAGGCCAGCGACCGCGCTTTCACTGCGTCCGGGAGGAACTCGAGCGCGCAGCATCACCAGCCCGTGGGGTGGCGCACACCCGCGGGTCGCGCGGCGAAAAACCGCGCGATCACCGCGGTGATTTCCAAAAACTTCCGTCGCGTCGCCGGCGCCATCTCGGCATTGACGTCGATGACGCCACCAGGCCGCAGATGCGGATCGAAGGGCACTTCGATCACACTCTGTCCACGGTCATGGAACTGGCGCGCCAACAAGGAGCGGGTGCGCTTATCGGCATGGCCATCCGAATCGTTGAGCACCACCACCGTGCGCTGCAGCAGATCCGTGCGGCCATGCTCAGCCAGCCATTCCAAGGTTTTCGCGGCGGCTGAGGCTCCGTCGGCCCACGGCGAAGACACCACCACCAGTGCATCTAAATCGCGCAGCACCTCCTGGGTGACTGGCGCGTCCATCGACGACCCGCAGTCGATGACTGAGATCGTGAAGTGGCGATCCAGCCGCAGCGCGGCTTCCCGGTAGATCGCGGGATCAAGCACCCGGCGCGGACCGGCCGCCGGCTCACCGGCGAGCACATAAAGCCCGGCGGAATTGCTGCCGACCCTGGCACGCACATCGGCGAACGACTGCAGGTTCTTGTCGGCGGTCAGTTCCCAATACGAGCCGCTCGCGTGGGGATCGATCCTGCTGGCCAGCCTGCCGAACGCGGTGTCGGCGTCGATCGCCACGACGCGGTCTTGCCGGCGCAGTTCAGCAAAGATCGAGCCGATGCTGGCGGCCACTGACGTTTTGCCGACGCCGCCTTTGCCGACGACGCCGACCTTATAGTTGCCCCGCAGCACAGCCCGGATCGCGGCTTCATCGTTAGCCTCCTGACGTTCCTGGGCAGACAGGCCCAGGTCGACAAGACCGAAGGTGGCGACGCGAAGCAGATGCCGCCAGCCACGGCCGGGCCGGCGTATGTGACGGCCGCCTGACCCAACGTCGACGCCGGCCCGGGCACTGGGCGGGGGCGCGGCAGTCACCGGTCGTGGCGGTTCGGTGGGGGCGACGCGTGACCGCGGTGCCGGGCGGGGAGTTGCCGGCGAACGCGGGGGCACCGGGACCATCGGAGGGGGCGCAGTCCGGGGATGCCGGGGCGGGAGAGGCGACGGTTGCGCAGCCGGGGGACCGGGCTGTCCAGGGGACACCCGGTCGCGCAGGAAGTCGTCACGGTCGGTCATATCCCACGTCGCCGGCGGACCGGGATGGCTGACGACGCGCCCAACTGCGCGGCGAGCCTCATAAGCCAACCCACGGACATGGCATCCAGTATCGGTTACCCCGTGGTTGTGCGAGGGAAAAGCTTGAACAGCCGGCGGCGGGGTTGTGCACCGGGCCGCCCCGGTCACACGGTCCGGCGGCTGGGATGGCGCTCACCGGTGAGACGCAGGCCCGCCGCGCGGGGCGTCAACAATTCGTTCACGAAACATATTCTGCTGTAGGCGTATTCGGGCGAGCGCCGACCCGACGGCGCACAGGTGCGGCTATCGCGGCGGTGCCGGGCCGGCCGGGGTTCTCTCTAAGAATCTGGTCAAGTTTTTGCAAACTCGACCGGCGGCAGCCCCGGGGTGTCTTGGCTATACTGGCACCGAGTAACTCGCTCACCTCAGCGGGACCGCTGCCACGGACTTCACCGCCCCCCGGGATGCGGTGTGTGATCCGCGTGACAGTAGCGGCGATTCCTCGGGCGGCGATCACAGCAAACCGGCCCAGCGGTTGGTCTCCCCGCCCGCCCGGCGACGCCGATTCACGATCGGCGCGCCGCTACCGCCAATCACTCAGGCGGACAACAGGACACGGCAAAGCTGCCGAGTGCGGATGAAGCGGTCGGCGCGATACCGCTAACCAGTGAGTTAGTATAACTAAGTTGGCATGTCAGGCGGTTTTTGTCATATCGTTTTACGACTTGTCGAGACGGGTACAGGGCCACCGTTCAGCGCTGCACGGGCTACCCCCTGACCGGATCATCGCCACCCGGCGAGCACCTCATCGACAAGACCGAAGGGGCCTAGCCCACAACCTCCGGGCGCGGCTTCGACGGAGCCGTCCAGATGCCGCACAGAAAGTTTGGTGAAGGGTCAGGTAGCAATGGCGCCTAACCGCGTCGGGCTGTATAACCCCGCATTCGAGCACGACTCGTGCGGGGTGGCGATGGTTGTGGACATGCACGGCCGACGCAGCCGCGACATTGTGGACAAGGCGATCACCGCGCTGCTCAACCTTGAGCACCGCGGCGCCCAGGGCGCTGAACCGCACAGCGGTGACGGCGCCGGCATCCTGATCCAGGTGCCCGACGAATTCCTGCGCGCGGTGGTGGACTTCGAGCTTCCCGAGCCGGGTGAGTACGCCACCGGCATCGCGTTTTTACCGCAGTCGTCCAAAGATGCGGCCGCGGCCTGCGCCGCGGTGGAAAAGATCGTCGAGGCCGAGGGTTTGCAGGTGCTGGGATGGCGTCACGTGCCCACCGATGATTCCTCGCTCGGTGCGCTGTCCCGTGATGCGATGCCCACTTTCCGGCAGCTGTTCATCACCGGAGCCTCGGGTATGACCCTCGAACGCCGCGCCTATGTGATCCGTAAGCGCGCCGAACACGAACTCGGCACCAAAGGCCCCGGACAGGACGGTCCTGGTCGCGAAACAGTTTATTTCCCAAGTCTTTCCGGCCAGACGCTGGTCTACAAAGGAATGCTGACCACTCCGCAGCTCAAGGCCTTCTACCTCGACCTACAAGATGAGCGGCTGGCGAGCGCGCTCGGAATCGTGCACTCGAGGTTCTCCACCAACACCTTCCCCTCGTGGCCGCTGGCGCATCCGTTCCGGCGTATCGCCCACAACGGGGAGATCAACACCGTCACCGGAAACGAGAACTGGATGCGTGCCCGGGAGGCGTTGATCCACACCGACATCTTCGGCTCCTACGAGGACGTGGAGAAGCTGTTTCCCATCTGTACCCCGGGGGCATCAGACACCGCGCGTTTCGACGAGGTCCTCGAACTACTGCACCTGGGCGGGCGCAGTCTGGCGCACGCCGTGCTGATGATGATCCCGGAAGCCTGGGAGCGCCACGAGTCGATGGATCCCGCGCGCCGGGCCTTCTATCAGTACCACGCCTCGCTGATGGAGCCGTGGGACGGCCCGGCGTCGATGACGTTCACCGACGGCACCGTGGTGGGTGCGGTGCTGGACCGCAATGGCCTGCGCCCGTCCCGGATCTGGGTCACCGACGACGGGCTGGTCGTGATGGCCTCCGAAGCCGGGGTACTGGACCTGGATCCGTCCAAAGTTGTGCGGAGGATGCGGCTGCAGCCCGGGCGGATGTTTTTGGTCGACACTGCCCAGGGCCGCATCGTCGACGACGAGGAGATCAAAGCCGAGCTGGCCGCCCAGCACCCATATCAGGAGTGGTTGGACAACGGGTTGATCCCTCTCGAGGAGCTGCCCCAGGGCAACTACGTACGAATGCCGCACCACCGGGTTGTGTTGCGCCAGTTGGTATTCGGCTATACGTATGAGGAGCTCAACCTGCTGGTCGCGCCGATGGCGCGTACCGGTGCCGAGCCGGTCGGGTCGATGGGCACCGACACCCCGGTTGCGGTGCTTTCGCAGCGGCCCCGGATGCTGTTCGACTATTTCCAGCAGCTGTTCGCGCAGGTGACCAACCCGCCTTTGGACGCCATCCGCGAGGAGGTTGTGACCAGCCTGCAGGGCGTCATCGGGCCGGAAGGCGATCTGCTCAACCCCGATGAGAATTCCTGCCGCCAGATCGTCTTGCAGCAGCCGATTCTGCGCAACCACGAGCTGGCCAAGCTGATCAACCTCGACCCCGAAATCGAGGTCAACGGCCGTCGGCACGGATTACGTTCCCAGGTGATTCGGTGCCTCTACCCCGTGGCCGAGGGCGGCGCAGGCCTGAAGGCCGCGCTGGACGAGGTCCGGGCGCAAACGTCGGCGGCGATTGCCGACGGCGCGCGGATCATCATCCTCTCCGATCGCGAGTCCGACGAAACCATGGCCCCGATCCCGTCGCTGCTGGCCGTGTCGGCGGTGCACCACCATCTGGTCCGGGAGCGTTTACGCACCCGGGTCGGGCTGGTGGTGGAGTCCGGCGACGCCCGCGAGGTGCACCACATGGCCATGCTGGTGGGCTTCGGTGCCGGAGCCATCAATCCCTACATGGCGTTCGAGTCAATCGAAGACATGATCGACCGCGGGGTGCTCGAAGACATCGACCGTGAGACCGCACTGCGCAACTACATCAAAGCCGCCGGCAAGGGTGTGTTGAAAGTGATGTCGAAAATGGGCATCTCCACGCTGGCGTCCTACACCGGAGCGCAGCTGTTCCAGGCGGTGGGCATCTCGCAGGGAGTGCTCGACGAATATTTCACCGGTCTGAGCTGTCCCACCGGTGGGATCACCCTCGACGACATCGCCGCCGACGTCGCCGATCGCCACCGGTTGGCGTTCCTGGATCGGCCTAACGAGCGGGCGCACCGCGAGCTTGAGGTTGGCGGGGAATACCAGTGGCGCCGTGAGGGAGAGTATCACCTGTTCAACCCCGAGACCGTCTTCAAACTTCAGCACTCCACCCGCACCGGCCAGTACAAAATCTTCAAGGAGTACACGAAGCTGGTCGACGATCAGAGCGAGCGGCTGGCCACACTGCGCGGGCTGCTGAAGTTCAAAACGGGTGTGCGTCCGCCGGTGCCGCTCGATGAGGTGGAACCGGCCAGTGAGATCGTCAAGCGCTTCTCGACGGGGGCGATGAGCTACGGCTCGATCTCGGCCGAGGCACACGAGACGCTGGCCATTGCGATGAACCGGCTGGGTGGACGTTCGAACTGTGGGGAGGGCGGCGAGCACGCCAGCCGCTACGAGCGTGACCCCAACGGTGACTGGCGCCGCAGCGCCATCAAACAGGTGGCCTCGGCCCGGTTCGGCGTCACTTCGCACTACCTGACGAACTGCACCGACATCCAGATCAAAATGGCCCAGGGCGCCAAACCCGGTGAGGGCGGGCAGCTTCCGGGCGCCAAGGTGTATCCGTGGATCGCCGAGGTGCGGCACTCGACCCCCGGGGTCGGGTTGATCTCCCGCCGCCGCACCACGACATCTACTCCATCGAGGATCTGGCGCAGCTGATCTACGACTTGAAGAATGCCAACCCTGCGGCGCGGATTCACGTCAAGCTGGTCGCCGAGGTCGGCGTGGGCACAGTCGCCGCGGGTGTGTCCAAGGCGCACGCCGACGTGGTGTTGATCTCCGGGCACGACGGCGGAACCGGCGCGGCGCCGCTGACCTCACTGAAGCACGCCGGCGCGCCATGGGAGCTGGGGCTGGCCGAAACACAGCAGACATTGCTGCTCAACGGCCTGCGCGACCGGATCGTGGTCCAGGTGGATGGGCAGCTTAAGACCGGACGCGACGTGATGATCGCCGCATTGCTGGGCGCCGAAGAGTTCGGTTTCGCCACAGCACCGTTGGTGGTGTCCGGCTGCGTCATGATGCGGGTATGTCATCTCGACACGTGCCCGGTGGGTGTAGCGACGCAGAACCCGATTCTGCGCCAGCGCTTCACCGGCAGGCCCGAGTTTGTCGAGAACTTTTCCTGTTTATCGCTGAGGAAGTCCGTGAATACATGGCACAGCTGGGTTTCCGGACCCTCAACGAGGCCGTCGGTCAGGTCGGTTCGCTGGACACCACCCTGGCGCGCGCGCACTGGAAAGCGCACAAACTCGACCTGACTCCTGTGCTACACGAGCCGGAGTCGGCATTTATGAATCAGGATCTGTACTGCAGCTCCAGCCAGGACCACGGTCTGGACAAAGCACTCGACCAGCAGCTGATCGTGATGAGCCGCGAGGCGCTGGACTCCGGAACCCCGGTGCGCTTCTCCACCACCATTTCCAACGTCAACCGTACCGTGGGCACGATGCTTGGCCACGAAGTGACGAAAGCATATGGCAGTCAAGGTTTGCCGGATGGCACCATCGACATCACCTTCGACGGATCTGCAGGTAACAGTTTCGGAGCGTTCCTGCCCAAAGGCATCACGCTGCGGGTATACGGTGACGCCAACGACTACGTCGGAAAGGGTTTGTCCGGAGGCCGTATCGTGATCCGTCCCCCGGACAACACGCCGGAAAACTATGTCGCCGAAGATAACATCATCGCCGGCAATGTGATCCTGTTCGGTGCCACCAGCGGCGAGGCCTTCTTACGCGGTGTGGTCGGCGAACGGTTCGCGGTCCGCAACTCCGGCGCGCATGCGGTGGTCGAAGGAGTCGGTGACCACGGGTGCGAGTACATGACCGGCGGCCGGGTGGTCGTACTTGGCCGCACCGGACGCAACTTCGCGGCGGGCATGTCGGGGGGTGTGGCCTACGTGTACGACCCGGATGGAACCTTCCCGAGCCACCTCAACACCGAAATGGTGGATCTTGACCAACTGGACGAGGACGACCTCGAGTGGCTGCACAGCATGATCGAAATGCATGTCGATGCCACTGATTCCGCGGTCGGCCAACGCATCCTGGCTGACTGGCCAACACAACAGCGGCACTTCGCCAAAGTGATGCCACGCGACTACAAGCGAGTGCTGCAGGCGATCGCTGAGGCGGAGCGCACCGGCACCGACGTCGACCAGGCAGTGATGGCGGCTGCCCATGGCTGACCCGACGGGCTTTTTGAAGTACACCCACCGGGAGCTGCCGAAACGTCGACCGGTGGAATTGCGTGTGCGCGACTGGAACGAAGTCTACGAAGACTTCGACGAGCGCATCGTGCGACGCCAGGCAACCCGCTGTATGGACTGCGGTATTCCCTTCTGCCACAACGGGTGTCCACTGGGTAACCTGATCCCGGAGTGGAACGATCTGGTGCGCAGGGGCCGGTGGCGCGACGCGATCGAACGGTTACATGCCACCAACAACTTCCCGGATTTCACCGGGCGGCTGTGTCCAGCACCATGCGAGCCGGCATGTGTGCTCGGGATCAACCAGGACCCGGTGACTATCAAGCAAATCGAGCTGGAGATCATCGACCGCGCCTTCGAGGAAGGCTGGGTGCGGCCGCTGCCGCCGGACAGGCTGACCGGCAAAACCGTCGCGGTGGTCGGCTCAGGGCCGGCGGGCTTGGCCGCCGCTCAGCAGCTCACCCGTGCCGGTCACAGCGTGACCGTCTTCGAGCGCGCCGACCGCATCGGAGGCCTGCTGCGTTACGGGATTCCCGAATTCAAGATGGAAAAGCGTCACCTCAACCGCCGGCTGGAACAGATGCAACAGGAGGGCACCGAATTTCGCACCAACGTCAACGTCGGGGTGGACATCGCAGCCGATCAGCTCCGCGCCGAGTTCGACGCGGTGGTGCTGGCCGGTGGCGCCACCGCCTGGCGTGAACTGCCCATTCCCGGTCGTGAACTCGATGGGATCCACCAGGCGATGGAGTATCTGCCATGGGCTAACCGGGTACAGGAAGGTGATGACGTGCTCGGGCCGGACGGTCAGCCACCGATCACAGCCAAAGGCAAGAGGGTCGTGATCATCGGTGGCGGCGATACCGGGGCCGACTGTCTGGGTACCGTGCACCGGCAAGGCGCGATCAGCGTGCACCAGTTTGAGATCATGCCCCGTCCGCCGGACACCCGCGCCGAATCCACCCCGTGGCCAACCTATCCCCTGATGTATCGGGTGTCGGCGGCCCATGAGGAGGGCGGGGAGCGGGTGTTCTCGGTTAACACTGAGGAATTCGTCGGCCGCAACGGGCATGTCACCGGGCTCAGGGGGCATGAGGTGCGAATGGAGAACGGCAGGTTTGTCAAGGTCGAGGGCACCGATTTCGAACTCGGGGCCGACCTGGTGCTGCTGGCGATGGGGTTTGTCGGCCCGGAGAAAGAGGGGCTGCTCACCGACCTGGGCGTCGAGTTCACCGACCGTGGTAACGTGGCCCGCGGCGACGATTTCAGCACCTCGGTGCCCGGCGTGTTTGTCGCCGGCGACATGGGCCGGGGTCAGTCACTGATCGTGTGGGCGATCGCCGAGGGCCGCGCTGCGGCGGCGGCCGTGGACCGCTACCTGATGGGGAGCAGCGCGCTGCCGGTCCCGATCAAGGCGACGACCGCGCCGCAACGCTAGCCCGGCTTTCATGGAACAGCGCCGATAATTGCTCGGCGAGTCGCTCAGCGTTTGCCAGCTGGTGGGTGTGTAATAACCGGATGTGGCTCTGCGTTAAAGTGGAGTCCAGGTTCAGTCGACCGATTGCTGGAGTGATCACCGTGCCTCTCACCGCAATACCGCAGTCACGGGTGGGACGAATCGCCTGGTCATTGTTCCGACACCCGTTGAAGAGCCGTGAGTTCCCGGCCAAGCACGAACGGCTGGTCACAGCTGAGGATCTGTTGCGTTTCGGGGTGTAGTCCAGGCTGACGCGCGCGCTGGCTACCGCATCGACATTTGCTCAGTTTTATTAAATTGTTATCTGAGGGCGATGGCGCGGAGATATCGCCCGGCCTCAACCAGGCGGGGCGGTTCGGCTGCCGCGCATGACCCGGCCAGCCGGTCACTCTCGATCGCATAAGCCCGAGTCCCGGATGGCCTCAGCCAGCGGCTGCAGCACGGCCGGGTCATGCGGCGGTGCGATATACACGATTCCCAGGTCCAGTCCTTCGGCTTCCAGCGCCGCCGCGTTCTCGATGACCTGCCCGTAGTTGCGGTCCGGCCCCAGAAAAAGGTGCGCAGAAAGCGTGATCGCCTCGGGGTCCCGGCCGATATCGGCACAATGGGCGGCCAGCACGTCGCGCTTACGGGCGAATTCCTCGGCCGGGCCGCCGACGAAGTTCCAGTGCTGGGCATACCGCGCGGTGATGCGCAGCGTCCGTTTTTCGCCGCTGCCGCCGATGCAGATCGGCGGGTGCGGGCGCTGGGCCCTTGGGCTCGTTGCGAGCGTCTTTGAGCTGGTAGTAACGGCCGTTGAAGGTTGTGGTCTCCTGGCTGAGCAGGCTGGTCAGCACCTGGCAGGCTTCCTCGAATCGGTCCATGCGCTCTTTGATGCTGCCTAACTCGATGCCATACGCGCCCGACTCTTCTTCATTCCAGCCGGCGCCGATGCCCAGTTCGAGTCGGCCACCGGAGATGATGTCAAGTGCTGCGGCCATATTGGCCAGCACCGCGGGGTGACGGTAGTGGATACCGGTCACCAGAGTGCCCAGCCGAAGCCGCGTGGTGGCCTGCGCGAGCGCGGTCAGCGTGGTCCAGCCTTCCAGGCAGGGGCCGGTGGAATCCGAGAAGATCGGATAGAAGTGGTCGAACGTCCATCCAGACTCGAAGACCTCGATATCGTCGGCTTGCTTCCAGAGGGCCAGCATGTCGGTCCAGGTCGTGTGTTGCGGCGAGGTTTTGAAGGCGAATCGCATGATCTGAAAGTACCCGGAGACCACGCGACTACACTCGGCGCGCAATGAGCTGCGACCTTGGTCTGGACACCACAATCACGCTGCTGGGGCCGGCGTGCTCTTTATGCTTGCGCTGGGCCTCGGTGTCTGGAAGTACCGCCAGATGGTGAGCGCCGAGGATCACCGCGCTCATCCCTATGTCGATATCGCGCACCGGGCCGCGCTCCTGTATTCGTTCGCGACCCTGCTGATCGCGGTCTTCGTGGAACTGAGCGCCTGGCCGGCGTGGGTGAACTTGACCGCGGCGATGGTAGCGGTGTTTTTCTTCCTGGCGGCCACGGTCAGCTATATCACTCATGGCCTGCTCCGCGACACCACCAACCAATTCGAACGGCGCACCCGGGGCACAGCGGTGTCCATGACGATGCTCATCGTCGGTGAAATCGGCGGCTTCGGAGTGGTGTTCGCAGGGTTCATCGCAGGGCAGCTGGGGTGACGCGGGCACACTGAAGGCTATGGATCCGGTGACCGCGCTCCGGCAGATCGCCTACTACAAAGATCGGGCCCGCGATGATCCGCGGCGGGCGATGGCCTACCGGCGGGCAGCCGATGTCCTGGCGGCCCTGGACGACGCCGAACGCGAACGTCACGGCCGAGCCAACAGCTGGCAGAGCTTGCCGGGCGTCGGACCGAAGACGGCCCAGGTGATCGCCCAGGCGTGGGCGGGTCGTGAACCTGATCTTCTGGTGCAATTACGCTCTGCCGCAACAGACTTGGGTGGCGGCGAGATCCGGGCAGCGCTGCGTGGTGATTTGCATCTGCATTCAAACTGGTCGGATGGTTCCGCGCCGATCGAGGAGATGATAGCCACTGCGCAGACGTTGGGGCATGAGTACTGCGCGTTAACCGATCACTCACCGCGGCTGACGATCGCCAACGGCTTGTCCCCGGAACGGCTGCGCCGACAGCTAGAGGTGATCGCGGGTTACGGGAGCAGTTCGCCCCGATGCGCCTCCTGACTGGCATCGAGGTCGACATTCTCGACGACGGCAGCCTAGATCAGGAGCCCGAGCTGCTGGCCCGCCTCGACATTGTGGTGGCCAGTGTGCATTCGACGTTGGCGATGGACTCAGTAGCGATGACCCGCCGGATGCTGCGGGCCGTGGCGAACGAGCACGTCGATGTACTCGGCCATTGCACCGGTCGGCTAGTTGCGGGTAACCGCGGAATCCGGGCCGAGTCCAGCTTCGACGCCGAGGCGGTGTTCACCGCCTGCCGCGAGCACGGGACCGCGGTGGAGGTCAACTCGCCCGGAACGGCGTGACCCGCCGATGCGTTTGCTGAATCTGGCGCGTGATCTCGGCTGCCTGTTCAGTATCGACAGCGATGCGCATGCGCCCGGCCAACTCGACTTCCTCGGCTACGGCGCACAGCGTGCCCTGGACGCCAAAGTACCCGTTGACCGGATCGTCAACACCTGGCCGGTCGAGCAATTGCTCACCTGGGCAGGCTCGCAGGATTGATCAGCTCTCCGGCCGCGTGGTCGGCAGACCTGTCCCTGAGCTGGTGTCACCGTAGATGCTGGTGACCCAGATGTGTGTCAGCGTGTCCAGCACACGGGCTTCCGGCACGGAGGGTTGTTCGGCGGCGAACGATGCGAATAGCACCCGCTCGTTCATCAGGTTCAAGGCGGTGGCCAGCTCCCGTGCCGGCAGGGTGTTTGGCGCCGTGCCCCGGGCGCGCTCAGCCTCGATGGCGGTAGCGGTGTGCGTGATCCACTTCTGCATGAACGTCGACCACAGCTGGCGAACATCGGGACTGATGTCCCGGGCTGCCCACCCGGCCCGAGTCACACCCCGGTGTGACCCGAACGTCTCGAAGAACACGTTAATACCAATGCGCCACATCTCCTCACGGTGGCCCGGCGGGCTCTCAATGAGGCGTTCCAGCGCGGTGTCCGCCTCGGTGACCACCCGATCCAGCAAGGTCAGCAGCACCGCTTCCTTGGAAGCGAAGTAGAAGTAAAACGTCGGCCGGGAGATGCCGGCACCCTTAGCCAAGTCGTCCACCGAGATATCGGGCAACGGCCGCTCGTCGAGCAGGCGTTCAGCGGTGGCCAGGATCGCCAGTTCACGGTCGTCACCGGAAGGACGTGCGGAACGCCGGCCGCGGCTCGGAGGGGGACGGACAGCAGGACCGGTCACGACCCCGAGCTTACGCCATGTCGACAATATCGACGCAGTGTTGACTCTATCAACAGTGTGTTGATACGGTGGCCGTATGACTGAGCACCTTGATGTCCTCATCGTCGGGGCTGGCATTTCAGGCGTGAGCGCGGCCTGGCACCTCCAAGAACGCTGCGCAACGAAGAATTACGCGATTGTGGAGAAGCGCCAGAGCATGGGCGGCACGTGGGATCTGTTTCGTTATCCAGGCATTCGCTCAGACTCGGATATGTACACCTTAGGCTTCCGGTTTCGGCCCTGGACCGGGCACCAGTCCATCGCGGAGGGGCAGCCGATTCTCGAATACCTGAAAAGCACTGCCGTGATGTACGGCATCGACAAGCGCATCCGGCTGAACCACAAAGTGATTGGTGCCGACTGGTCCAGCGCAGAGAATCACTGGACCGTCCGCGTCGAAAACGACGGTGCGGAACAGTCGATAACGTGTTCGTTCCTGTTTTTATGCAGCGGGTACTACAACTACGAGCAGGGCTACTCGCCCACGTTCGCCGGTGCGGAGGATTTCACCGGGCCGATTATTCATCCGCAGCACTGGCCCGAGGACCTCGATTACACGGGCAAGAACATCGTCGTCATCGGCAGCGGCGCTACCGCAGTCACTTTGGTTCCGGCACTGGTGAATTCCGGAGCCGGCCATGTCACGATGTTGCAGCGTTCGCCGACATATATCGTCTCCCAGCCTGACCGGGAGCCGTGGGCGGACAAGCTCAAATGGTTGTCTGATGAGAAGGCCTACACCGTGATCCGGTGGAAAACGTGCTCCGCCAGTCGCTCGTCTACCAGGCCTGCCGGACGCTGCCGACGCGAATGCGCAAAATTTTGATGGACCTGGTCAAACGCCAGCTGCCCGAAGGCTATGACGTCGAAACACACTTCGGTCCCGCTACAACCCGTGGGACCAACGGCTGTGCCTAGTGCCCAACGGGGATTTGTTTCGCACCATCCGCCACGGCAAGACCGAGGTGGTGACTGACACGATTGAGCGGTTCACCGCGACCGGTGTCGCGCTACGCTCCGGGCGTGAGCTGCCGGCTGACATTATCGTCACCGCCACGGGATTGAACCTACAGCTATTCGGTGGTGCGACCGTGAGTGTCGACGGACAGCCCGTGGACCTGACCCGGACGATGGCCTACAAGGGCATGATGCTCTCCGGCCTCCCCAATCTGGCCTACACCGTCGGCTACACCAACGCCTCGTGGACCTTGAAGGCCGACCTGGTGTCAGAGTTTGTCTGCCGTCTGTTGAACTACATGGACGCCAACGGATTTGACACGGTTGTGCCGGAACATCCGGGGCCGCACGTCGATGAGCGGCCTTTATGGAGTTCACCCCGGCTATGTGCTGCGGTCGCTTGATGAACTGCCCAAACAGGGTTCACGCACACCGTGGCGGTTGAATCAGAACTACCTGCTGGACCTACGGCTGATCCGGTACGGCAAGATTGCCGACGAAGGTTTGCGGTTCAGCAAACACACTGCCGCGGTCACCGTTTAGACAGTGCGCCAGTGATAGGGGTGAAAGCTCGGACGCCGCAGCTCTAGCCCGACCTCGGGGTCGGCGATGGCGCGGGAGTGACGACGACAATACCGTCGTCGTCACTGTAGGCGATATCGCCGGGCACGAACATCACCCCACCCAGGTGAACCACCACATCACGTTCACCGGCACCGGTCTTGGTGCTCGTGCGCGGGTTGGTGCCGAGTGCTTTAATACCAATGTCGATCTCGCGCAGCGCGGCGGCATCCCGGACCGCTCCGTAGATGATCAGCCCCGCCCACCCATTGGCGTATGCCGAGCCGGCAATAACGTCGCCGACCAGTGCGGTGTGCAGTGACCCGGCGCCGTCAACAATCAGCACCCGGCCATGACCCGGCTCGGCGAGCACCGATTTGACCAACGCGTTGTCCTGAAAGCAGCGCACCGTGCTGATCGTTCCGGCGAACTGGGTACGGCCACCGAACTGGCGGAACTGCACATCGCAGCTGCGCACACCGGGACCGATTGCATCAACCAAATCCGCGGTGGCCCGGAAGGTTACCGGCACCGTGACATATTAGGCGAAACGACGGCGGAGTTGGCGCAGCAGCAGTAACGCTAACAAACTGGCGGCAATAGCTACCGTCATCGGGACGAAGAACCGGGTGGGGGCGGGAGCGGAGGTGTCGTCCGTCATCGGATTGCGGGCGGCGGCGACCGCCGACTTCGCGCGTGCAGCTGCCTCTTTGGCTGCGGTGGCTAGCTGACCGTTGGTTTCGATCCGGCGCTGGTCGGCTGGTTTCGGCTGGGCAGCTTCAGTGGCTTTAGCGGCAGCCTTCTTAGCCGTTGCCTTCTTGGTGGCCGTCTTTTTTGCCGGGGCTTTTTTAACCGGCGCCTTCTGTGCTTTCTTTGCGGCCTTAGCGGCTGGCTTCTTGGCCGGCGCTTTCTTAACTGCTTTTTCCGCGGGCGGCTCTACCGTTGGCTCAGGGGGCGTTGCGGGCGGCTGTGATGAATCCGGTGTGGAGGCGATATCAGGCACCCTGTCAGGTGGCGCCGGTTCCGTGTCGCGCTGGCGGGTGGATCCTGCGGGTCTGCCATGTGGCTGCTCCTTTGCCGTGTCTCGTCGCGCGCGCCCGTCGCGAACACCAGCAGTCCCGACCCATCATGCCAGCACGGACGGCCGCAGTGTCCGGCGCGGGCTCACCGCCAGAACTGCCGCCGCACCGCCCACAGCGCAGCGCCGCCCACCACTGCCAAGGTCGCGGCTACGAACGGCCAGAGCGGGACACCGTCACCGGGGTGAGTGGGGAAGGTGGGCGGGCCGGGGCGGCCAGTGCCGGGCACGGTGAGCCGAAACGACCATGAGCCCGCTACCACGTGTCCATCAGCCGAGGTCACGCGGTAGTTCACCGTGTAGGGGCCGACCGGGCCCAGGGGGCGTAATGCGATGCTGACGGTGGCACCCCGCACCTGCGGTTGACCAGTGGACCAGATGTTGCCGTCCGGCCCGACAACGGTCATCGCGGCGAAGCCGCTCTGCAGCTCTTCATTGAAGGTGGCCGTGACACGTGCGGGACTGGTCGTGACCGCGGCATTCTCGGGTGGGTCGGCTGCTACCCGGGTGGCATGGGCCGCCGCCAGAGCGCTCGACGACACCAGCAGCGCCGTGACCAAAACGGCGACGGCGACCATCCGCATCATGTTTGTCATGCTGCGCCACTTTCACCGTTCAGCCCGAGGCGGCGGACGCGCGAGCGGCCATATGGTGTGACGGTCATTCCAGCCCCAATCGCGCCATCAAGTCGGCTTCGATACCGTCGAGCTGTCTGGCGATCGCGGAGTGGGTGGCGCGTCGACGTGCAGCGGGCATGGTTTCTGCAGCGGTAATAGCGGCGGACAGATCGGCTAGCCGGTCACTCACGGCGGCCACGAACTGCTGGGTTTCGCCGTCTCGGGGTTTCTTGTCCTGCACCGCTCGGAGTGAGTGCTCGGCACCGGCCACCCGGGCCGACAGTCGCGCACCATGCCCGGAGAATCGCCCGATCTGGGCCAACGGGATGCCCAGCCGGTCCGCGCGACGCTGGTCGATGAGTCCACGGGCCGCCATCGCCGCCCGGTACACCAGTGGCACCAGGATCGGGGCGAGCAATCGAGATACCGTCAAAACCCGGCGGATACGAGTAGGTGACAGCAGCTTACCCTCGCGAGCCGCTTTGAGTTGGGCCTCAGCGATCTTGAGCGCGGCACGATCGCTCTCCCGCTGAGCCTGCAACTGCGCTTTGAGCGCTTTGGCTTCAGCCCGCTGGGCGGATTTGATGCGCCGTGCTTCATTCTTTGCGGCCAGCTTGGCCTCCAGCTTGGCGCGGGCCTTGAGCGCCGGCTCTCGGCGCGACGAGTCGCGCGGCTCTTTCGCTTACGGAACAGACCCATTCCCGCCGCCTCCCGAATTGTCGTGCACTCTCGCGACGTGTGCGATCCGAGCCCACCCTAATCGGCAGCGGTCGACGGCTGTGGGCCAGGTGAGGGACAGATGGGGCAGATGGCCGCGTTATGCCACCCGCGAAAGCTCATGTGTCCAGATGCTCTTTACGGCGTAGCTCGTTGACACGATCTTCGATGTCTTGCTGGGCCTCAGGCGATAAGTCAACCAGCCGCCCCACGATGCGGCGAATATTTTCGTCCCGCATGGTGGCCAGCCACGACAACTCCTTGTCGAGTTTTTCGTAGTACTCGTCGTCGGTGAAGTAGGCCGGTTTGATCCGGAAAAAGTTCGCAAGCGCCGCCATTGTCGCTGCCGAGGGGTTCGTGCGGTTGCCGGAGCGCAGTTGCGAGAGGTAAGGAGCCGACATCGTGATGCCCTCGGCCTTCAGCGCTGCGATGACCTCAGCGGAGGTATGCGGTCCCCGTCCAGGCGGATATACGGTGTCGAACAGTCGGTTCAGGCGGGCAGCGAACGTCGTGCTCATCGATATGACCTCCACCGGGCTTGCGAGAGTGAATGGTTGCCTGCACGTATTTGGGCTCTTCATGATTGAGGGTGTAGTTGGGGTCTGAATCCGCCGGTTTCTAGTAGTGATCGGGCGATGTAGTTGGTGAGGTTGCGAAATCCGAAGGCGGAGCCGCGCAGGTGTTCGAGTCGGCCGTTGATGGCTTCGGTTGGCCGTTGCTGGTTCCAGGCCGGTCGAAGTAGGCCAGGATGTCGCCGGCCCGTTTCTTCAACGTGCGGCCCAGTGTGATGAGCTCGCGCAGGGCTTTGGGGACGCCACGGCTGAGGGTGTCGATCACGGCCTGCATCATCGCGCGGCCCTTGGCCCGGTTGGGTTCGCGGTAGGCAGCGACGGTGCGCTGATAGATCGTCCAGGTGGCTTCAACCTCGACATGGGCGTCGGCGGCGAACAGGGCGTGCAGCCGGATCTTCTGTTTGTCGGTGAGCAGGTCGGCGCCGGTGTGTAGGGTGTGCCGGCAGGCGTAGAGCGGATCGGTTTTGCGGCCACGGTGCCCGCAGGTGTCCAGCTGGACGCGGCGTCGGCACTCATCGAGGGCGTCACCGGCGAGCCGGACCACATGGAAGGGGTCCATCACCGCGACCGCTTCGGGCAGTTCGTCGCTGGTGGCGGTCTTGAACCCGGTGAATCCGTCCATCGCAACGACTTGCACGCCGTCACGCCAGGATTTGGGCCGCTCAGCTAGCCAGGTCTTGAAGGCCTGTTTGGAGCGTCCTTCGACCATGTCGAGCAGCCGAGCAGGACCGGTTCCGTCGCGCACCGCGGTCAGATCGATGATCACCGTGACGTGCTTGTCGCCTTTGCGGGTGTGGCGCCACACGTGCTCGTCGACGCCGATGACGCGCACACCGTCGAACCGGCCGGGATCGTCGATGAGCACGCGCCGGCCTTCGGCCAGCACCGCGCTGTTGGCGGTGTTCCACGACACCCCGAGGCCTTCAGCGACTCGTGCCACGCTCAGGTGTTGACACACCAGGGCTTCCAAGGCCCAACGCAGAGCCCGTCGCGACAGCTTGGCCCGCGGCTCGGCCGCAGCACTGCTGTCTTGGCGCCACACATGCGCACAGCCGGCACACCGGTAACGGCGCACGGTGACCAGCAGGTCGTCGGCCGCCACCCGAACGGCTCATGCGCCAATTCCCGAGTGACGGTGTCGCGGGGTGCCCTGTTCCCCGCAGCGGCGACACCACGAGTCGTCATCGACGATCCGGCACGCCAGCACCGCCCGATCAGCCTGCAGGCGTTGGCCGGTCACCTCCAGCCCGAGCTCATCAAGGCGGCAGAACATGGTCAGATCGGGGCAAGCGAAGGTAGCGTCAGGCACGTCGAGGTCTTCTGATAGGCAGTATGGAAACTCCCATCATCAGAAGACCTCGACCCCTATCCCGGCAGCGACGCGCCGACCACCTCTACACCCTCAACTGCGAAGAGCCCGTATTTGCTGATCATGGTAGCGAGAGTTGTGTCCACAACCAAGTGCAAACTGCACAAATCGCTGACGCGGCGGCAACCTGCGTGGTAGGGATATCGAGAAACGTGAAGCTACTCCCACAGAGCAATCCCGAAGGACGCGGATTTCGGCTCGTATCCACGGGATGCACTACAGACACTGGGTAGCGGAGCGTTACGGTTATAGTGTCTGAGGGAATCTGGCGGTCCTACGCCGCTGACGTCACCCGGCGTCAAGCAACGCACACACTATTGTGTCGAATCCGGAAACCACTTTGCTGTGGGTTCTGGGGGATCGCGGCAAGCGTCCAATGGCGCGTGCAGAACCGGCCGTCATGGCCGCCTGCCGGCGTCGGCGACAGAGGGCTAAGCGACCGGGTTCACCCGCCACCGGGCCGATACATTCGGGGCTTTCGGGGACGTGGCCCGACTGAGTGGCGGCGCCCCCGGTCCAAGCCGGGCTCGGGAATTTGACACCGGTTATGCAGCAAGCAGCATGGCCAGGATCGCAGTGTCGGGATGGCTAATAGGGTCGACGCCGACCCGACTCACCATCGAGGTGACGGTACCGTCGGCCTCGGCTTCGACCCAGGCCGCGCGGTGTTCCAGGCCCAGATGCGGCAGCCCGGGCAGCAGTACGCAGCCCGATGCCGCCCCAGCACATTCCGGCAGTGACGGTGTGGTTTCCGACGGGGTGCAGCATCATTAATGCGGGCGGCTGCTGATCGGAGAAATAGCCGGGTGGAATAGCCGAGTCACCGACGACTGTCCCTTCAGCAAGCACCAAACCCACAGTGCCGGGTTCCGGTTCGTCCGGCAGTTCTTCGCGAGCGCCGAACACCGTTGTGGTGGAGAGCAATCCGGGGAGTGATGCCACCCACACCGCGACCCGTAGAAGTTGGGCCCACTCCTTCGTCGAATCGGGCCACCGTCCAGAAATCACGAACCCCTTCAACGTGCCGTGGGAATGGAACGGGTGACTTCAACCGCCCGGCCTGACCCTGTTCCCATTGCGCCCTCCGCTATACCTCCCATTCGGGGTAACGCGACATTTGGTGGATGAAACGTCGATTAGACCAGGATGCGCCCCACGTGCGTGGCGTGCAAGCCGACACGGGTAGGGAGACAGGGCGAAAGTCGGGCGCCACACGACGCGCATGTGGCGCCCGGGCAGGTTCAGCCGGAGTCAGCGTGCGGAGCGTTACGCGAACGACGCAGCCCGCAGACCAGGTCAGCCGGCGATGGTCAGCCGGCGATCAGCCCCTTGGTCTTCGAGGTGGCCGCTGCGTAGCGTTCCTGCACATCCGCCCAGTTGACAACGTTCCAAAACGCCTTGGCGAAGTCCGCCTTGACGTTCTTGTACTGCAAGTAGAAGGCGTGCTCCCACATGTCGAGCATCAGCAGCGGCACGATGCCCAGCGGAAAGTTGGATTGGTGGTCGTAGACCTGGAATACCAACAACTTGTTGGCAAGGCTATCGTAGCCGAGGGCCGCCCACCCTGAACCCATCACGGTGGTGGCAGCTGCGGTGAATTGGGCGCGGAATTTGTCGAACGAGCCGAACGCGTCGTCGATAGCTGCCGCAAGTTCCCCGGTCGGCTTGTCACCACCGTTGGGTGACAGGTTCTTCCACCACAGGGTGTGGTTGATGTGGCCGCCCAGATTGAACGCCAGGCTCTTCTCCCACAGGGCGGTCGCGGAGTGGTCATCTTTGGCGCGAGCCTCTTCGAGTTTTTCGAGGGCGTCGTTTGCGCCTTTGACGTATGTCGCGTGGTGTTTGCTGTGGTGAAGCTCGTTGATCTGCCCCGAGATGTGCGGCTCCAGCGCTCCGTAGTCCCAGTCCAGGTCGGGCAAGGTGTATACAGCCACGTGGTTCCTTCCTTGATCGTCGATTTCGTTGTGACGCTCTCCTCGCAAGCTCCGTGCTGGCGCACGGCCCTACTCAACACTGCTCCATGACTGCGTCGGCCGCAACAACGCTGCGGTGACGCCTACCCGGTGCGGGCCGGTTCAGAACACAACGATAACGGCGAGGATCGCGAGCAACACCAGCGCGATCAGCCCGGCGCGCAAACCCGCGACGAGATAGGAGCGGTTCCAGGCCGGCGAGTCGGAAAACCACGGCGCCGATGACGCCGCTGGCCGCGGCCCGATGGGATGCATGACCATCAAACCACCCTGACCTGCACGTTCAATGTGGCCCCCAGTGAGGTGAATCACAACGGCAACTCGTGGTCGCGATCATAGCGCCTTGTGAACCTCGACGAAAATTGTCTCGCCGAGAGCGTCATGAGCTGCGCGTTCACCCCCGAGAGCGGCAGTGCTGAGCACGGATGGCCCCACAACCTGCCCAGTCGACCTGCTCAGTCGACCTGCTCAGTCGACCTGCTAAGTCAACCCGAAGACCAACGACCCGAACGCATCGATGAGCGCCATGGCTGAATCCCGCGCTGCCACGTCGGCAGCGAGATTCTGCACCACGTAGCCGATGTCACCGATCACTGATTGGGGGAACTGAGCTATCGCGGCGCCGACGCTGTACACGCCGGCCGCAAGCGCATCCTGGATCGTCGTCGCGTTGCCGGTGAGGGCGGCCTCGACCAGGTTGTAGATCGCCATCTGCGGCGGGGTGATCACGTCCCGGAAGTCGACGATGAGCTGCGTCAGCAATCCCGGATCTTGCGGAATGGGTTGCCCGTCGAAGCTGACCAGCGTCCATCCCTCCGTGGGGTTGCCTTCGAGTTCCACCACGCCGGCGTTGGGCAGGAACGGGTGTTTTCCGGCTGAGCACCGCTTCGACGAAGCGTGGCAAGAAGATCGCCAGATCGGGGTTTTTCGCGTTGAGCAGAGTCCAGGTGCTGATCGCCGCCTCACCGGAAAACGCGACATCGGTGACCTGGCCGTTCGCGCTGACGATCGGGTTGGCCAACGCGTCGGCATACATCGTGGCAACAGCGTTGCTGAAGTAGTCCTCGAAGGCGATCCCGTTGAAGTCCAACGAGCCCGGCATCGGCACGAATTCGTAGCCAAACGCCCACGTCAGCAGGGTCAGGTCGTAGAGGATACCGCCGGGGCCCGAATACGGGTCGCCCGCGTAGATGCCGCCACCGATCTCGTTGAGCCCGGAAAGTATGTGCGGAGTCTCCTGCTCGAGCGCGGCGAAGGGCGCTGCGGTCTGCGCCATCCGGATGTTTTGCCCCTCGAAGATCCCGGCCACCGCGTCCGGGCTGCCGAGCTGATTGGCGAGTTGGGTTCCCACCTCTTGTGCCTCGTCCTGGCCAAGGTCGCTCAGCGGCGACCCGGGCAGCACGTTGCCGGCAACGACTCCTGTCGACACCGTCTGTCCGTGCCGCACGAGGTCGAGGACGATGTCCTCCTCGCCAGCGGTGAGTGCGACGTCACCGCCGCGGGGGCCGGCGGGCGGCGGGGTGGCCGGGATGACGGCGACGACGCCAGCGCCGGCAACGGCAACACCAGCGGCAATGCAGCCGAATAATTGACTCTGCTGCTGAGATATCTTAGGCATGGTCTCAGGCCTCTCACAGGCTGTGCCTCTATTATTTATAATGAGTGGACTATACAAATACTTTGCTGCAATTTCACCGCTGAGCGGTGCGTGGATTCGTCCGCTCGGTGGGCACTGTGTTTAGTTAGCGCGGCAATGGGTTTCGCTCGACCAGCGGCTGGCCTGTCGATGACGATCGGCGATCGGCTCATGTTATCCACAGGTTCCTCATCGATATCCGTATTGACACGACGTCAATGATGTGCTGACCCACAAACCCCTGTGGATAAAGCTGTGGAAATTGTGGATAGCGGGAAGTAGCTGCGGCCTGCCGTCGACCGGGCGTCCGGCTGTGTGGCGCGGGCCGCGACCGACCGCCGAGAGCGCCAAGCCGATCTCCGAAAAGCCGACGAACTGCGGCGGAGCTGCCAGTCTGGAGGCGACCGTGATCCACGCGCGATGCGTGCGAAGACCGGCCGCCGTTAGGCTGAGCGGGTGATCCAAGTGTGCTCTCAGTGCGGCACGCGGTGGAATGTGCGCGACCGCCAGCGCATGTGGTGTCCCCGCTGCCGCGGCGCGCTACTGGCGCCGTTGCCGGAGGCCGACCCGCGGTGGAGCGCACAGGGACCGACCCAGGCGCCGGTCACCGCCAGCCAGCGTCCAGCGCCGCAGCTGCCACCGGGCTACCGGTGGATCGCGGTGCGTCCGGGTGCTCCGCCGCCGCGGCGGCCGCCACGCAAACCTCTTGGGCCCACTCCGCGCTACACCGTCATACCGCGGTGGAGTCTGGCCGATCAGGTCGGCGAAGCCGCCCAGCAGCGGGCGTCACCGGTACGGCAGGGGCCGCCGGCGACGACGGTACATACGACCTTGTTCGCCACCCTCGTGGTGTTCGCCATCGCCGCACTGGTGTATGTGGTGCGATACGTGTTGCTGGTCATCAATCGCAACACATTGCTGAACCCGCTGGTGGCTGCGGCTGCGGTCTGGCTTGGAGTAGGAGTGAGCCTGGCGGCGATCGCAGCGGTGATCGCGTGCGCCGTGGTGTTGATCCGATGGCTGATTGCGCGGCGAGCCGCCGCGTTCATGCACTATGGCCGGCACGAGCCGCGCCCCGGCTGGAGTTTGTGGGCGGGCTGCCTGGTCCCGCTGGTGAACCTGGCGTGGGCCCCGGTGTACGTCATCGAGCTGGCCATGCTCGAAAAGCTCTATGCCCGGTTACGGAGGCCGATCCTGATGTGGTGGATCGTGTGGATCGCCAGCACCGGGGTATCGGTTTTTGCTATCGCGACCAGTCGGGCCCACGACGCGCAGGGAATCGCGAATAACACTGTCGCGATGACGCTCGGCTATCTGCTGGCGGCGGCGACACTGGCGACTCTCGTGCGAGTGTTCGATGGGTTTGAGCGCAAACCGATTGAACGGCCTGCGCATCGGTGGGTGGTGGTGCCCGTGGACGGGCAGGGCTCCCTGTCCCCCGCCGCCACGGTTGAGCTGCAGGGCCGGGAACCGGCAGCATAGGGGTATGACGTCGGCCGATAGGGTGCTGACCGGGCACCCTTTTGTGGTCGCTCATCGTGGGGCATCGGCAGCTCGGCCGGAACATACCCTCGCGGCCTATGACCTTGCCCTCAAAGAGGGGGCTGACGGGGTGGAATGCGATGTACGGCTGACCCGCGACGGTCACTTGGTGTGCGTCCATGACCGTCGCCTGGACCGCACATCGACCGGTGCCGGCTTGGTCAGCACGATGACGTTGGCCCAGTTGCGCGAATTGGAATACGGCGCGTGGCATGTCAGCTGGCGCCCCGACGGTGCTCATGGTGATACGAGCCTGTTGACGCTGGACGCCCTCGTCGCGCTGGTCCTGGACTGGCGGCGTCCGGTGAAGATCTTCATCGAAACCAAACATCCTGTCCGGTACGGCGCACTGGTGGAAAGCAAGGTGTTAGCGCTGCTGCACCGGTTCGGTATTGCCGCGCCGGCCTCCGCCGACCGATCCCGGGCCGTGGTGATGTCGTTTTCGGCGGCCGCGGTCTGGCGGATTCGCCGCGCGGCACCGCTGCTGCCGACGGTGTTGCTCGGGCGCGCCGCCTGGTATCTGGCCAGTAGCGCAGCGACCGCGGTCGGTGCCACCGCCGTCGGGCCGTCGATCACCACGCTGCGTGACCATCCGGAACTCGTCGACCGTGCCGCGGCGCAGGGCCGGGCTCTGTACTGTTGGAATGTCGATACGTTCGACGACGTCACCTTCTGCCGGGATCTTGGAGTGGCCTGGATCGCCACTCACTACCCCGGGCGGACCAAGGCCTGGCTGCAGAACGGGTCGACGGCGAGCCGGTGACGATCCGCGGCAGCGATGTCTCACCGCACAGTGCACCCCACAGTGCCGCACCCCGATGGCGGCGACGGGCAGCACATGACGGCGGCCAGGACCGGAGCCGGGCGTTTCAGCGTAGCCAGCCCAGATGACCGGCCAGGAGTGCATAACCGACGAACGCGACAGTGTCGATGAGACCATGCGCGATCACCAGCGGCCAGAGTCGGCCGGTGCGGCGCCACACATACCCGAACACCAGCCCCATCGCGCAGTTACCCAGCCCGGCACCAAACCCTTGGTAGAGGTGGTAAACACCGCGCAGCACACTTGAGCAGGCCAGTGCGACGCCAGGGCGGATGCCCAGCTGCCCAAGCCGGGTCAGCAGATAGCCGACCACGAGCACCTCTTCCGCCCAGCCGTCGGCGAACGCCATCCCAACCAGCACCGGCACCCGCCACCAGGTCGGGCCCAGGCCGGAGGGAATGACGGAGGCGTTAATCCCCACCGTCCGCGCCGCGAGATAGCCGGCTAATCCGGGCAGGCCGACCACGGCGGCCAGACCAGTGCCGCCCAGCACATCGGCCCGCCAGCGGATCCGCCCCAGCCCGATTCGCGCCGGACTCACACCGCTACGCCACAGCAGATACACCCCCAGAGCACCCCAGGCGACCAGTTGTGCGATGACCGCGAGGTTCAGCCCGAGATCGATCAGGTCAAAGTAGGAGCGTCGCGGGTTGATCGGGATCCGCTGCGCGCCCAGATTACGCAGAACCTCATCGATGAGCTGCAGGATCGCGGTGAGGGCGCTGACGCCGAAGGTGACGCCCAGCACAACGGCGACCTCGATGCCCAGCGTCCGGCGCGGCGCCGGCGGCATTTCGGGTTCACCGGGCAGCGCGGTCACGCCCGACACGGTAGCCGCCCCAATGGTCCGCGTGAGCGGCGCCCGGCTAAGCGACGCATTGCCAAGCGGGCAGCCACCGGCTGCGTCAATCGGACAGAGCTAACACAAACTCTGCTGCGCACCAGCGCAATTCTGTCGACCCGGTTACTGTTTGGTCGTGGTCCGCATCGCGTATCTCGGCCCGGAAGGAACGTTCACCGAAGCGGCGCTGCTGCAGCTGGCGGCCGCAGGCATGGTCCCCGACCACGGCCCCGCTACCGTGCGGCGTGTGCCCAGCGAAAGCACGCCTGCCGCACTCGACGCTGTTCGTGACGGCGTAGTCGATTACGCGTGCGTGCCCATCGAGAACTCGATCGAAGGGCCTGTGGTGCCCACCCTGGACAGCCTGGCCATGGGTTCGCCGCTGCAAGTGTTCGCCGAGACAACGCTGGATGTGGCGTTCAGCATCGTCGTCAAGCCCGGCCGGACCGTCGCCGACGTTCGCACGGTCGCTGCTTTTCCCATGGCGGCCGCGCAGGTGCGGCACTGGCTGGCCACCCATCTGCCGGTCGCGGAGCTGCGGCCGGCGAACTCCAATGCGGACGCTGCGCAGCAGGTCGCCGATGGCCAGGTCGACGCCGCGGTCAGTTCAGCGCTGGCCGCCCACCACTGCGGGTTAACGGCGCTGGCCGACGGCGTCGTCGATGAACCCAACGCCCGCACCCGCTTCCTGCTGGTCGGCCCGCCCGGGCCGCCGCCGCCCCGAACGGGGGCCGACCGGACGTCGGTCGTGTTGCGGATCCACAATACGCCCGGGGCCCTGGTCGCTGCGCTGAGCGAGTTCGGCATCCGCGGAATCGACCTGACCCGGATCGAGTCTCGGCCCACCCGCACCGAACTGGGCGCCTACATGTTTTTCCTGGACTGTGTCGGCCATATCGACGACGACGCGGTTGCCGAGGCACTTAAAGCCTTGCACCGCCGTTGTGCCGATGTGCGATACCTCGGTTCTTGGCCCACCGGTGTACTAGCGGGCGCACAACCACCGCCGTGCGACGAAGCAGCCCGCTGGCTGGCCCGGTTACGGGAAGGAAAACCGGATCCCGCCGGAGGCACCGCGCAATGAGCGGTCGTTTGGTGCTGGTGCGGCACGCCCAGTCCTACGGCAACCTGGAGCGCCGGCTGGACACGTTACCGCCAGGAACCAGCTTGACACCTCTGGGTCGGGATCAGGCCCGTATATTTGCGCGTACCCGTTCGCCGCGGCCCGCGATGGTGATCCATTCGGTCGCGGCCCGAGCCGCGGAGACCGCCGCGGTGATCGGCGCCGAACTGGGGGTGCCGATCCGCGAAGTCGCCGGCATCCACGAAGTGCAGGTCGGGGAATTGGAAAACCGCAACGACGACGAAGCGGTTGCCGAGTTCAACGCGATCTACCAGCGGTGGCATCACGGTGAACTGGAGGTGCCGCTACCCGGGGGGGAAACCGGGCGCGACGTGTTGGACCGCTACCTGCCGGTGCTCACCGATCTGCGCATCCGTTACCTCGACGACCATGACTGGACCGGCGACATCATCGTCGTGAGCCACGGTGCGGCGATCCGGCTGGCGGCCGCTGCGCTGGCCGGCGTGGACGGCGGGTTCGTGCTGGATCACCATCTCGGCAACACTGAATCGGTGGTGCTGATCCCCATCACCGACGGCCGATGGAGTTGTGTGCGCTGGGGTGAGCTGTCGCCGCCGTTCTCCCCCGAGCCCGCGCCGGCTCCAATCGCCGACGCGGTGCGCTGCAACACCGACCCGATGGCCTGAGCAGCTCGCGGCACCACGCTGGCCGGGCACCTTCGAGATCACATACCGGCGGCCAGCGCGACCGGTTCACCGCACCCGCAGCCGACCATGTCGCACTCGATCACAAAGGTGTGCGGAATCAGCTCGGGGTCGTCGCAGCCGTCGTCAGTGCACTCCGGTCGGCGCAGCGCATGGCGAATGACGGTGCCGTGGCAGTGAGCCAAGTCTTCACGACAACCGCGGCAGCTGGTACCCATGGGCTGTTCTTAGCACCCGGCGCGGACAAACCCGTCGATGCCACGCCCATCGATTGCCAGTCATTGTCAGGCCCAGCCGAGTTCCTCCAGCCGGTCGTCGTCGATCCCGAAGTGGTGAGCAACCTCGTGGATCACCGTGATCATCACCTGCTCGACAACCTCGGCATCGGAATGACAGGCGTCCAGCAGCGCTTCCCGGTAGATCGTGATCGTATCCGGTAGCGCGCCGGCGTAGCTGGAGTCGCGTTCGGTCAGCGCTACCCCGTCGTACAGTCCGAGCAGGTCAGGTTCTTCGGGGTGGCGCTCGGCGACGAGAACGACGACGTTGTCCATAGCCGCGGCGAGCTCCTGCGGGATCAGGTCCAGTGCGTGGGAAACCAGTTCGTCGAACCGCCCCGGGTCCATCCGCACGGCCATCGGATCATGCTCCTGGTGCGGGTGCGGCCGGAGCCGGCGGTGGCGGGGCCGGTGGGGCTTCCATCGGCGCCGGGGGAGGCGGCGGTGGGGGTTCGCCACCCGCAGCCGCCGGTGGTGGCGCTTCAGCACCCGGAGATGGCGGTACGGCGGGCGCCGGCTGCGGCGGCGACTGCGGAGCCGGCTCGGCAGGTTGGTGCGGCAGGTGCTGGTTGCCCGGCCGTTGCCCGGTCGATGCCGTCGAGGTGCCCTGGCTCAGCGGCACGGGGGGCACCGGGATCGGCGGCGGGTTGAGCCGCTCTTGGGGGGATCTCCGGCGGCGGGATGGGTGGCTGGCCATTGATCAGCAGCGGACCCTTGGCGCTGTTGAGCAATGTCGCCCAGCCACCGTTGCCCAGGGTCGCGCCGATACTGCAGGAAACTTCCCGGCTACCGGCCGCCCAGCTGGGCAGCGAGACGGTGTTATAGGTCAGCGTCAGCGTGGTGTTGCGCAACTGGACCGGGGCAAGGTAAGCCTCTGTCAGCCGGGTGCACGAGTCTTTGATAAAAGTGTCCTGCTCAGGTTCAGGGGGCAGCGCGCCGGGGAATCTCTCGGCGAGGTTGACACTGCCGGTGACCTCCATGGCATGCGGTCCTGCGCAGTCGACCGGGGTATCGGTGGGTTGGTTGGTAGCAGGGTCGATACCGAGACAAGTTCCCGCCGGCCAGACCTTCGATTGATCAAGGTTGGCGACCCGGCCCTGGAAAGCGGCCTGTTGGTTGTTGGGGCCGGGCAGTTGCAGGCCGCACAGCACGCGGCGGTCACCAGACTGGCGCCAGGCGCGGTCACCCGACCACAGCATACTGATGCTGAACTTGCTGTTGGGGTCGTAGTGGTTTCCCAGGTAGCGCCGGACCGCAGCCTCGCACTGCTCCTGGCTGATCTGCTCGATACGAGCAGCTGACGGCGGCGCCGAATCGGGACCGTACTCCGAGCCCGGGAAGGTCCGCATATCGATGGACTCGGCGACCTCGAAACGGTGTTCGTCTTTGCACTCGACGATACTGGCCGCCTCGGGCAGGTTCTCCGGCCACATCAGACAGTCGCCGCTGGTGGCGCGGTTGAAAGCTTCGTTGCTCTTGACGCCGGTGCTGGGCACCGGGTTAGCGACCATGTAACCCACCAGCCGCCCCGGACCGGTGTCGCCGCTCGGCACCGCGGTGACCACGCCGGCAATGAGCAGGCCACCCAGGGCGGTCAGCAGCAGGGTGCGTCGTGTCGACGTGGCGCGCAGGGCATGCCAGGAGGGCAGCCGACGCCGTGCCGCCCGCGGCTGTTGAGCGGCGGCCGGTGAATCGTCCTGGTCGGTTGCGTCTGGCATCCGCTCCATTCTGACAGGCTGCATGACCGGCGTGAAAGCTGTTGCATGTGGGATCCTGGCTCCGGGCGCCAGGCCGGCGACGCTCGGCCCCGGCGACCGAAAGTAGGTTAAAGGTCGTGATCGACCTGAAGCTGCTGCGGGATAACCCCGACGCGGTCCGGCGTTCTCAGGTCAGCCGCGGCGAAGACCCCGCTCTGGTGGACGCCTTGCTGGCCGCTGATGCCGCCCGCCGGGCGGCGATCTCCACGGCGGACTCACTGCGCGCCGAACAGAAGGCTGCGAGCAAGAACGTGAGTACCGCCTCCGGCGACGAGCGTGCGGCACTGCTAGCGCGGGCCAGGGAACTGGCCGAACAGGTCAAGGCCGCCGAGGCCGCTCAGGCGCAGGCCGAGGCGGCGTTCACTGCGGCCCATCTGGCGATCCCGAACGTCATCCTCGACGACGTGCCCCCCGGCGGGGAAGACGACTATCGCGTCCTGGATGTCGTCGGTGAGCCCGCCGCCGTCGAAAACCCGCGTGACCATGTCGAACTCGGTGAGGCACTGGGGCTCATCGACATGCAGCGCGGTGCCAAAGTGTCCGGCTCGCGGTTTTATTTCCTGACGGGCCGGGGTGCGCTGCTGCAGCTGGGGCTCTTGCAGCTGGCGATGCGGTTGGCCGTCGACAACGGGTTCATCGCGATGATCCCGCCGGTGCTGGTGCGTCCCGAGGTGATGTCCGGTACCGGGTTTCTCGGCGCCCACGCCGAAGAGGTGTACCGCGTGGAGTCTGACGACCTTTATTTGGTCGGTACTTCCGAAGTTCCCCTGGCCGGCTACCACGCAGACGAAATCCTTGACCTGTCCGCCGGGCCCCTGCGCTATGTGGGCTGGTCGTCGTGCTTTCGGCGTGAGGCCGGCAGCCACGGCAAAGACACGCGCGGCATCATCCGGGTGCATCAGTTCGACAAGGTGGAAGCGTTCGTCTACTGCATGCCCGCCCACGCTGAAACCGAGCATGAACGATTGCTGCACTGGCAACGCGAAATGTTAGCCAAGGTCGAGGTGCCCTATCGGGTAATCGACGTGGCCGCAGGCGATCTCGGTTCCTCAGCGGCTCGGAAGTTCGACTGCGAGGCCTGGCTGCCGACACAAGGCACCTACCGCGAACTGACGTCCACGTCGAACTGCACCACCTTTCAGGCACGCCGGCTGGCGACGCGCTACCGCGATCCCAACGGAAAGCCGCACATCGCTGCAACACTCAACGGCACCTTGGCCACCACCCGCTGGCTGGTGGCGATACTGGAGAATCACCAACAACCCGACGGCAGTGTGCGGATCCCCGACGCACTCGTCCCCTACGTGGGCACCGAACTGCTGGAGCCCACGCACTGAGCGCTGCGGTCAGCCCGGAACCTGAGCGCTCAACCGCCGGTGACGACGCTGTCGTTCGATGGTGGCGAAGTAGAACGCGAAGGCAAATGTAAAACTGGTGAACAAGCTGCACACAAAGTACAGCCATGGACGCCGCACACCGTGACGGTAGCCGTCGACAATGCTAAACATTGGCAGCAGAACCACGTTCGCGATCGTATAGTCCTGGCCGGCGGAGCTGGCGGCTGGATTGGTGAACAGCAGCCTGATGTAATCCGACCAACTTCCGGGCCCCCAGATCGGATTGCCGTCCCCAGACGAGTAATCACGCACGAAACATATGTTGAAATACCAACCCAGCACGATCGAGGCGATACCGACGCAATAGTATGCACACTCAAGCATCGAAAACCGCGGTCCCTCAGTTGGCCTGGCGAAAACAGCGCAGTTCGACACGACGATCGCGCCGATCACCGTCAAGCCCAGCAAACCATGCGCCAACAGTGAGAACACGCGCGCCATCTCAGTGCCGATTCGTTGATTTGTCAATAGGGCAGAAAAACCGGGAAGACCGACCCGAAGAGGATCAACACGGCTGCCGGCCAGCCAGCAGCTCGTCGAGCAATGCGATAAACTCGGCCGGATGTGCCGGGGTGAATGCGGGCCTTGGCCGGGTTCCCGGTACGTCCAGCGTGATCAACGTCGATTTCAGCGGTCGACGTACGTCTAACGGCAGCCAGCGGCGCAGATCTGAGCTGCCCCAGATACGGAACCGGTGCAGCAGCAGGCCCAGTGGCTCAGCCCTGTATCCGCGGACAGTGTTCAGTGGAATGACTTTCGCTGTGCCAGAGGGAAAGTGGTAGCGGCGCAGGGTGATCGCTTGATCGTCCAGCTGCACGAGACCGTCGTCGTAGGACCGCCTGGCCGCCTTGCTCACAGCGGTGAACACCGAAGCTCGTGACCGCGTGCCGTGAGACAGCGGCCGGTGTCCAGATCCCACTGCCAGCCATGCATGTTGCAAGTCAATGTATTACCTTCGACCACACCGAATTTAGATAAGTCAGCCTTCAGGTGTGGGCAGCGGCGTTGAACTTCCCAGCGGTCCAACGCGATCGACGCAGTGTCATCATGTGCTTCAGCGAACCAGCCATTGGCATACGTGATCCGTTCGCCGGTAAGGCATTTGAAAAATGTATAGAGGTATTCGTTGTAACCACCGACCCGCCAGGCCCTGAAGCGGGTGGACAGGAAAATGGTGTTGACCCAGTCTGGTTCGTTGTCGCGCAGCACAGTGCGAACCAACTCCGGCGCGATAGCGAAGCCGTAGCGAAACTTCTCGCCGTTAATCGGTTCTCGCACAGCTCGTTTCGGAAAGTCGAGAACTATGGACTCGGAACCGATAACCAGTTCCACTGGGTAGCCCACACCGTCGCAGATCTCGTCGCTTTGCCACATGATCGGCTCGAACAGTTCCCGCAGCGGCTTGAGCAGCGCCTCGCCGGTCGCCGGGGCCCAACTGGCCTTCTCCGCGGCGATGACGGGGGCCATCCGGTCGGCGTAGTCGGAGAGATAAGCCGCCTTGCCGGTGGTGAACATGGCCTCAATCTGGTCGTGCGGCAGCGGGTGATGCACTGAGTGCAATACCGGACCGGTGAAGTCGGCGGTGGAACCGGGAATCATGAGCAGGCCGCGGTGGTGGCCGTGCGCACGCATCTGTTCCAGGAAGACCATCTGGTCGGGAAAGATATTGGCGGGATCTCCGTGGTCGTCGTTGAGGTAGCGCAACTCCGCATCCAAGAAACACGGCGGACCGGCGGATGGCACCACCCACGTGGCCCCCACCTGTGCGATGTACTGGCGGGCGCGGTCCATCTGACGCTGCCGCTTTTGGGTGCCGAAGGCCTTTTTGGCGCGCGCCGGCATGTCGTAGACCATCGGGTACCAGATCGCCCCGGAGTACTGGAGCATGTGCACGTCGATGTGACCGAACTCGGCGGGCAGCATGTCCACCTCCACGGGGCGGGCATCGTTCATGTTAAAAACCGTGGTCTCGCCGTCGGAGACCACCAGCGCCGAGTCGCCGATCGGGCCGTCAGCGGGGCTCCGCAACGCGATGATCATCACCTCAAGCTCGCCTTTAGGTCCGCTGAGCCGATGTTTGACCGAGTCGGTGGTCTCGAAAAACCGGTGGAAACCCAGCTTGGTCAGCTCGTCTCGCAGGTCGGGCACCGGATAGTCGGGCAGCAGTACCACCGCATCCTTGTTCACGTGCGCGGCCAGCAGCCTCGCGTCGAAGTGGTCCCGATGCAGATGTGACACGTAGAGGTAGTCGCAGTCACCCAGGGCAGCCCAGTCCAGTGTGCTGTTGTCCGGGAATGGGAACCACGACGCGAAATAGGCCGGATTAACCCAGGGGTCGCACAGGATGCTGCCCGCCGCGGTCTGGATCAGAAATCCGGCATGGCCGATGCTGGTGAGCTGCACGAATACCTTTCACGTACCTTTCATGCAGGGGTAGGACGATAGGACAGCAACGTCGTTTTGAGCTTAGCGAGCGGACTGGTGCTACGGCCGGTCAGCAACCGGGCAGAACCGCGGGAACTGCTCAGAACCCCCGCCTCACGTCCGAGCCCGAAAGACTTCCCGACGGGGCATTAGGCTGGGCGCTGTGGAGCCGGTGTATGCGACGATCATCCAGCTCGCACGCCTGACCTGGCGAGTGCAGGGTTTACAGTTCCATGTCACCGGCGTGGAGAATGTGCCCGCCAGCGGTGGGGCCGTCATCGCCATCAACCACACCAGTTATTTCGACTTCACCTTCGCCGGGTTGCCGGCCTACCAGCAGGGGCTGGGGCGCAAAGTGCGGTTCATGGCCAAGCGGGAGGTCTTCGACCACAAGGTCGCCGGGCCGATCATGCGGGCATGCCGGCACATCCCGGTGGACCGTGACAACGGCGCCGCAGCCTTTGACGCGGCGGTCGTGCTGCTCAAGGCCGGTGAACTGGTCGGTGTCTATCCGGAGGCGACGATCAGCCGCAGTTTTGAAATCAAGGAACTCAAGGGCGGAGCTGCCCGCATGGCTGTGGCGGCGGACGTGCCCATCATCCCCCACATCGTGTGGGGGGCTCAGCGGATCTGGACCAAAGACCATCCCAAGAAACTGTTTCGCCCAAAGGTCCCCATCGCGGTCGCCGTCGGGGAGCCGATCGCCCCGACACTTCCGGCCTCCGAGCTGACTGCGCTGCTGCGGGCCCGGATGCAGCATCTGCTCGAAAAGGTGCAGGAGGCTTACGGGCCGCACCCGGCAGGGGAGTTCTGGGTGCCGCACCGGCTGGGGGGAGGCGCGCCGTCATTGGCGGAGGCAGCCCGACTCGACGCCCAGGAGGCTGCAGAAAGAGCAGCTCGCCGGGCGGAGCAGGGTGGTGCCGCCGGAGCCGTGGAGTAACAGCGGATGGCGGAGCCGGTTTTCCGCGCGTTGGAGATTGTGGCTCGGGTAGTCGTCGCGGCCTCCGGAAGCCCCCTCAGCTTCAGCGGCGTGGAACACATTCCCGCCCATGGCGGCGCCGTGATCGCGATCAACCACACCAGCTATGTCGACTTTTTACCGGCTGCACTGGCCACATATCAGCGGCGCCGACGGCTGCGATTCATGATCAAGGCTGAGATGCAGCAAGTGAAGCTGGTGAATTACCTGATCAAGCACACCAAGACGATTCCGGTGGACCGCAGTGCGGGCGCCGACGCATATGCCGTGGCTGTGCAGCGGCTGCGGGAGGGGGAACTTGTGGGGTCTATCCTGAGGCCACGATCAGCCGCAGCTTTGAACTGAAACCGTTCAAGACGGGCGCGGCCCGCATGGCTGCGGAGGCACGAGTCCCGATCATTCCTCTCATCGTGTGGGGCGCGCACCGGATCTGGACGAAAGATCACCCAAAAAACTTGGGCCGCAAAAAAATACCAATTGCGGTTGCGGTTGGTGCACCGATGTGCGCCGCCGAAGGCGTAGAACAGACGAACGCCGCACTTCGTGAGTCGATGACCGCTTTGCTGCACCGGGTTCAGCAGGAGTATCCGCATCCGCCCGGGGTGTGGTGGGTGCCGCATCGGCTGGGCGGCAGTGCGCCGACTTTAGCCGAAGCGGCCCGGATGGACGCTGCGGAGTTCGCGGCGCGGGCCGCGCACCACACACAGCAAAAGTCCGGGTCGGGGTGGGCTGGACGAGGGGAGTAGCGGGAATGGCCGAGCCGGTGTTTCGCATCATCGAGATTCTGGTCAAGGCGGCTGTCGCCGCCACCGGGGCACGGATCACGTTTCTTGGCCAAGAAAACATTCCGCAACACGGTGGCGCGGTGGTCGCGATGAACCACACCAGCTATCTGGACTGGATTCCGGCGGCGTATGCGGCGGTCAACCGAGGCCGACGTCTGCGGTTCCTGATCAAAGCCGAGTTACAGCATGTGCGGTCGATTAACTTTGTGATCAAGCACGTCAAGCTCATCCCGGTGGACCGCAACGCCGGAGCCGATGCTTACGCGATCGCTGTTCAGCGCCTGCGTGAGGGAGAACTCATCGGCGTGCATCCAGAGGGCACCATCAGCCGCAGTTTCGAGTTGCGGGAGTTCAAGAGTGGCGCGGCCCGGATGGCTCACGAAGCCGACGTGCCGATCATTCCGCTCATAGTATGGGGAGCTCAACGTATTTGGACTAAAGATCACCCAAAATCACTAGGAAGAAACAATATTCCAATCATCGTTAACATTGGAAAGCCGCTATACGCCGCCGCCACGCTAGACCAAACCCAGACGGCCCTGCGCGAGGCGATGACCACGTTGTTGCACGAGACACAAGAGTCATACCCGCACCCGGCCGGTGCATACTGGGTGCCGCGCCGACTTGGCGGTGGCGCACCGACACCGGAGGAGGCTAACGCGCTCGACCAAGCCGAAATCGTCGAGCGCGCAGGACAACGCGCCGAGCGGGAACGGGCGCCGCGCAATCATCAGCCGGGGCGGCTTAGGCGGATGCAGTTTGCCCGCCGGATCGGCGCACCGCGTCGGCGAAACACCGGGACAGCACCTATCAGTGATGTTGGCGCACATGTGACGCCGGCGAGCAGTGGAAATGAATCGTGCGATGACACTGGTGCACAACCACGATCACACAGCAACGGTTCAGCTAAGGCAGTTGGGCAGCAGCAGCGAACGGGGGAAAACCGTTATGGCAGAGCCATTTTTTCGCATGATGGAAATCATCGTCCCGCCGATAGTCGCGGCCAACGGGATCACAATCACGTATGAGGGCCTAGAGAACATTCCCGACCGCGGCGGCGCCGTGGTCGCACTGAACCACACCAGCTATGTGGACTGGCTCCCCGCTTCGATCGCCGCCTACCGGCGACGGCGGCGTTTGAGATTCATGATCAAAGCGGAAATGCGGGAGGTGTGGGCAGTCAATTACGTGATCCGGCATGCCAAACTCATTCCGGTTGACCGCAGTGTCGGCGCTGACGCATATGCGGCTGCAGTGCAGCGGCTCAAGGAGGGCGAACTCGTCGGGTTGCATCCCGAGGCTACGATCAGCCGGAGTTTTGAGCTGAGACCGTTCAAAACCGGCGCGGCGCGTATGGCGCTGGAGGCCCGCGTACCGATAGTTCCCTTAATTGTCTGGGGTGCGCAGCGGATTTGGGCTAAAGACCATCCGAAGAACCTGATTCGCGCCAATGTTCCGATCACCGTCGCGGCCGGTGCACCGCTGTGGCCGTCGGGTGGTGTCGACCAAGTCAACGCCATGTTGCGGGAACGGATGAATTCGTTGCTGTATCGAGTCCAAGAGGAATATCCGCACCCTGCGGGGGCGTACTGGGTGCCACGGCGGCTGGGGGGCGGTGCGCCGACTCCGGAAGACTCGAAGGGCCTGCGTGCCGCCGAATTAGCCGAGCGGGCCCGGAAACAGGGCAGGACCAGCCGGTGAAAACGGTAGGCAGAGGCATGTCCGAGTGACGGCTCCGACGAGCGGCCCACGGGGATCGGGCCGATGACGCTGCCCGCACTGATCGCCTGCGACGTGGATGGCACTCTGCTCAACGATGATGACACCATCAGTCCTCGCACTCGCCACGCCGTGCACGCCGCGGTCGCAGCCGGTGCGCGGTTCATCCTGGCGACGGGCCGCCCACCCCGCTGGGTGTGGCCGGTCGTCGACGCGCTTGGCTTCGCACCAATGGCCGTGTGCGCCAACGGGGCAGTCATCTACGACTCCGCTGCCGATCGAATCGTGTCGGTGCGCACCCTGCCGGTCGAGACCCTCGGCGAGCTGGCGGAGGTCGCGACGCGGGTGATACCAGGCGCCGGGCTGGCTGTCGAGCGTGTCGGCGGCAGCGTGCACGACACGGCCACGCCTCAGTTCGTCAGTTCACCGGGCTACGAGCACGCTTGGCTTAACCCGGATAACACCGAGGTGTCAATTAGAGACTTACTCAGCGCGCCCGCGGTCAAACTGTTGATCCGGAAACCCGGTGCCCGCAGTGCCGAGATGGCAGCCGAATTAGCCAAGTACATCGGTATCCAGGGCGATATCACTTATTCCACCGACAATGGACTGGTGGAGATCGTGCCGGCGGGAGTCAATAAGGCGACCGGCGTCGAGGAGATCGCCTCTCCGCTGGGCATCACCGATGAAGAAGTGGTGGCATTTGGGGACATGCCCAACGACGTGCCGATGCTGTTACGCGCCGGGCATGGAGTGGCGATGGGCAACGCCCATCCCGAGGCGTTGGCCGCGGCCGACGAGGTTACCGCCCCCAACACCGACGACGGAGTGGCGCGGGTGCTGGAACGCTGGTGGGCATAACGGTGCAACCAGGCACGGCGCAGCCCGGCCTCGCACATCAACCGATCGGTGGCGAGAATCGCTCCAGCTGCACCGGAGGGCCGCTAGGGGACGGCGGCGGCAACACCTGCGCTACCCCATCCATCACCCGGCTGACGGTGCCGTCCAGCCGGTCGACATTCAGTGTGCCGTGCTGGAAATTCTGCTTCACCCATTGCGGCTCCTGAATTTCGCCGCTGGTGGGCAATCCGAGCGCACCGCGCTCGTACCCCAGCGATGCCCACGCATCATAAATCGCGCCGGTGATGGGCTGCGCTCCGGTTTCGGGCGACCAGTAGATTGCGCCCTTTTGAAATGTGACATAGCGTGCCGAGCCCGCTCCGCTGGCTTCTGGCGAGGTTGGTGCCCCCAGCGCACTGTTCAGGCCGCCCATGGCTTGCCAGCGCTGGTAGATCGCGCCCCCTTCCAGCGAGGCGGCCAACTCCTCGGTGCCGAGTGGCGCGTTGAAACGCGCAGCGGTATCACGGATCTTGTCCAGAAGCGCGTAGACGGCATCACCGGGGCAGTCGGTATAGCCCACGTCACGGTGGGTGAATATCGTCGGCAGGGTCGTGGTGGCACCTGCCGGGAACTTCGTGTAGGGGCCGCCCGCCGAATCCAGGGTCACCGTGCCCTTGGGGTCGACACCATCCTTGCCCAACCGCCACCCCAGGAGCCGACCCACCGTACGAACTTGGACCGGAGTTGGCGGCACCTCGTCGAATTCGCCGATCAACGCCACACCCCAGGTGTTGCGGTTGAATCCCCCGGTATGGGATCCCTCCACCGCATTCACGATTCCGCCGGCTCTGCCCTCGAAGACTTGCCCGTATTTGTCGACAAGCGCGTTGTACGCGATGTCACACCAGCCCAGAGTCTTGGTGTGGTAGGCGTAGATAGCCTGCACGATCGCCGCCGAATCCTCTGGAGCGTAGTCGTTGCCGCCTGCGGTGTGGTGGACCACAGCTGCTCGAATACCGTTGCTGTACAACACGTTTCCGCATCGCAACGATTCGTTGGCACCCCATTGGGCGCGGCTGATGATGGTCGGCGGCTGACCCGGTGCCAGGGCGGCGCTCGGCGGGGTCCACTGAGTATCCACCGGTGCTTGCGGCGGCGAAATCAAGACGGCGGAAATATTCTGTGCGAGCGGCTGTTCAGCCGTTGCCGGCCGGTACCCCAGTCCAGAGCGGCTCGATGCATGATGCGGTGCCGCCGATGTCACCGGTGCGCCGGCCGGGCGTGTGACCGCGACCTGCACCGTTGTGGTGCGGCCCACGAACACCGGTTCAGTGCCATGTGATTTGCGGGTAGCGCCGTCGCGTCCCGTTTCCATGGTCTCGGTCGCATACCATGGCCCCCACGACCCGTCCGCATGCTTGGCGCGCACCCGCACGAAGGTCCCGGTCAGGTCATCGCCGGTCAGCGCAACCATGGAAAACGGTGTCCGTTGGCTGATTTCACGGATCGTGTCACCGCCACCAAGACCGGCCAACGGGTGCTCACGGAGCTGAGTGCGCCCCACCGCGGTGGTTTCGTCACGGTGGGGAGGTACCGGGTCACTGGCCCACAGCAGGGTCACGACGGTCGCCGCGATGGCGGTGAACAGCATCGTCGGGGTCGGACGACGGCACGGCACGTGCCGATGGTACGTATGTGGTAATTGTTATAAATGTTTCGACACGGACTTATATGAAGAAAGTCCACATACGAGCGACGACCTGGGGCGGCACCGCAGGCTTTGTGGTGCCGGACTGGTGGTCGGGGCCGAGTCCGGCGCCGCTCTGCGGTGCCGTCGGGGTGACAGGTCTCTGCGCTTTAGGCGGGTGGTGCCGGTGGCGGAGGCGCGGGCGGTGCCGCAGCCGGGCGAGCGTTTTGCACGGCCTGCATGATCGACGGCATCACCATGCCTTTGATCAGGTCGATGGCCTGGCTGGCGCCCAACTGGTTGGCGGTGTTCATGACATCGCTGATCAGCCCGCCAGACGACGGGGCGGTTGACGGCGCTGCCGCACCCAGCGAGGGATCGCCAAGTATCGGGTAGGTCCCGTCGGCTCCCGGATCCAATCCGACCGGGGTTGTGATCGGTACTTCGCTGGGACTGGTCAGGCCCGGCGTCGTCAGTCCGGCGCCGCCGGCGACCGGGGTGGTCAGCCCTGGTGTGGTCCCGGGGGTGGCCAACCCCGGTGTGGCCCCGGCCGGGTTGGCCGGCGATGCCCCGTTGGGGCTGGTCACCGTCGGATTCGTCAGGCCCGGATTCGTCAGTGAGGGGTCGGTCAGCGACGGACCGGTGGCCGACGGCGCGGTGGTGCCGGGCGGGGTCAACCCGGGCGAGGTGAGACCCGGCGCGGTCGTGCCCGGCGAGGTCAACCCGGGCGAGGTGAGACCCGGTGTGGTCAAGCCGGGGGTGGTGGCCGGCATGCCGGCAGGCGCCAGCCCGGAGGTGGTCGATGTCCCCGAAAGGCTGGGTACCGGCGGCAGGTTGATGCCAAACTGTGACAGCCCCTGCGACAGCGCCGACATCAATTCGCTGGGCAGGTCGGTCGCCACCGCCGCCCGAACGAATTCGTGGTGCTCAGGTTTGTCACCCGCCATCGATTCGTCAACAACGTAGTACGCACAAGGAGTCGCGACTGCCAGAGCGGCGACCGCACTGACAGCTGTCGAGAACTTGCGCCGGCGTCGGTTAGGCACGGAAGTCTCCTCTAACTGGACTATGTGTGTGGTGCGGTTGCGCTGCCCGGTAGCACGACAGACAACCCACGTGACTGATGGTACTGACGTGACATCTGATACTGGTGTGGCTATATCGAATCGTGAGGCAATTGCGACCTTCCGCCGGAGGCTCGCGGCGGCAAATCTCAGGAACTGGGCCGACCCGGCCAAGCAGGCTGCACCCGCGTGGTCAGATACCCTAGGCAACCGATGACCGCTCGTTATGACCTGTTTGTCGTCGGTTCCGGATTCTTCGGCCTGACGGTAGCCGAGCGCGTCGCCACACAGCTGGACAAGCGTGTGCTCATCGTCGAGAAACGACCTCATATCGGTGGCAACGCCTACTCGGAGGTCGAGCCGCAGACCGGTATCGAAGTCCACAAATACGGGGCCCACCTCTTCCACACCTCAAACCAGCGGGTGTGGGATTACGTGCGGCAATTCACCGAATTCACCGGCTATCAGCACCGCGTGTTCGCAATGCACAACGGGCAGGCCTATCAATTCCCGATGGGGCTGGGACTGGTGTGCCAGTTCTTCGGCAGGTACTACAGTCCCAGCGAAGCGCGCCGGCTGATCGCCGAACAGGCGGCCGAGATCGACACCGCCGAGGCGAAGAACTTCGAGGAGAAGGCGATCTCGCTGATCGGGCGTCCGCTCTACGAGGCATTCATCAAGGGCTACACCACCAAACAGTGGCAGACCGATCCCAAGGAGCTACCGGCGTCCAACATCACCCGACTGCCGGTGCGGTACACGTTTGACAACCGCTACTTCAACGACACTTACGAGGGACTGCCCGTCAACGGCTATACGGCGTGGTGTCAGAACATGGCCGCAGACGAGCGCATCGAGGTCAGGCTGAACACCGACTGGTTCGATGTTCGTGAGGAGCTGCGGGCGGCCAGTCCGCAAGCCCCGGTCGTCTACACCGGTCCGCTCGACCGCTACTTCGACTACGTTGAAGGTCATCTAGGCTGGCGCACATTGGATTTCGAGGTCGAAGTGCTACCAATCGGCGACTTCCAAGGTACGTCAGTAATGAACTACAACGACCTGGACGTACCCTACACTCGCATCCACGAGTTCCGTCACTTCCATCCCGAGCGGGACTATCCGACGGACAAGACGGTGATCATGCGCGAGTACTCCCGATTCGCCGGCGACGATGACGAGCCGTACTATCCGATCAACACCGAAGGTGATCGAGCACTGCTGGCTGCGTATCGGGCTCGGGCGAAAGCCGAGACGGTGTCATCGAAGGTATTGTTCGGCGGACGGCTCGGCACCTATCAGTATCTGGACATGCATATGGCCATCGCCAGCGCGCTGAACATGTACGACAACGTTCTCGCCCCCTACTTCCGCGACGGTGTGCCGCTGGAGGACCGACCCGTGGGGCCGCAGAACGGGGGCGGGTCCGGCGCTATCGGGAGCGGGCGCGCCTCAGCGCGGCCGCGATATGAAAGCGGCTCGACGTGACCGGCGCCGCCGTCAGTTTGCTGGCCCGTGTCATCTTGCCGCGCCCGGGCGAGCCCCTGGACGTGCGCAAGCTCTACCTGGAAGAGTCACGCACCAACACCCGGCGCGCGCGGGCGGTGACACGCACGACACTGGAGATCAGCGCGGAGTCCGAGGTGTCGTTCGCCACCTATTTCAACGCCTTTCCGGCCAGCTATTGGCGCCGCTGGACGACCTGCAAGTCCGTGGTGTTACGGATCGAGCTGACCGGCGCGGGACGCGTTGACGTGTACCGCACCAAGGCCACCGGGGCGCGAATCTTCATCGAGGGCCGCCGATTCATCACCACCCCGGACGTGTCCACGATCCTGGAGTTCGAGATGAGCCTGGCGCCGTTTGAGGACGGCGGCTGGATCTGGTTCGACATCACCACCGACAGCGACGTCACCGTGCACAACGCAGGGTGGTATGCGACCGAACCGGCGCCGGGCGTGGCCAACATCGCGGTGGGAATCCCGACCTTCAACCGGCCCGCAGACTGTGTCAACGCCCTGCGGGAACTGACATCAGATCCATTGGTGGACAAGGTAATTGGCGCGGTGATCGTACCGGACCAGGGCAGTATGAAGGTTCGTGACCACCCCGACTTCGCGGCCGCTGCCGCCCCGTTGGGCGATCGGCTGTCCATTCACGATCAACCCAATTTGGGCGGTTCCGGCGGATACAGCCGCGTGATGTACGAGGCGCTGAAAAACACCGACTGTCAGCAGATCTTGTTCATGGACGACGACATCCGCATCGAGCCGGATTCGATCCTTCGTGTGCTGGCGATGCACCGCTTCGCCAAGGCGCCCATGCTGGTCGGCGGCCAGATGCTCAACCTGCAGGAACCTTCGCACCTGCACATCATGGGCGAGGTGGTGGACCGGTCGAACTTCATGTGGACCGCGGCGCCGCACGCCGAATACGACCACGACTTCGCTAAGTATCCGTTGAGCGACAACAACCCTCGGAGCAACCTGCTACACCGGCGCATCGACGTCGACTACAACGGCTGGTGGACGTGCATGATCCCGCGCCAGGTCGCCGAGGAACTGGGCCAGCCGTTGCCGCTGTTCATCAAATGGGACGACGCTGACTACGGGCTGCGTGCCGCCGAGCACGGCTATCCCACCGTGACGCTGCCCGGGGCCGCGATATGGCACATGGCGTGGAGCGACAAAGACGACGCCATCGACTGGCAGGCCTACTTCCACCTGCGTAACCGGCTGGTGGTGGCCGCCATGCACTGGGACGGCGACGTTCTCGGCTTGTTACGCAGCCATCTCAAGGCGACGCTCAAACACCTTGCCTGCCTGGAATATTCGACGGTGGCTATTCAGAATAAAGCGATTGACGACTTTCTCGCGGGCCCCGAGCACCTGTTTTCGATACTCGAAACCGCGTTGCCGGAAGTGCACCGCATCCGCAACGCCTACCCGGACGCGATTGTGTTGCCCGCCGCGAGCGAGCTGCCGCCGCCGTCGCAGCAGAACAAACCAATGAACCCGCCGGTAGGGCTGTGGGCGATCGGCTACCGGCTGGCCCGGGGGGCGCTGCACAATCTCACCAGGGCCGACCCGGCGCACCATCGGCGACCTCAGCTGAATGTGCCGACCCAAGATGCGCGCTGGTTCAGGCTGTGCACCCTCGACGGTGCGACCGTCACGACTGCCGACGGCCGCGGTGTGGTCTACCGGCAACGCGACCGGGCCACGATGTTCTCGCTGCTGTGGCAGTCGCTGCGCCGTCAGCGCAAGGTGGCCAGCAGGTTCGGTGAGATGCGCCGGATCTACCGTGACGCGTTACCGGTGCTGTCGAGCACGCAGAAGTGGGAGACGGTGCTGCTGCCCGCGACAGACAAAGCGCCCGAACATGCCTGAGCCGTCGGCGCCACACGGTGAACTCACCGCGGTGGTCGCGATCCAGTCGGCACTGGCCGGCCGTCCCGGTGTGCTGGCGCTGGCACGTGGGTTGTCGTATTTCGGCGAACACGGTATCGGTTGGCTGGTGGTGTCGCTGCTGGGCAGCCTCACCCATCCGCAGCGCGCGCGGGCCTGGCTGCTCGCCGGAGCCGGAGCGTTCACCGCGCACGCCGCGGCGGTGCTGGTCAAACGGGTGGTGCGGCGTCCGCGCCCGCAGCATCCGGCGGTCGCGGTGAACGTGGGCACCCCAAGCCGGCTGAGCTTCCCGTCTGCGCACGCCAGCTCCACCACTGCGGCGGCGCTTTTACTGGGCCGGATCAGCGGGACGCCGCTGGCTATCGCGCTGGTGCCGCCGATGGCGCTGTCCCGCATTGTGCTCGGGGTGCACTATCCCAGCGATGTCGCCGCGGGCGCTGCGGTGGGTGCCTGTGTCGCGGCGTTTGCCATCGGGTTGGACCGGCGGCTGCCCGGCGACGCGGGCCGGTTACGGCTGCGGGGGGCGGCTGAACGACGGGACGCCGGCACGACGGTGAGTGTGCCCCATGAGTGAGGACGTGGTGCCGGTGACCGGACCACCCGCGAACCTGATCGTCGGGGTGGTCAAAGCGGTCCGCCCGCGGCAGTGGATCAAAAACGTCCTGGTGCTGGCTGCGCCGCTGGCCGCGTGGAGTGCCGATGTTCACTACGACTACGCCGCGGTGCTGGCCGATGTGTGTGTCGCGTTCGCGGCGTTCTGTCTGGCCGCGTCGTCGGTGTATCTGATCAACGATGTCCGTGATATCGAGGCCGATCGGGAGCACCCCACCAAGCGTTTCCGGCCGATCGCCGCGGGCGTGGTCCCCGAGTGGCTGGCCTATAGCCTCGCCGCGGTGCTCGGCGTTGCGTCGCTTGCGATCGCGTGGTGGCTGACCCCGAACCTGGCGCTGGTGATGGCCGTCTACGTCGGGATGCAGCTGGCGTATTGCTACGGGCTCAAACACCAAGCAGTGATTGATATTTGCGTCGTGTCATCGGCGTATTTGCTTCGTGCCATCGCCGGCGGCGCGGCCACCGACATCCACTTGTCGCAGTGGTTTTTGTTGATGATGGCGTTCGGGTCACTGTTCATGGTGGCCGGAAAGCGTTATGCCGAGCTGCAACTGGCCGAACGGACAGGCGCCAAGATCCGCAAAGCGCTGGAAAGCTACACCAGCACCTATCTGCGCTTCGTCTGGACGATGTCGGCCACCGCGCTGGTGATGTGCTACGGGCTGTGGGCGTTCGAGCGCGGCGGCTCCTCAGGCTCCTGGTTTGCGGTGTCGATGGTCCCATTCACCATCGCCGTCCTGCGGTATGCGGTCGACGTCGACGGGGGTCTCGCCGGCGAACCGGAAGACATCGCCCTGCGTGATCGGGTGCTCCAGCTGTTGTTCCTGGCCTGGATCGGAACTCTCGGTGTTGCTGTTGCGTTCGGCTAGTCCGAGTCCCAAGACCACGCTCACGGCCCGCCGACCCGCAGCCGGGCCGGCGAGCCGGCCGTTATTTCCCTACCAGACCACGGCACGGGTGAGCCTCTGGGTGAGTGTTGCGGTGGTCGCGGTGCTGTTCGGCTGGGGAGCCTGGCAACGACGCTGGATCGCCGACGACGGGCTCATCGTGCTCCGCACAGTGCGCAACCTGCTGGCCGGCAATGGACCGGTGTTCAACGCCGGCGAGCGGGTGGAGGCGAACACCTCCACAGTGTGGACTTTATTGCTGTATGCAGGCGGCTGGGTCGGCGGACCCATGCGGCTGGAGTACGTGGCGCTGGTGCTGGCGTTGGTGCTGTCGGTGCTGGGCATGGTGTTGGTCATGCTGGGCGCGGCCCGCCTCTACGCTCCCAGCTTGCAGGGCCGTCGCGCGGTGTTGCTGCCGGCCGGGACGCTGGTTTATCTCGCGATCCCCCCCGCACGCGACTTCGCGACATCCGGTTTGGAGAACGGGCTGGTGCTGGCCTATCTGGGCTTGCTGTGGTGGATGATGGTGTGTTGGTCGCAGGCGCCGCGGGCCCGTCCGGAGGGCCCGGCATTCACCGCCGCACTGGCTTTTGTCGCGGGCCTGAGCGTGCTGGTGCGCCCGGAACTGGCGCTGATCGGCGGGCTGGCGCTCATCATGATGCTGGTAGCCGCTCAGGGCTGGCGCCGGCGGGTTCTCGTCGTGGCGGCCGGCGGGCTGCTTCCGGTTGCCTGCGAGATCTTTCGGATGGGCTATTACGCGTTGCTGGTGCCCGGCACCGCGCTGGCCAAGGACGCCGCCGGCGACAAATGGGCGCAGGGCATGATCTATCTGGCCAATTTCAACCGGCCCTACGCGCTGTGGGTGCCGGCGGTGTTGATGTGCGCGATGGGTGCGCTGCTGGTGATCGGCCGGCCCCGGCCAGGGTCGACCCGACAACTGTTGTCGCCCGGTTACGGCCTACTCGCCCGCGCGGTGCACAACCCCGCGGCGGTGGTGGTCTTCATGCTGGTCAGCGGGGTGTTGCAGGCGCTGTACTGGATCCGGCAAGGCGGCGATTTTATGCACGGCCGCGTGTTGCTGGCACCCCTGTTTTGTTTGCTGGCACCGGTTGCGGTTATTCCTGTGGTGTCGCCCGCCGACACGACATTCACGCGGGAAACCGGCTATTGGTTAACAGGCACGGTGAGCGCGCTGTGGGTGGCGATCGCGGGCTGGTCGCTGTGGGCCGCGAACTCACCGGGCATGGGCGACGACGCCACCCGGGTCACCTACTCGGGGATCGTCGATGAGCGCCGTTTTTACGCGCAGGCGACCGGGCACGCGCACCCGCTGACCGCTGCCGATTACCTGAATTACCCGCGGATGCGCGCGATTGTGGAGACGCTCAACAACACACCCGCCGGGGCGCTGCTGTTGCCGTCGGGCAACTACACCCAATGGGATGTCGTGCCGGCGGCCCCGCCGCCACGCCGGGGAACTGCACCCAGTCAGCGTTCAACCGAAAAAGGTCCTCACACAGTATTTTTCACCAATATCGGCATGGTCGGCATGAATGTGGGCCTCGACGTGCGGGTGATCGATCAGATCGGCCTGGCGAATCCACTGGCGGCGCACACGGCGCGCCTGAAACACGGCCGCATCGGCCATGACAAAAACCTGTTTCCGGATTGGGCCATCGCCGAGGGCCCGTTCGTGGGTGTGCCGCCCTACCTGGATCCCGCGTGGGTGGACCAAGCGCGGGCGGCGCTGCAATGCCCGGCGACGGCGGCGGTGCTCAATTCGGTGCGCGCCCCGATGACCTTCCATCGGTTTCTGTCAAACCTGCTGCACGCCTACCAATTCACCACGTACCGAATCGACCGGGTTCCGCTCTACGAGCTCATCAGGTGCGGGCTGGAGGTGCGCGACGGGGGCGCCACCGGCTATACGGGTCTGCCGGCGACCGGTCCCTGACAGCGGCCGGCCCGCGCAGCAGCGGCGGCAGACCCGGCGTGGGCGGCTCGCCGAGAACTCGGCCCACAGAGGCCACACGGCCTACTCGAGGAGAGCGGCCCCAGATACATGTGGTTGACTACACGAGCACTGCCGCGCCGGTCGCGGGCAGTCGGACCTGACAAGTGACTAGGCCTGGAGGATGAGGAAGCAAGGATGAAGTTGGTGGACAGGTTTCGCGGCGCGGTATCAGACATGCCGCGCCGTCTCGTGGTCGGGCTCCTCGGGGCGGTCCTGCTGCCGGGGCTGATCGGTGTCCTGGGAGGATACGCGACTGCCGGCGCGTTCTCCCGGCCCGGCCTGCCGGTTGAATATCTGATGGTCCCGTCGCCGTCGATGGCTCGCGATATCAAGGTCCAGTTCCAAAGCGGCGGGCCCAACTCGCCCGCGCTGTACATGCTCGACGGCCTGCGCGCCCAAGACGACTACAACGGCTGGGACATCAACACCCCGGCCTTCGAGGAGTACTACCAATCGGGCCTGTCGATGATCATGCCGGTGGGCGGGCAGTCCAGCTTCTACAGCGACTGGTACAAGCCGGCGTGTGGGAAGGCGGGCTGCCAGACCTACAAGTGGGAAACCTTCTTGACAAGCGAGCTGCCCCAATGGCTGCAGGCCAACAAGCAAGTGAAGCCGACGGGCAGCGCCGTGGTGGGCCTGTCCATGGCCGGCTCGTCGTCGATGGTGCTGGCAATGTACCACCCGCAGCAGTTCATTTACGCTTCGTCGCTGTCGGGCTATCTGAACCCCTCCGCTGGGATGGCCCCCTCGCTGATCGGTCTGGCGATGGGTGACGCCGGCGGCTACAAGGCCGCCGACATGTGGGGGCCGAAAGAGGATCCCGCATGGCAGCGCAACGACCCGACGGTCAATGTCGGCAAACTGGTCGCCAACAACACCCGGTTGTGGGTCTACTGCGGTAACGGCACTCCGACGGAGTTGGGCGGCGCTGACCTGCCTGCCAAGTTTCTCGAGGGCTTCGTGCGGAAAAGCAATATCGCCTTCCAGGACGCATACATCGCGGCCGGCGGGCACAACGCGGTATTCAATTTCCCGGATAACGGGACGCACACCTGGTCCTATTGGAACCAGCAGCTTGTGGCCATGAAATCCGACATCCAGCAGACCGTGGGCGCTACTCCCACCACCACGTAGTCCACCACGTAGTCCCGCATTGCGCGGATGTCCGCAGATCCGGCTCACGGCGATGATCCCAGCGGTCGTCGCCGTGAGCCATTTTCGGCATCCTCTTAGCGGTGGTGTGGTTCACTACCTTGCGAGATGGGGTTGCCGGGCCGGCGAGCCAGAGACGAGTGAGGTGGAAATGAGGGGTGTGTCGGTGCTGCTACGCGTGCTGTGGACGGTCGCGCTGACGGCGGGATTGGGCGCGATTGCCGCGACTCACATCGGCTCGACTCACGCGGCCAGTGTCGAAAACCTGATGGTGCCGTCGCCCTCGATGGGCCGCGACATCCCGGTGAGCTTCATGGCGGGTGGGCCCCATGCGGTGTACCTGCTGGACGCGTTCAACGCCGCCCCAGATGTCAGCAACTGGGTGACCGCGGGTAACGCGATGAACACCCTTGCCGGCAAAGGCATTTCGGTGGTGGCACCGGCGGGCGGCGCCTACAGCATGTACACCAACTGGGAACAAGACGGCAGCAAGCAGTGGGAAACCTTCCTGTCCAGCGAGCTACCTGACTGGCTGGCGGCCAACAAAGGACTGGCGCCCGGCGGCCACGCCGTTGTGGGTGCCTCGCAGGGGGGCTACGCGGCGATGGCGCTGGCCTGCTTCCACCCCGACCGATTCGGCTACGCCGGTTCGATGTCGGGCTTCCTGTACCCGTCGAACACCACCACCAACGGCGCCATCACTGCCGGCATGGCGCAGTTCGGCGGGGTGGATTCGTACGGCATGTGGGGCGCGCCGCAGCTGGGCCGGTGGAAGTGGCACGACCCCTACGTGCACGCCGCGCTGCTGGCGCAGAACAACAGCCGGATCTGGGTCTTCAGCCCCACCGACATGGCCGCCAGCGATCCCGCCGCCATGATCGGCCAAGCCGGAGAGGCGATGGGGAACAGCCGGATGTTTTACCAGCAGTACCGCAACGTCGGCGGGCACAACGGCCACTTCGACTTCCCGGGCGGCGGGGACAACGGCTGGGGCTCCTGGAAAGCGGAACTGGCTGCCATGTCCGGCGATATCGTCGGCGCGATCCGCTAGCGCGGCCCGGAGCTTCCGGGCGCATTCCGCCGGGACGGGACGCGGCGGTGAGCCGGTACCGTGGAAGCGTGCAGCGCAGGAGTGGACGGGCCGCATTCCCCTGCACAGCGGGCGGCCCTGGTGGACGATCCCGCCGCCGACTGGTTCACGACCGTTCGGCTCTACGGGGCGGACACGATGACTAAAAGCCCGAAGAGCTCTCGGCGTCGACGTCACCGAATCCTGGGGCTGCTCGCCGCCGCCGCGGCGGCCGTTGCGGTCGCCCTGGCGGTCGCTGTCGCGGTGGTCATCGTCCGTCACCCGGAGTCCCCGCCCACCGCGGTGCCGCCCAGTATCGTGCCGCCGAGCAGCACCCCGCCGCACGCGAAAAAACCCCGGCCGGCTTTTCAGAACGCCAGCTGCCCCGATGTCGAGGTGATCGCCGTTCCCGGAACGTGGGAGTCCTCGCTGCACGACAACCCCTTTAACCCGGTGCAGTTCCCCAAAGCATTGCTGCTCAACATCACCCGGCCGCTGGCCGAGCAGTTTCCGGCCAGCAGGGTCGAGGAGTACACGGTTCCGTACACCGCGCAGTTTCACAACCCGTTAAGCACCGATACCCAGATGTCTTACAACGACAGCCGGGCGGAAGGCACCCGCGCGACCGTTCAGGCCATGCTCGATATGAACAAGAAGTGCCCGTTGACCAGCTATGTGCTGATCGGGTTCTCGCAGGGCGCGGTGATCGCCGGCGACATCGCCAGCGACATTGGCAATGGACGCGGACCCGTCGACCCGGATTTGGTCCTGGGTGTCACATTGATCGCCGATGGGCGCCGGCAGATCGGGGTGGGCAAAGATATCGGCCCCAACCCCCCCGGTGAGGGCGCTGAGATCACGTTGCACGAGGTGCCGGTCCTGTCCGGGCTCGGACTGACGATGACCGGCAAACGGCCGGGCGGTTTCGGCGTGCTCGACGACCGGACCAATGAAATCTGCGCGCCCGGCGACTTGATCTGCGCTGCCCCCGAGCAGGCGTTCAGCCTCGCCAACTTGCCCAAGACCCTCGACACGCTGGCCGGCGGCGCGGGCCAACCCGTACACGCCATGTATGCCACCACCCAGTTCTGGAGCCTCGATGGGCAGTCAGCCACCGAGTGGACGTTGAACTGGGCGCGGAACCTCATCGACCACGCGCCGCATCCCAAACACGGGTAGCCCGCCCGAGGACCGGCACCGGTGACGGCGCGACCGGTTCAGCTCCGTGAGGCCGGTTTGCCGACATCGCCGCATCACCGCACCGCTGAACGGCCTTTCACGCGGTACCTTCTGATTTGGTTCGCCGGATACCGACCCGTAACATTAAGAGGAAATTAAGAAGGATTGCAGGGAGGCCCGACGAGTCCAACGCCGTGCTAATGGACGTGTGCGCATCTGTAGCATCTGTGAAGTTTGGCGTTACCCAACGACCGGCGCGACCTGAGCGTGCGGCGTCGCGCAGGCCGAGCCGATACACCGGAGTAGTCGTGTGACAGGAGAGTGGCATGGCGTACCACAACCCGTTCATCGTGAACGGACACATCAGATTTCCGGAGAATGCCAATCTGGTTCGTCACGTGGAGCGGTGGGCGAAGGTCCGCGGGGAGAAGCTGGCTTACCGGTTCCTCGATTACTCCACCGAGCGGGACGGCGTCGCGCGGGATATCTCATGGGCCCGCTTCGCCGCCCGCAACCGGGCAGTCGGTGCCCGTCTGCAGCAGGTCACCCAGCCCGGGGACCGCATCGCCATCCTGTGCCCTCAGAATCTGGACTACCTCGTGTCCTTTTTCGGCACCTTGTACGCCGGGCGGATCGCGGTACCACTGTTCGATCCGGCGGAACCGGGTCACGTTGGCCGGCTTCATGCCGTACTCGACGATTGCACTCCCGCAGCGATTCTGACCACAAGTGATTCCGCCGAGGGGGTGAGCAAATTTTTCCGCACCCGTCCCGCCAAAGAACGACCCCGCATCATTGCTGTTGACGCGGTACCCGATGAGGTCGCCGCCACCTGGCAACCCCCCGATGACACCGATCCGGACACCATCGCCTACCTGCAGTACACCTCCGGCTCGACCCGTGTCCCGACCGGCGTGGAGATCACCCACCTGAATCTGGCCACCAACGTGGTCCAGGTGTTATACAGCTTTGACGGCAAAGAGGGCGATCGTGGTGTGACGTGGTTGCCGTTTTTCCACGATATGGGTCTGATCGCGATCATGCTCTCACCGGTGCTCGGCCAGTCCAATACGTTCATGACACCGGCCGCCTTTGTGCGCCGCCCGATCCGCTGGCTGCGCGCCATGGCGCGCCAGGACGAGAACGACAACGGCGAGGTCTACTCCGTTGCGCCTAACTTCGCGTTCGAGCACGCCGCCGTGCGTGGTGTGCCCAAAGACGGCGAGCCGCCGCTGGATCTTCGCAATGTCAAGGGAATCCTCAACGGCAGCGAGCCGATCTCGGTCGCATCGATGCGCAAGTTCCATGACGCGTTCCGGCGGTTCGGGTTACGCGACACCGCGATCAAGCCCGCCTACGGGTTGGCCGAGGCGACGCTGTATGTCTCGAGCACCCCGATGTCCGAGGCGCCCACCATCATCTACGTCGACCGGGAGGCGCTCAACAACCACCGCTTCGTGGAGGTCGATGCTGACGCGCCCAACGCCGTCGCCCAGGTGTCCACCGGCAAGATCGGCATCGACGAATGGGCGGCCATCGTCGACCCGGAGACAGCCAGCGAACTGCCGGACGGCCAGATCGGCGAGATCTGGCTGCACGGCAACAACATGGGCAGCGGGTACTGGAACCGCGACAAGGAAACCCAGGAGACGTTCAAGAACATCCTCAAGTCGCGGACCAGCCCCTCACACGCCGAAGGCGCTCCCGACGACGGGCTGTGGGTGCGCACCGGCGACTACGGCACCTTCTACCAGGGCAACCTCTACATCACCGGGCGCATCAAAGACCTGGTCATCGTCGACGGCCGCAACCACTATCCCCAAGACCTCGAGTTCTCGGCGCAGGAAGCCAGCCGGGCGTTGCGCACCGGCTTCGTCGCCGCCTTCTCGGTGCCGGCCAACCAGCTGCCCAGAGAGGTGTTCGACAACCCGCACAGCGGGCTCACCTACGATCCTGACGACACCTCCGAGCAGTTGGTCATCGTCGCCGAACGCGCTCCCGGCGCGCACAAACTCGATCCCCAGCCGATCACCGACGACATCCGCGCGGCCATCGCCGTCCGGCACGGCGTCACCGTGCGTGATGTGCTGCTGGTGCAGGCCGGAACCGTCCCGCGCACCTCCAGCGGCAAGATCGGGCGGCGTGCTTGTCGTGCCGCCTACCTGGACGGCAGCCTGCGCCGCGGCGTCGCATCCCCCACCGTTTTCGCTGACGAGGCCAAATGATGAGTATGGCTGATTCCGGCACTTCTCCGGTGAACTCAGATCCGGTGACCTCAGCGGTGGACTCCCCCGCGTCACGGCCCGCGCGCACCGATATGACAGTCGCCGAGATGCGGCGCTGGCTGCGCGAGTGGGTGGGCAACGCCACCGGAAAGTCCCCCGACACGATCGACGAATCCACGCCGATGGTGGAGTTGGGTCTGTCGTCACGCGATGCCGTGGCGATGGCCGCTGACATCGAAGACCGCACCGGGGTCACGCTGTCGGCGACGGTGGCCTTTCAGCACCCGACCATCGATTCGCTGGCCACCTACATCGTTGAGGGCGAACCCGCGGTGGTCGAAACCGGTGACGACGAGGACTGGTCGCGCCCCGGGCCGGCCGACCGGGTCGATATCGCCGTGGTGGGGTTGGCCACCCGTTTCCCCGGGGATATGAACACCCCGGAGGAAACCTGGCAGGCGCTGTTGGAGGGCCGCGACGCAATCACCGACCCGCCGGAGGGCCGCTGGTCGGAGTTCCTCGGTGAACCCCGCATCGCCGAGCGGGTCGCCCGGGCCCGCACCCGCGGCGGCTATTTGAAAGACATCAAGGGCTTCGATTCGGAGTTCTTCGCGCTGTCGAAGACCGAGGCCGACAACATCGACCCACAGCAACGGATGGCGCTGGAGCTGACCTGGGAAGCCCTGGAGAACGCCCGGATCCCGGCGTCGAGTCTGCGCGGCCAGGCTGTCGGGGTGTTCATCGGCGCCTCGGTCACCGACTATGCCTTCCTGGCCATGTCGGACCCGACCGTCACTCACCCGTACGCGATCACCGGCAACGCGCACTCGATCATCGCCAACCGGGTGTCCTACTTCTACGACTTCCGTGGCCCCTCGGTGGCGGTGGACACCGCCTGCTCGAGTTCGTTGGTCGCCACCCACCAGGCCGTGCAAGCGCTGCGGTCCGGCGAGTGTGACGTGGCCGTCGCCGGCGGGGTGAACGCGCTGATCACCCCGGTGATCACGGTGGGTTTCGACGAGGTCGGCGGGGTACTGGCTCCCGACGGGCGGATCAAGTCGTTTTCCGCCGACGCCGACGGCTACACCCGCTCGGAGGGTGCGGGGATGCTCGTGCTCAAACGGGTTGACGACGCCCGCCGCGATGGTGACCAGATCCTGGCGGTGATCGCCGGCAGCGCGGTCAACCACGACGGGCGCTCCTCGGGCCTGCTGATCCCCAACCCCGACGCCCAGGCTGACGTGCTGCGCCGCGCTTATAAAGACGCCGGCATCGACCCGCGCACCGTCGACTACATCGAGGCACACGGCACCGGCACCATCCTCGGCGACCCGATCGAGGCCGAAGCGCTGGGGCGCGTGGTCGGCAAGGGCCGCCCCGCCGACAAGCCCGCGTTGCTGGGTGCGGTCAAAACCAACATCGGGCACCTGGAATCGGCCGCCGGGGTGGCCAGCCTGGCCAAGATGGTGCTGGCCTTACAGCACGACAAGCTGCCGCCGTCGATCAACTACGCCGGGCCCAACCCGCACATCGACTTCGACGCGCTGCATCTGAAGGTGGCCGACACCGTCACCGACTGGCCGCGCTACAGCGGGTATGCGATTGCCGGGGTGTCCAGTTTCGGGTTCGGCGGCGCCAACGCGCACATGGTGTTGCGGGAAGTGCTGCCCCGCGACGTGATCGAGCGCGACGAGCCGGAGCCCCAACCGGAAGCCCCCGCGACCCCGGAGGCACCCGCAACCGGGGTGCGTTTCGACGAGTACGGCGAATTCATCGAGCAGCAGCCAGCGGCGGACGAGCCCGAGCTGCCGGGGCTGACTGAGGAGGCCAAACGGCTCAAGGAAATCGCGCTGCAGGAGCTGGAAGCCGCAGAGCCTGTGACTCCGCTTGTGCCGCTGGCTGTTTCAGCGTTTCTGACGTCCCGCAAGAAAACCGCGGCCGCGGAGCTGGCCGACTGGATGGAAAGCCCTGAAGGACAAGCATCATCGCTGGAGTCGATCGGGCGGGCGCTGTCACGGCGCAACCACGGGCGTTCACGCGCGGTGGTGCTGGCCCGCACCCACGAGGAGGCGATCAAGGGTCTGCGCGCGGTCGCCGAGGGCAAGCAGGCGCCGAACGTGTATTCGGCTGACGGGCCGGTCACCAGCGGGCCGGTATGGGTGCTGGCCGGGTTCGGTGCCCAGCACCGCAAGATGGCCAAGAACCTCTACCTGCGCAACCCGGTCTTCGCCGAGTGGATCGACAAGGTCGACGCCTACGTGCAGATTGAGCGCGGCTATTCGATCGTGGAGCTGATCCTCGACGACTCGAAGGATTACGGCATCGAGACCACGCAGGTCACCATTTTCGCGATCCAGGTTGCGCTGGGCGAGCTGCTCCGCCACCATGGCGCCAAACCGGCGGCGGTGGTGGGCCAGTCGCTGGGCGAAGCCGCGGCGGCCTACCTGGCGGGCGGGTTGTCGCTGGCGGACGCCACCCGCGCGATCTGCTCGCGCTCGCATCTGATGGGCGAGGGCGAGGCGATGCTGTTCGGCGAGTACATCCGGCTGATGGCGCTGGTGGAATACTCTGCCGAGGAGATCAAAACGGTGTTCTCCGACTTCCCCGATCTGGAAGTCTGCGTCTACGCCGCCCCCAACCAGACCGTCATCGGCGGTCCGCCCGCGCAGGTGGACGCGATCATCGCCCGCTGTGAGGCCGAAGGCAAATTCGCCCGCAAGTTTCAGACCAAGGGCGCCAGCCACACCTCGCAGATGGATCCGCTGCTGGGCGAACTGTCCGCCGAATTGCAAGGTATCCGGCCGCATCCCATCACCATCGGGTACTTCTCGACCGTGCACGAGGGCCGCTACATCAAGCCCGGCGAGACCATCCACGACGTCGAATACTGGAAGAAGGGCCTGCGGCATTCGGTCTACTTCACCCACGGCATCCGCAACGCCGTCGACAGCGGGCACACCACCTTCTTAGAGCTCGCACCCAACCCGGTGGCGCTGATGCAGGTGGGCCTGACGACGGCCGCGGCGGGATTACCTGACGCGCAGCTGATCCCGACGCTCGCGCGTAAGCAGGATGAAGTCGACTCGATGACCGCCGCGATGGCGCAGCTGTATGTGCACGGTCACGACTTGGACATGCGCACGTTGTTCACTCGCGCGAAAGGCCCCGAGGACTACGCCAACATTCCCCCCACCCGGTTCAAACGCAAAGAGCACTGGCTCGACGCGCATTTCGCCGGCGACGGCTCGGTGATCATGCCGGGCACCCACGTCGCGCTGCCCGACGGTCGGCACGTGTGGGAGTACGCGCCGCGTGGTGAAACCAACCTCACTGAATTGGTGAAAGCAGCTGCCGCGCAGGTACTTCCGGATGCCCAGCTCATCGCGGCAGAGCAGCGGGCGGTACCGGGTGCGGGTGCGCGGCTGGTGACGACGCTGGCCCGTTATCCCGGTGGGGCGTCGGTGCAGGTGCACGCCCGCATCGATGAGTCCTTCACTTTGGTCTACGACGCGCTGGTGAGCAGGGCCGGCCAGGTGGCGGGGTTGCCGGCTGCGGTGGGTGCCGGCACGGTGATCACCGCTGCGACCGCGCCGACGGAGACCACCGAAGCCGCGACCGCGCCGGCTGAGGCCGAGCCGGACGCCGAGACCCTGCGCGACAGCCTGACATTGCGCAACATGCCGGCCGGCTTCACCAAATGGTCACCGGATTCCGGGGAAACGGTGCACGAGCGGCTTGCCACGATCGTCTCAGCGGCGATGGGTTACGAACCCGAAGACCTGCCGTGGGAGGTGCCGCTGATCGAGCTGGGCCTGGATTCGCTGATGGCGGTGCGCATCAAAAACCGTGTCGAATACGACTTCGACCTGCCGCCCATCCAACTGCAGGCCGTGCGTGACGCGAACCTCTACAACGTCGAGAAGCTGATCGAATACGCGATCGAGCACCGCGACGAGGTGCAGCAGCTGCACGAATACCAGAAGACGAAGACGGCCGAAGAGATCGCCAAAGAGCAAGCCGAATTGCTCAGCAGCGCCCAAACGGCCGCGACCCAGACACCGGCGGCTCAACCGGATTCGGCAGCGGCGGCACCGGATGCGCCGGTCCCGCCGCCGCCCACGGACCCGTCGGGCCCGGCCGCACAACCGGTCCCGCCGCCGCCCACGGACCCGTCGGGTCCGGCCGCGCAGCCCAATCTGGCCGGTGCCGCGCAGGCGCTCAACCAGCGCGCGGTCGCCGAGGCGCTGAGCTCTGATGTGCCGCCGCGCGACGCCGCCGAGCGGGTCACGTTCGCGACCTGGGCGATTGTCACCGGCAAGTCCCCGGGCGGCATCTTCAATCCGCTGCCCACGCTCGACGAGGACACCGCCGCCAAGATGGCACAGCGGCTCGCCGAGCGCGCCGACGG